>DXEI01000096.1 GCA_019115045.1 Candidatus Gemmiger excrementipullorum | reverse complement strand
ACGGCGCTTCGTGGGCTTTGGCGGTCCAGGCCGTCACCCGCAGGCGGATCACCGCCGTCTCGCGCACCATGCGCGCGTCCAGCGGCAGGTCGCGGCGGCGGGCGCAGTGGGCCAGCACGCATTGCAGGCCGTGGCGCTTTTCGGCATCGTCCGTAAGCAGTTCGGCCACGCCGCGCCCCATGACCGAGCGGTAGGCGTAGCTGTACGCACAGCCGGTCGCGCCGGGCAGCAGGCGGTGGGCGGTGTCCATCTCAAAACTGACGGCAGGGTTTTGGCGCAGCAGCGCCAGTTTGCGCCCCTCGGCCGCGCCGTGGAAATACAGCGTCAGCGTCTCACCCTCGGCTTCCCAGCCGAAATTCAGCGGCACGATGTAGGCTTCCCCGTTTTCCACAAGCCCCAGGCGGCAGCAGTCGCACTGGCGCACCACCGCCAGCATGGCGGCAAAATCGGGGATCGCGCGGTCGTTGCGGCGCATGGCAAACGCATCCTTTCCCATTGGTTTTTTCCAGCGTACCACATCCGGCCGCCCCTTGCAAGGGGGGCGCGCGCGGGTGTATGATAGGCAGGGAAGGGGGCGCACGCCGTGAAAGAAGAACTGCTGCGCGAACTTGCGCGCATCACGCCGGAAGAGCGCGCCCTGCGCGACGGCGCGCCGCTGGACCGCACGCTGTACGCCACCGGCCACGGCTTTGCCGTCGAGGCCGCCAAGCTGCTGCGGCAGGGGCAGCTCATCACCATCCGGCCGCACACGCGGTTCGTGGCGTTCCCGCGGCACAGCCACGACTATGTCGAGATCATGTACATGTGTACCGGCCAGACCACCCACCTCATCGGCGGCACGCCGGTGCACCTGCACGCGGGGGAACTGCTGTTTTTGAACCAGCGCGCCAGCCACGCCATCCAGCGGGCGGACGCCGGGGATGTGGCGGTCAATTTTATTGTGCTGCCGCAGTTTTTTGACTTTGCGTTTTCGGTCATCGGCACCTCCAACCTGCTGGGGCGGTTTTTGCTGGGCACGCTGCAAAGCGGCGGGGCCGAGATCAGCCACCTGGTCTGCCACACCGCGGGGCTGCTGCCGGTGCAAAACCTGGTCGAGAGCATGGTCTGGAGCCTGCTGCAAAACGAGCCCGGCGCGCGCCGCGCCAACCAGCTGCGCATGGCGCTGCTGCTGCTGGACCTGCTGGATCACCCCGGCTGCATCGAGATCCCTCCCGAACCCGGCCAGGGCAGCCCGCTGGTGCTGGCCGCTTTGCGCGAGATCGAGGACGACTGCCGCGGGGCAAGCCTTTCCCGCGTGGCGGCGCAGTACCACGTCTCGCTGCCGTATGTCAGCGCGCTGGTCCGCCAGGCCACCGGCAGCACCTTTAAAGAACTGCTGCAGCAAAAGCGCCTCGACCGCGCGCAGCGGCTGCTGCGCACCACCGCCCTGCCCGTGCAGGCCGTGGCCGAGGCCGTCGGGTACGAGACGACCAGCTACTTTTACAGCCTCTACAAAAAACAATTCGGCATAACGCCAAAAGAATACCGGGCCCGTTTGTGCAACAGCGACAAATAGGGCTGTTTCGCTTAACTAAGCGCGTGATTTTATTGTAAATCACGCGCTTATTTTTTGCCGCCGGGTCTGGTATGCTAAAAGCAGAAACGAACCGGGAGGGGGTACACCTTTGACCTACCATCTTGCCATCGACATCGGCGCGTCCTCCGGCCGGCACATCGTCGGCTGGGTGCAGGACGGCCGCATGCACCTGAAAGAAGTCTACCGCTTTGAAAACCGCCTTGTGGAGAAAAACGGCCACCTCTGCTGGGAGATGGACCGCCTGTGGCAGAACGTGCTGGCGGGCCTGAAAGCCTGCAGGGATGCCGGGTACACGCCCGCGACGTTGGGCATCGACACCTGGGCCGTCGACTTTGTGCTGCTGGACGAAGCCGGGCAGCTGCTCGGCGATACCGTCGCCTACCGCGACGGGCGCACGGCGGGCGAGCGCGACCGGCTGGCGGGGACGCTGCCCTTTGCCGAACATTACGCCCGCACCGGTATCCAGTACCAGCCGTTCAACACGGCCTACCAGCTCACGGCGCTCGGGCGCGAGCACCCCGCACAGCTGGCCGCGGCCAAAACCTTTTTGATGGTGCCGGACTACCTCAACTACAAGCTGACCGGCGTCGCCGCCAACGAGTACACAAACGCCTCCACCACCGCGCTGGTGGGGGCCAAAAGCCGGGACTGGGACGATGAGCTCATCGCCAGGCTGGGCCTGCCGCGGGGCATCTTCCAGCCCATCCGCATGCCGGGCAGCGTGCTGGGCGGCTTGACGCCCGCTGTGCAGGCCGAGGTCGGCTTTGACTGCACGGTGATCCTGCCCGCCACCCACGACACCGGCTCGGCTTACCTGGCGGTGCCCGCGCGGGACGAAAATGCCGTCACGCTTTCCAGCGGCACCTGGAGTTTGCTGGGCGTCGAAAACCGCGCCCCCATCACGACGCCCGAAAGCTGCGCCGCCAACTTTACCAACGAGGGCGGCTACGGCGGCACCTACCGCTACCTCAAAAACATCATGGGTCTGTGGATGATCCAGAGCGTGCGGCGCGAACTGGGCGAAAAGACCGGCACGCGCCCGTCCTTCCCCGAACTGATCGCCGCCGCCAGGGAAGCCAGCGCCTTCCCCGGCCTGGTGGACGCCGACGACGCGCGGTTTTTGGCCCCGGCGTCGATGATCGACGAGGTCACGGCCGCCTGTGTGGACGCCGGCTACCCCGCCCCGCAGACGACCGGCGAGGTGATGCAGACCATCTACAATTCGCTGGCCGACGACTACCGCCGCGCCGTGCAAACGCTGCAAACGCTGACCGGCAAGACCTGCACCAGCGTCAACATCGTGGGCGGCGGCAGCCAGGACGACTACTTGAACCAGAGGACCGCCAACGCCACCGGCCTGCCGGTCTGCGCCGGCCCCACCGAGGGCACGGCCCTCGGCAACCTGATGGTCCAGTTTCTCGCCGCGGGCGAATTTGCCAGCCTGCAAGCCGCCCGCGACGCCATCCGCAACAGTTTTACGATCCAGGAGGTAAACCCGCAATGACAACGCCGTTGATCCCGACCCAAGCCCGCGTGGGCGTATTCGCCATCGCGCTGGGCGCGTACCTGCCGCAGTTCCCCAGCCTGGTGCCGGAGTTTGAGAGCCAGTACGCCCACTTTAAAACGATGCTCCCCGCCAGTGTTGAGCTGGTGGACGGCGGCATCGTCACCACCAAAGAGCTGGCCCAGGCCGCGGGCGACAAGTTCCGCGCCGCCGACGTCGACCTCGTCGTGCTGCAGCTGCTGACCTACGCCACCAGCTACAACATGCTGCCCGCCGTGCGCGACCTGGACGTGCCGGTGGTGCTGGTCAACGTCCAGAAACTGCGCGCGCCTGACTACGCCCACACCGACACCGCCAAATGGCTGGGCGAACTGTACGCCTGCGGCGCCGTGGGCGAGATGGTGGCCGACCTTGAGCGCGCCGGCAAGCGCCATGCCGTCATCACCGGCGTGGTGGAGGGCGGCGACCCTGCCGTCGAGGCCGAGCTTGCCGACTGGTGCAAAGCCGCCCAGGTGCGCCGCCGCTTCCGCGATTTGAACCTCGCGCAGATCGGCCGGCCCTACCCCGGCATGATGGACCTGTACATCGACGAGACCAACCTCTACCACCGCATGTGGCTGTACACCAAACAGTTCGACTGGGAGAAGATGTGGGCCATCGCCGATCACATCACCGACGAAGCCGCCATCCGCGCCAAGGCGCAGGATATTTTGGACACCTTCGACATCGAGGGCGGCGGCACCATCGAAAAAGTGTGGGATATGGCGCGCTACGTCGTCGCGTTTGAAGAGTGGGTCAAGCAGGAGCATATCGGTTTCATCGCCTCGCACTACGACGGCTTTGCCAAGGGCGCGGCCGGCGTGCTGGATTCCATGCTGATCCCCGCGTTCTCGATGCTCATCAAGCAGAGCGTGGCCTGCGCGGTCGAGGGCGATATCAAGGTCGCCATGGCGATGTCCATCTTAAAGACCATCGCCGGGGCGGGCCAGCTGTCCGAGATGTACTCCATCGATTTTGACAAGGATATCTGCATCATCGGGCATTCGGGGTCCGGCGACGCCGATATCTCGGCCCAAAAGCCGACGATGAAGATCGTGCCGGTGTTCCACGGCAAGACCGGCGGCGGCTACCTGACGCAGTTCTACCCCCACCTTGGCCCCGTGACCTACCTCGCCATCACGCAGGACAAGGACGGCCGCTTCAAGTTCGTCGCGGCCGAGGGCGTCAACGAGGACGGCCCCATCTTCACCTTCGGCGATACCAACATGCGCACCCGCTTTGCCTGCGGCGCGCGGGAATTCTGCAACCGCTGGAGCGAGGCCGGCCCCACCCACCACATGGCCGCCGCGCCCGGCCGCCACATCGACACGATTTTGAAAGTGGCCAAGATCTTCAACGTGCCGGTGGACATCGTCACCCGGTAACGGTCTGTGGCCGGGCGCATGGTAGGGCGGGCGTTCACGCCCGCCGCAAAAACGTGTGCCGGGCAGAACGTTTGCGGTCCTTTGTATCGTTTGGCTGTGCTGTATGGCGCGGCCCAGCGCAATGTTTCTTTGTTTCTATTTTCGGGAAGGAGCGTTTTCTATGAGCATCACCGAGATCCCCTGCGTCCAGGGCTTTATCCGCATGTGCAACGACGGCTGGCTGCAGGGCTGGCACGAGCGCAACGGCGGCAACCTGACCTACCGCATGGCCGAGGCCGACGTCGCCGCCTGCCGCCCCTACTTTGACGCGGCCCCGCGCGAGTGGGTCAAAATGGGCGTCCAGGCAGATAACCTTGCCGGCGAGTACTTCATCACGACCGGCTCGGGCAAATACTTCCGCAACGTCGAGCCCGACCCCCTCCACAGCATTGGCATCGTCGAGATCAACGAGGCGGGCGATGCCTGGCGCATCGTCTGGGGCCTGGCCGAGGGCGCGCGCCCGACGTCGGAGTTCCCCAGCCATTTCATGAACCACAGCGTGCGCAAGGCGGCCACGGGCGGCGCCAACCGCGTCATCTACCACTGCCACGCCACCAACGTCATCGCGCTGACCTACATCCTGCCGCTGACCGACCGCGATTTCTCCCGCGCGCTGTGGCAGAGCGCGACCGAGTGCCCCGTCGTCTTCCCCGAGGGCGTCGGCGTCTGCCCCTGGATGGTGCCCGGCGGCGCGGACATCGCCATGGCGACCAGCGAAAAGATGAAGCACTACCAGGCCGCCGTCTGGGCGCAGCATGGGCTGTTTGCCTCCGGCCCCGACTACGACACGACGTTCGGCCTCGCCCATACCATCGAGAAGAGCGCCGAAATTTACGTCAAGGTCCTCTCGATGGGCGGCGGGCTGATCCGCCAGACCATCCGCGACGACGACCTGCGCGCCATCGCCCGCGACTTCGGCGTCCAGCTCAACGAAGAATTTTTGGATTGATGCATTGCCTGCGCCGCCCCCCGGCGTGGTATGATACAAGTAACCAGGCAGCGGGCGCCCGGCCCGTGCCGCACAACAACACAAAGGAGAAATGCCCTATGGTAAGCCGTATCGTCCTCAACACCATTTCCTACCATGGCCATGGCGCCATCGCGAACATCCTGCCCGAGCTCAACGCCCGCGGCTACAAAAAGGCCTTCGTCTGCTCCGACCCCGACCTCATCAAGTTCGGCGTCACCGGCAAGGTCACCGCCCTGCTGGACGCCGACAATTACCCCTACGAGGTCTACTCCGACATCAAGGCCAACCCCACCATCGAGAACGTGCAGCACGGCGTCGAAGCGTTTAAGGCTTCCGGCGCGGACTGCATCATCGCCATCGGCGGCGGCTCGGCCATGGATACCGCCAAGGCCATCGGCATCATCGCCAACAACCCCGAGTTCGCCGATGTGCGCAGCCTCGAGGGCGTCGCCCCCACCAAAAAGCACGCGGTGTTCACCATCGCCGTGCCCACCACCGCCGGCACTGCGGCCGAAGTCACCATCAACTACGTCATCACCGATGTCGAAAGAAAGCGCAAGTTCGTCTGCGTCGACACCAACGACATCCCCGAGATCGCCGTCGTCGACCCCGACATGATGGCCTCGATGCCCAAGGGCCTGACCGCCGCCACCGGCATGGACGCCCTGACCCACGCCATCGAGGGCTACATCACCAAGGGCGCCTGCGTCATCTCCGATATGTTCCACCTCGAGGCGATCCGCCTCATCAGCGAGAACCTGCGCGGCGCGGTGCAGAACACCCCCGATGGCCGCGAGGGCATGGCGCTCGGCCAATACATCGCGGGCATGGGCTTCTCCAACGTCGGCCTCGGCATCGTGCACAGCATGGCGCATGGCCTGTCCGCCCTGTATGATACCCCGCACGGCGTGGCCTGCGCCATCATCCTGCCCACCGGCCTGGAATACAACAAGGGCGTGGCGGGTTCCCGCTACCGCGCCATCGGCAAGGCGATGGGCGTGGCGGGCATCGACGCCATGAGCGATGCCGACGCCGCCGATGCCACGATTGCCGCCGTCAAGCAGCTCTCTGCCGACGTGGGCATCCCCACCGACCTCAAGGGCATCCTGAAAGAGGAGGACATCGACTTTTTGGCCGAGTCCGCCTTCGCCGATGCCTGCTGCCCCGGCAACCCGCGCGACACCAGCGTCGAGGAGATCAAGGAACTCTACCGCAGCCTGCTGTAAAACCACAGACCGGGCCGGCCCCTGCCATACGGCAGGGGCCGGCTTTTTTGCGGCTGCATTTTCCCGCCCCGCCCGGGCGCAGGCGGTTGCTTTTGCCGCCCGGTGTGGTATACTGGAAGCAGCAATGGCGGGCGGCGCACGCCCGCCGCATACCGGTATGCAGAAAGGAACGGTGACGCCATATGGCAAACAATTTTACCTTCTATTCCCCCACCGAGATCGTCTTTGGCCGCGGCACCCACGCCGAGACGGCGCGCTATGTGCAGAAATACCACGGCAGCAAGGTGCTGGTGGTCTACGGCAGTGAGCGCGTCGTCCAAAGCGGCCTGCTGGAAAGCGTCGTCGCACCGATGCGCGCGGTCGGCCTCGGCTGCCATTTGCTGGGCGGCGTCGTGCCCAACCCCCACCTGGGCAAAGTGTACGAGGGCATCGAGCTCGGCAAGCGCGAGGGCGTGGACTTCCTGCTGGCGGTGGGCGGCGGTTCGGTCATCGATACCGTCAAGGCCATCGCCTACGGCCTGGCCGAGCCGGAACACGACGTCTGGGAGCTGTTTGCGGGCAAACGCACGGCCAAAGCCTGCCTGCCGGTGGCCTCGGTGCTGACCATCGCCGCCGCGGGCAGCGAGTCCAGCAACAGCTGCGTCATCACCAATGAAAATACCAAAGAAAAGCGCGCCTACGACGACGACCTGGCCCGCCCCAAATTTGCGGTGATGAACCCCGAACTGACGCTGACGCTGCCCGACTACCAGACCGAGAGCGGCTGTGCCGACATCATGATGCACACGATGGAGCGGTACTTTACCTCGATGGGCAACCTGGAACTGACCGACGCCATCGCCGAAGCGCTGCTGCGCACCGTGATGGAAAACGCAAAGATCCTGCACGCCGACCCCGCCAACTACGACGCCCGCGCCGAGATCATGTGGGCGGGTTCGCTGGCGCACAACGGCCTGACCGGCTGCGGCAACGGCGAGAGCGACTTTGTCACCCATATGCTGGAGCATGAGATGGGCGGCATGTTCGACGTCACCCACGGCGCCGGCCTGGCCGCCGTCTGGCCCAGCTGGGCGCGGTATGTCTGCGGCAGCATCCTGCCGCGCTTTGTGCGCTACGCCGTCAACGTCATGGGCGTCGAGCCCGGCGCCACCGACGCCGAGACCGCCGAAAAAGGCATCCGCGCGATGGAGGATTTCTACCGCAGCATCGGCATGCCCACCAACATGCGGGAGCTTGGCATCGCCCCCACCGACGACCAGCTGCGCGCCATGGCCGCCAGCTGTGCGGCCGCCTGCGGCGGCAGCAAGGGCGCGGCCCGCGTTTTGTATGAGGAAGATATGTACAACGTTTACAAAATGGCGCTGTAATGTTCTGCGTGTACGCCCCGCGGCCGGCTGGCCGCGGGGCGTCTGCGCGCCCGCCTTTACGCGGTGCGCGCGCCGCACGATAATGGAACCACCAAGGCGCAAGGGGGCCATACCATGAAACAACTCACCTGGCGGCAGCGGCTGGCGGTGGCCAGCATGCTGTTCGGCATGTTTTTTGGCGCGGGGAACTTGATCTTCCCGGCGTCGATGGGCCAGCTGGCCGGGCGCAGCCTGTGGACGGCGTCGGCGGGGTTCCTCATCACCGGCGTCGGGCTGCCGCTGCTGGGCGTGGCGGCGCTGGGCGTCAGCCAGGAGGAAGGCCTTCTGCCCCTCAGCAGCCGGGTGGGGCGGCGGTACGGGCTGTTTTTCACCTGTGCGCTCTACCTCACCATCGGGCCGTTTTTCGCCATCCCGCGCTGCGCCACGGTGGCCTACACCGTCGGGGTGCAGCAGCTGCTGCCCGGCGTGCCGCAGGCAGCGGCGCTGGCGGTGTTCTCGCTGGTGTTTTTTGCGGCGGTGCTGTGGTTCGCGCTGCGCCCGGGCCAGATCCTGACCTGGATCGGCAAGGTGCTCAACCCGCTGTTTCTGTGCTGTTTGGGGGTGCTGGTGGTGCGCGCGCTGGCCGCGCCCTTGGGCGATGCGGGGCAGATCGAACCTGCCGGGGCGTATGCGACGGCGGCGTTTTCCACCGGCCTGCTGGAAGGCTACGACACGATGGACGCGCTGGCCAGCCTGGCGTTTGGCATCATCGTCGTGCACGCCATCCGCGGCCTGGGCGTGCGGCAGCCTGCCGACGTGGCCAAAAATACGGTCTGCGCGGGGGTGTTCAGCTCGCTGCTCATGGCGGCGATCTACCTGCTCGTCACCATCGTCGGTGCGCAAAGCCGCGGGCAGTTTGCCGCCGCGGCCAACGGCGGCGAAGCGCTGGCCCAGATCGCCGCGCATTACTTTGGCGGCGCGGGTGCGCTGATCCTGGCGGCCACCGTCACGGTGGCCTGCCTCAAAACAGCGGTGGGGCTCATCGCCAGCTGCGGCGAGACCTTTGTACAGATGTTCCCGGCCGGGCCGCGCTACCCGGTGTGGGCGGTGGGGTTTTGCGCCGTTTCTTTCCTCATCGCCAACCTGGGGCTGGACGCCATTCTGGCGTGGTCGCAGCCGGTGCTGATGTTTTTGTACCCGCTGTCCATCGTGCTGATCCTGCTTACGCTCGGCGGGCGGGCGTTCGGCAACGACCGCCGTGTGCTGCGCTGCGCCATCGGCTGCGCGGCGGTGGCGGCGGTGTTCGACCTTTTGGGCGCGCTGCCCGCCGCCGCGCAAGGCGCGCTGCACCTGGCCCCCGTGCTGGCGGCGGCCGGGCGCTGGCTGCCGCTGTACGCCCAGGGCTTTGGCTGGGTGTGCCCGGCAGCCATCGGCTTGGCCGCGGGCCTTGCCTGGCGCGCGTTGGCCGCCAAACGGGCGTGACAAAAAATCAGCGGGCCGCCCCCGGCAGGGGCGGCCCGCTTTTTGCGCTTTGGTTTGCGCTCAGGCCCGGCGGCGCGCCAACCACAGCAGCGCGGCCAGCGCGGCCAGGGCGGCCGCGCCCCACAGTGTGGGCTGCGCGGCGTCGCCGGTGGGCGGCGTGCCGCCGGGCATCGTGCTGGCGGGCGGCGGGCTGGGGCTGGCGCTTGGCGCGGGGGCGGGCGTTGGCTCAGCGGGCGCGGCGCTGGGGGCGGGGGCCGCCGTGCCGCCGCTGCCCGGCGCAGGGGTGGGCGGGGTGCGGGTGCTGCGGTTGGTAAACACCACGGCGGTCAGCCCCGGCGGGGGCGTCACCGTCACGGCGGGGCCGGGCTGCGCGTCGCCGCCGTCCACCTGCACCGTCGTCTCATACCCGGCGGCCGGCGCTTCCTCGATCGTACATACCGCCCCGGCCGGCAGGCCGCGCAGCGTCACCTCGCCGCCGTCGGCCAGCGCGGCGTGCGCCGTACCGTCGGCGGCAAAGCGCAGGCCGCCAAAATCCCCGGCCAGCGGCGCGCCCTGCGCGTCGCGCAGCGTCAGCGTAAAGGCAAATTCGCGCGCAGTCTCGCCATACGGGCCGGTCACGACCTTTTGCAGCACCAGCCGGGTGGACTGGTTGCGCACGCGCACCACCGTGCTGCGCGCAAACAGCGCGGTCAGGTCCTGGCTGCCCAGGTCGGTCTTGTAGGCCGGGCCCTGGCCGCCCGCATAGTTCTGGGTGATGCGCAGCTGTGCCCAGCCGGCCTGCACGGCAAAGTACACCGGGCCGCCGGGGGTGGTGGGGCCGTATTCCAGCACTTCGTCGCTGCCGTTATACGAGAGCGCCAGCGGCGCATCGCCCGCGGCGTTCCAGCCCGGCCAGTCGGCGCCCGCCCCGGCGGGGTAGCCCGCGGCGGTGTACAGCGCGGCGTAGACATCGCTCAGCGTCGTGTTGATGTTGTCGGGTACGGCAAACTGCAGCATGCTGCGCACGATCTTGCCCACGCTCAGCAGCACCGTCACATCGTCCCCGGCGTCGCCGGCATCGGCGTACACGCCGGTGTTGTCCACGATCACCTCGGTCAATTCGTCGCTGGGCGCATACCCGGCAGGGGGCTGCAGTTCTTGTAAGTAGTAGGTGCCGGCGGGCAGCGCCGGCTGCCCGGCGGGGAACGCGCCGCCGCCCTCCAGCGTCACCACATCCCCGGCAGCCTGGCTCAAATCGCGGGTCGTCACGGTGTCAAAGGGCTGCGCGCCGGGGTCTACGGCGCCGTCAGTCACGTCGGCGGCGCGGTACAGCGCAAACTCCGCGCCTTCCAGCGGGGCGCCGTCCTCCGACACCTTTTGTACAAACAGGTAGTTTTTCACGTTGGGCACATACAGGCGCACGGCGAACTCACGCTCAAACGCGCCGCCGCCCGGGGCGGCGGTGGCCAGGCGCACGGTGTTCTGCGGCGTGGCGTCGGCCAGGCTGGGCGCGCTGGTGCGGTAAAAGCCCAGCGTGTACTGGGCGTTGTCCGCCGTCAGGCGGCCGTTGGCCAGCAGCACATAGTAGTAGGTCAAAATGTCGCCGGGCAGGTTGTCCAGCTCGCTTTTGTATGCGCCGCTGCTGTCCAGTGCAAAGACGTAGTGGTCGGCGCGGGCGGCCTGCAAAACGGCGTCCAGGCTTGTGCTGCCGGCCACCTGCCAGCCGGCGATCGCCTCGCCCGAAACGGGGTACCAGTCGCTTTGCGCCGCGCTGCCGTCGCCGCCGGCGTCCTGGCGTTTGAGCACCACGGCAAAATACAGCCCGTCGTCGGCGTCGTAGGCGTTGCCCTGCAGGTCCTGCACCCGGTCGGGCAGGGTCACGGTCACGGTGGGGCTGGCGTAGGCGCCGGTCTGCCAGGGGTTGGCCGAAAGCAGCGTGGCCAGCTCGGGGAAATCGGGCGGGAAATACAGCTCCACCGGGCCGGGGTTGCGGTACCCGGCGGGGGTGGCGGTCTCCACCAGCACAAACTTGCCGGTGCGGCCGGGGCCGCCGTACGCGTCCTTGAGGTTGTTCAAACTCAGCAGCGTGCCGTCGGGGTTCTGGAACACAAAAGCGCCGTCGGGCCCGGTGGTGCCGGTGGCCAGCAGGTCCTGCGCGTCGTAGGTGTAGTCGTCGTGGGCGTAGTACAGCGCAAACTGTGCGCCGGGCACCGCGTCGCCGGTCTGGTCGACCTTGATGAGGTCGCTCTGCGGGATGGAGACGAGGTTGAACTTCAGCTGCATGTTGGAGTCGTAGTTCCCGCGTTCCAGGTAAAAGAATTTCAGCGTGTGGTAGGTGTCGTCGGCAAAGGTAGCGCCGCTGCCCGCCCAGGGCCGCCCGGCGGCGGTGAATTTATCCTGCAGCGTGCCGTCGGGCTGGCCGTTGACGGTGACGGCCCCGGTGCTGAAGTCGATCGTCAGCGACGCTGCGTCGTGGATGCCGCCCAGGTCGCCCACCAGCACGCCGTCGATGAACACCCACACGTCGTCGTCGCCGGAAAACTCGTACGTCACCGGTGTGCCGCCGAGCTCGCCCTCCACGGTGCCGTAGGGCTGCTGCACAAAGCGGGTGGTCATGGTGACGCCGAAATAGTGGTTGATGGCCGCGTTGGTGGCGTACATGCCGCGCACCTGGTCGTACTGGTTAAAGGGGAAAAACTGCCCCAAAAGGCCGGACGCCCCGCCCGGGTAGACGCCGGGGCTGTCGTACAGCGTAAAGGCGTTGGCGCTCTCGTCAAACTGGGCAAAGTTCTGGCGGCAGTTGTAGTAAAAGTAGTTGTCGGCGTCGATCTGCAAAAGGTCGCGCACGTTGGCAAACGCCAGCTTGCCGGCGTTGGGCTGGGCGGGGTCGAACAGGTAAGCAAGGCTCTGGCCGCTCTGGGTCAGCTGCGGGTAGCCATTTTGCAGCGTGCGTTCCACCATGCCGGTGCGCGGCGCGCTGCTGCCGGTATAGTTGTTGATGCCCGGCCCCCGCCCCGGCGACGCCGTAAACTGCAGCGCGTGCCCGGCGTTGATACCCTGGTCCATGTTGGCGGGGTTTACGTTGTCGGGCGCGTCGCGGGTGGTGATCCAGTAGTCAAACAGGTCGATGGTGGTGCCAATGGGCGAAACGGTGTCCTGCACGGTGCCGGCCCGCGGCAGCGCGGCGGCGCCGGCGGTTTTGGCGGTGGCGGCCGCGGCCAGGGCTTGCTGCGCCGCCACGGCCTGCTCTGGCGTGGCAGCCTGCTCCGGCGTGGCGGCCTGTTCGGGGGTGGCGGGCGGCAGCGCGCCCGCCGTGGCCAGCGGCAGCGCGGCGGCAGGCAGGGCCAGGGCGGCCAGCGCCAGGCCCAGCGCGGCCAGCAGCACCGCGCCCCGGTTGCGGATCGTATACATAGCGCGTTTGTCATCCTCTCTGCGGCAGGGGCCGCAGCTCTATCATACGCGCCGCGCCGCGCGGGGTTTGGCGGGTCCTGTCGGCAGGGGGGGCGACCTGCGCCGCAAAATGCCGCAAAAAACGGCCGGGCCTGCTTGGCAGGCCCGGCCGCGGGGTTGGGTCACAGTTTGTTCAGTTCCCGTTTGTACACGCTGTCGGGCGCGGGGTCCGGCATGCGCACGCTGCAAAAATAATCCAGCGCCGCTTTGCGGCAGGACTCGATATGGCTGCGCATGCGGGCGGCGGCTTCCTCATACTGGTCGCGGTACAGTAAGTCCAGAATATCCAGGTGCTCCTGTTTGGCGTCGTGGATCTGGATCTGGTTCTGCTTGCTGGAGATGATGATGCGGGTGTTGTCCTCAAACACGCGGCGCATCATGTCGATGATATAGCGGTTGCCGCAATGCTCGATGATGAACAGGTGCATCGCGGTATCCAGGCGGAAGCTGTTCTGGATGTCGACGACCGGCTGCTGGAACTTTTGGGCAAAGGCGGAAAGTTCGTCCTTGGGCAGGTGCCAGGCCGCCAGCCGCAGCGCGACGGGCTCGATCTCCAGCCGGGTCTGGAACACCTGGATCACGTCCTGGAACGTCAGCTCGGTGACATAGATGCCTTTTTTGGGCAGCGTTTTGACAAACCCCTCCAGCTCCAGGCGGCTGATCGCCTCGCGGATCGGCGTGCGGCTCAGCCCCAGGTCGGCGGCCAGCTGCGCCTCGTTCAAAATGCTGCCCGGCGCGTATACGCAGTCCACCAGGCGCTCTTTCAGCGTGCGGTAGGTGCGCTCTTTCAGCCCTTTGCGGGTCTCGGTGCTCTGTTCCGGCATGGTCCTCGTTTTCACCTCGGCAGGGAAGCCCCGGCGCGCGAAAAGCGCCGCCGCCCTGTTTCCTCTCTTGTATTATTTTATACTATATCGAAAAAATAATAAATTGTAAAGTTTTTGGGGGCAGAAACCCGGGCCCCGCGCGGCGGGCAGCGCAAGAAATGTCGGTTCCTTGGTAAAGGTACACAAAAAATGCCGCTTTATTTCAGCCATTCTGCGGCTTGTGCTCTGTTGGGTACGTGTTGTATACTAGATGTGCACAAAGAGAGGCGGCGCGGACAGCGCCGCGCCGGGCCCCGGCTGCGCAGGGGGGCCGGGCGCCGGGCGGCGGCCTCTCCCGGGGGAGGGTGCGGCGCCCCCGGCGC
>DXEI01000095.1 GCA_019115045.1 Candidatus Gemmiger excrementipullorum | reverse complement strand
GTGCTTTGGTCGAGGTCCTCGACGTCGAGCAGCGGGACGCCCTGCGCCTGCAACGCCGCGGCCAGCATCCCCTGCCCGTCGATGAGCCGTTTGGAGAAGCTGCCGTCGTAGATCTGTTTGACGCCGCACGTCGGGCTGCGGGATTGCAGCACCGCCAGGTCGATGTGCCGCCCCGCGATGGCTTGCAGGGCCTTTTGCACCCCGGCGCGGAACGCCGCGTCGACGTCCCGGCCGCTGCAGTCCACCGCGCGGCCGTTTTGCAGTTCCACACAGGGGCGCGGCGTGCCCAGGCCGGCCAGCACCTCGGGGCAGACGGGCACCACCGTGTGCCCCTGCAGGCGGCGCAGCAAAGCCTCGCTGCGGTTGTTTTTGCCGTTGTACTTGCAGTTTTCGCCCAACAGGCAGGCGCTGACCAAAATCGTCATGGCGGGGGCCGTCCCTTCCCTTTTTGCCATGATTATACCAGCGCCGCGCCCCGCGCGCAAGGGCGCTTTACACGAACTCGCGCCAGGTGCTCTCGGCCCGGGCCTGCAGGTCGCCGAGTTCCCGGCAGAGTTTCTGCGCGCCGGGGCTGGCGGCGGGGTAGTCTTTTTCGGCGCGCTTGCAGTCCAGCACGCCCTGGCCGCTGCCCTCGGCCAGCATGGTGGCCAGGTTGCGGGTGGATTTGTCCAGCATGGTGCGGGTGCGGATGCCCATGCTGACGCTCATGCGCGCAGCGGCGCTTTGGCCGTGCGCCTGCGCGCCGATGGCGTCCAGCGCCGTGTGGGCGGCCTGGTTGATACGGCGATACTCCCGCTTTTGGCGCATCATCTCGTCTTTCAGGCGCTGGTCGTGCGTCAGGCCCATCAGCTCGTCCAGCGTGTTTTTGCCCATCTCGGTGTTCTGCACGATCTCTTGCAGCATCTTTTCGTTGTCGCTCTGCATAAAAATACCCCCTTGTGTACGTCTGCGGTCACGCATAGTATCACACAAGGGGGGTTATTTTATGCAGGGGTCACAGCCGCTGCTGGGCCAGGGCGAGCATCATCTCCCACGAGGAGGTCTCGCCCCATTCGGCGCTGGCGACCGACACCGTAAAGGTGCCGCGGCGCGCCAGCGTGATGCTGAACACCCGGCGCGAGGCTTCGAGCGCTTCGTTGATGCTTTGGGCCAGGCGGGCGGCCGGCATGCCGACGGTGATGGCCACAAAGGTGCCTTCCTCGAGGCGGGCCAGCACGGCGTGCTTTTGGTCGGTGCCGACGGCCAGCTGAAGGATGCCGGCGGCGGTGTTCAGGCAGCACTCGGCCGCTTCGGCCGATTCCTCATTGCACAGCTGCCAATACTCGTTGACGCGCAGCAGCACCGCGCCCACCGGCTGGCCGTGCATGGCCTGCTTTTCGGCGTAGGCACGGTATTCTTCCTCCAGAAAGCGGGCGTTGTAGACGCCGGTGACGTAGTCGTGGCGCATATCGGCGCAATACTGGGCCAGCGCGCGGTCGTAGGAGTTTTTGGCCCCCGCCGACGTGCCGTGGTAGCGCGGCAGCGCGCAGTGCACGACCAGCACGCAGGGTTTATCCTCGACCCGGATGCTCTGGTACAGGCGCATCTCGTCGCCGGTTTCGGCCTGGACCAGCTGCATGCCGCGGCCGTCCTCGTCCAGCGTGGGGACGGGGTCGCTCTCGCCGCAGGGTTCCAGCGTGGCGGGGTCCAGCAGGGCGCCGCGGTAGGGGTCGACGACCTGCGCCGTGCCAAGCACCTGCGCCAGCGACGCCAGCTGCAGGGCCAGTTCTTGCTTTGTGTAGTCCAGCTTCATCACGAACCCTCACTTGGTGCAAAATACCAGGAACGATTTTCTATGCAAAGTATACCATAAATATGCAGGGTTTCCTATATTTTCGTTGCACAAAGAATAGTTTGCCCGAACGCAGAATACTGTACACCTTACCAAATCCGGTTTTTAGGCCTTGCAGGGCGTGCGGAAATACCGCGCCGTCAGCGTGCGGATGTCGCGCGCCAGCGCGGCCGAGAGTTCTTTCTCGCCCGCACGCCACTGCCAGTTGCCCTGCGGGCAGCCGGGGGTGTTCATGCGGCAGGCGGCCGGGGCTTCCAGCCAGTCCGCCAGGGGGATGACCGCCAGCGCCGCGCGGCTGGCCAGCACGCCGCGCAAAAGCCCGCGCAGCATGCCTTCCTGCTCAGTCAGGGCAAAATACTCTTTGGCCTGTTTGCGCCCGGCGCTGCCCAGCTCCTGCGCGAACCAGCCCGCCAGGGTGTTGTTGTCGTGCGTGCCGGGGTAGGCCACACAGTTGCGCGGGTAGTTGTGGGGCAGATCGACGCTGTCCTCGCCGGTAAAGGCGAATTGCAGCACCTTCATGCCGGGGAAGCCGCTTTCGGCCAACAGTTTGCGCACCGAGGGGAACATCTCGCCCAGGTCCTCGGCCACGATGGGCAGGTCGCCCAGCGCCAGGCGCAGCGCGCGGAACAGATCCATCCCGGGGCCCTGCTCCCACCTGCCGTTGCGGGCGGTCTTTTCGCCGGCCGGGATGGCCCAGTAGGTATCGAACCCGCGGAAATGGTCGATGCGCAGCACGTCATAGATGGACAGCGCGTGCCGCACACGGCGGATCCACCAGGCGTAGCCGGTGTTTTTGTGGTAGGCCCAGTCGTACAGCGGGTTGCCCCAAAGCTGGCCGTCGGCGGCAAAATAGTCCGGCGGGCAGCCGGCCACGCGGCGGGGGCGGCCCTCGGCGTCGGTCTCGAACAGTTCGCGCCCGGCCCAGAGGTCGGCGGAGTCCGGCGCGACATAGATGGGGATGTCGCCCATGATGGTGATGCCCTTGGCCGCTGCATATTCATGCAGGGCGCGCCACTGGCGGTCGAACTCATACTGCACAAAGGCCCAGAACTCGATCTCACGCGCGTGGTCGGCCCGGAATTTGGCCAGGGCGGCGGGCTCGCGCTGGCGCAGCGGGCGCGGCCATTCCTGCCAGCCGGCCATGCCGTTTTCCTCTTTGATGGCCATGTACAGGCAGTAGTCGGGCAGCCAATCGGCCGAGAGGAACTGGAACCGGTACCAGTCGTCGGGGTAGGGGGTGTCGTACCCGGCCAGCGGGCGGGCTTTTAAGAAATTTTCGTACGCTTTGCGCAGCACCGGCATGCGGCGCTCATACAGCAGGCCGTAGTCGACGCGCCCCGCATCCTCGCCCCAGCTGGTGAACGCATAGTCCTTGCGCTTGAGCAGGCCGTCGCGCGCCAGCAGGTCCAGGTCGATGAAATACGGGTTGCCCGCAAAGGCCGAGCAGCTCTGGTAGGGGCTGTCACCGTAGCCGGTGGGGCCGACGGGCAGCATCTGCCAGACGCTTTGCCCGGCGCGGGCCAGAAAATCCACAAAACGGCGGGCCGGCGCGCCCAGGCTGCCGATGCCGTACCCGCCCGGCAGGCTGGAGACCGGCATCAGGATGCCGCTACTGCGTTTGAGTTTCATGGGGGTTCCTCCTTCTTTTGCGTATCCTGTTCCCCAAAAACGGGGTTTATTTTTCGCTTTCGGCCGGTTCGGCCGCGCCCAAAATTTCCAGCGCGCGGGCGGTGAAATCGCGGCGCTCGGCGCTGGTGCGGCCCCCGCCCTGCAGGGCGGCCTCGTTTTCGGCCAGGGCGTCGGCCTGCGCCTGGGTGAAAGCCGCGCCCG
Organism: Candidatus Gemmiger excrementipullorum; assembly: GCA_019115045.1. GTDB lineage: Bacteria > Bacillota > Clostridia > Oscillospirales > Ruminococcaceae > Gemmiger > Gemmiger excrementipullorum. Next base: position 20,847 of record DXEI01000095.1, on the reverse strand, counting down.
GCAAAATGCCGGTGCTGGCCTGCTGCACCTGCATGGCGCCCAGCGCCGTGCCGTCATAGGCGGTGTTCCACGGCGTGATGACGCCCAGCGTCTCGGTCAGGGCGGCCTCGCCCTCGCCGCTGCTGTACAGCCACAGCACGGCGCCCTCGGCCGCTTTGCGCGCCTCCTCCCCCGCCGCGGCGTTGACGGTCAGCGTGCCGGCCTGCGCCAGCACAGGGTAGTTGAGCAGGCCGGTGAGGTTGTATTCCTCGGTCGAGAGGTCGCTTTCCTCCAAATTGCACTTAAAGGGCACCAGAACCAGGCTCTGGCAGGCGTCGGACCCGTAAGCCGCCAGCAGGTCGGTGAGTTTGGCGCGGCGGAACAGCGCAGTCTCGTCGCTTTGGGCCAGGTTGTCCCATTCCAGCGCGGCGGCGCTGTACACGCCGTTGAGCGGGCCGGTCAGCGTATCGGCGGTGCGCTCGGTCCCGGCGGCCAGCAGCGCCGCGGTGTAGCCGGCGGCGCGGTCCATCGGCTGCGCAAAGACGCCGGTGGCGGTCAGCGTATCGGGTTTGGCCTCGGGCAGGGCGTAGTCGCTGCCGGCCAGCGTCACGGTGGCGGGGCCGGGCTCTGCCAGCCAGGCCTGCAATGTCTCGACGAAGTCGCTCCACTCGGCCCAGGTGGCGTTTTGCAGCGCGGTGGTGCCGCCCTCGCCCAGCAGGGCGTCCAGCATCGCGCCGTTGGCCCAGTAGCCGTACAGGCTGCGGCCCACCGGCAGGCTGACGGCGGTATCGTCCAGCCCGGCGCGCAGCGCGGCGGCCCCCAGCAGCGGGTCCTGCGCGGCGTCCAGGCCCTGCACCAAACCAGCGGGGTCGTAGTCCAGCGCGATGAGCTCGGCGGCAGAGGCGTCGTCGGCCAGCGTCAGCGTCACGCCCTGCCCGGCGGCATAGGCCTGCAGGGCGGGCTGCAGCGCCGGGCTGGCGTAAGCGGTCAGGGTCTGGGGCGGCGGGGCGGCGGCGGTCTCCACCGTAGCGGCGGGCTGCGCCTGGGTCCCGGCCGTACAGCCGGCCAGCAGCAGCGCCGGCAGGGCCAGCGCCGCAAGGGAAAGAAAGTTTCGCATACTACAAGTTCCTTGTTATGGTAAGTCTTGATGGTTCGTTTTTTATTATAGAGGATTTCGGTAGTTTTTTCTACACCTGTTTTATGGTATAATAGGAAAAATCTTGCAAAAAACACCCAAAGGAGGCCCCTGCCCCGCCGTGACCGAACCATTGTATGAGGCAAACGCCTATCTGCAGACTTTTACGGCCGTCGTGACCGGCTGCGCCCCCGCCCCCGGCGGCTGGGCCGTGACGCTGGACCGCACGGCCTTTTACCCCGAGGGCGGCGGCCAGCCCTGCGACACCGGCACGCTGGGCGGCGCGCGGGTGCTGGCCGTGCACGCCGCCGGCGGGGACATCGTCCACCTGTGCGACGCGCCGCTGGAAGCGGGCCGGACGGTGGCGGGCGCCATCGACTGGGCGGCGCGGCTGGACGCCATGCAGCAGCACACCGGCGAACATATCTTGAGCGGCGCGCTGCACCGCCTGTTCGGGGCCGAGAACGTGGGGTTCCACATCGGCAGCCCGTGGGTGCGCATGGATACCAGCATCCCGCTGACGCCCGAACAGCTGGCCGAGGCCGAAGCCGCCGCCAACGACGCCGTGCGCGCCGACACGCCGGTGCGCTGCTATGTGCCCGACGCCGCGGCGCTGGCTGCGACCGAATACCGCAGCAAAAAGACGCTGGAAGGCCCCGTGCGGCTGGTGGAAGCCGGCGGCGACCGCTGCGCCTGCTGCGGCACCCACCTGGCCCGCACCGGCGAGGTGGGGCTGGTCAAGATCGTATCGTACCAGCACTACAAGGGCGGCATGCGGCTGGCCGTGGCCTGCGGGCGGCGCGCTTACGACGCCGTGGCCGCCGCCTGGGCCGACGCCGAGGCCGCCGGGCGGCTGCTTTCGGCCCCGGTGGGCCGCCTGGCCGAAGCCGCCGGCCACCTGCGTGCCGGCGAGGGGCGCGCCAAACAGCGGCTGGCCGCGCTGCAAAACGCCCTGGCCGACGCCTGGGCCGCGGCCGCGGCGCCGGGGCAGCTTTGCACCGTGCAGGCCGACGGCGCCGACGGCGACGGGCTGCGGCGCATCGCCATGGCGGTGGCGGCGGCGTCCGGCGCGCCGTGCTGCGCGCTGGCGCCGGGCGGGCAGGGCCTGGCCTACGCGCTGGCCGCCGGACCGGGCGGCGATGTGCGCGCCGCCTGCCGCGCGCTGAACGAAGCCTTTGCCGGGCGCGGCGGCGGCAAAGCCGGTTTTTGCCAGGGCAGCCTGGCCGGCGCCGACGCCGCGCGCGTGCGCGCGTTTTTGCGCCAACTATAACGAAGAACGGAGTACCCCCCATGCGAATGCGTTTTAAACCCTATGCGCGGCCGGAGCTGCTGGCCTGCGATTTCCACGTACACGAGCCGCTGACCCACGCCGGGCACTGGCGGGAGCTGTACGCCCGCCCCGCCCAGCCCTGGCACCTGGAGCTGGGCTGCGGCAAGGGCGGCTTTCTGGCCCAGATCGCCCCGGCGCACCCCGACATCAACTACCTGGGCATCGACATCACCGACAAGGTGCTGATCCTGGCCAAGCGCAAGGTGGAGGCCGCCTACGCCGCCGCCCGCCTGCCGGCCGACAACGTCAAGATCGCCAGCCTGGACATTGAGCGCATGGGCAGCGCCTTTGCGCCGCAGGACCGCGTGGCGCGCATCTATATCAATTTCTGCAACCCATGGAGCAAAAACGCCGGCAGCCACAAGCACCGGCTGACCCACCCGCGCCAGCTGCTGCAATACCGCCGCCTGATGGACGAGGGGGCCGAGATCTGGTTCAAGACCGACGACGACGACCTGTTCCGCGACAGTTTGGCCTACTTCCCCGCCGCGGGGTTTGCCATCACCTGGCAGACAGCCGACCTGCACGCCGACGAACCGGCGTGGAACCTGCGCACCGAGCACGAGGGCATGTTCAGCGAGCAGGGCATCCCCATCAAGGCGTTGATCGCCCGCAAAGGCCCCGACGACACCGTGACCTGGGTGGAACCCAAGGCCCGCACCCGGGGGGAGGATGCCGATGCCCCCGCTTGAGCTGGCCGCCCGCATGCTGTACTGGTTTTTTGTGTACGGGCTGCTGGGCTGGTGTTTGGAAGTGATGTTTGCCGCCGTCAAGGAGCGGCGGCTGGTCAACCGCGGCTTTTTGTGCGGGCCGATCTGCCCCATCTACGGCTTTGGCATGGTGGCGCTGCTGCTGGCCGTGCGCGCGCTGGGCGACCCCGGCGGCCTGGCCGGGGCGGCGGTGACCTTTGTGACCGGCATGGTGCTGGCCACCCTGGTGGAGCTGGTGGCCGGGTGGGTGCTGTTTCAGCTGTACCACATCCGCTGGTGGGACTACTCGCACCTCAAGGGCAACATCGGCGGGTATATCTGCCCGCAGTTCTCGCTGCTGTGGGGGCTGGGCAGCGTGGTGATGGTACACGCCGTGCACCCGCTGCTGGCCGGGCCCGGCAACGCGCTGCCGCTGCGCGCGCTGCTGGTGCTGGACGCCGTGCTGCTGGTGTTTTTTGCGGTGGACGTGGGCGTTTCGGCCGCGGCGGCCGCCGGGCTGAACAAGCGGTTGAAGGAGCTGGATACCTTCCGCACCTGGATGCGGCGTTCGAGCGATACGCTGACCGAGGTGCTGGGCACCGGCGCCATGACGGCCGACACGCTGCTGGATGAACAGAAACTGCAGCTGGCGCTGGCCAAGCTGGAAGGCCGCGACAACGCCGCCGAGCTGCGCGCCGAGCTGCGCGACCGCGCCGACCAGCTGCGCAGCCGCCTGGACGCGCTGGAGCTGGACAAACGCGGCGTGCGCCGCCTGCTGCGGGCGTTCCCGCGGATGCAGAGCGCCGCCTACAGCGAAACGCTGGACGCCACGCGCGCCGCGCTGCGCAAGCTGCAGCAGCTGGCCCGCACCGCACAGGCCAACGCGCGCGAGGCCGCCGACACCGCCGCCGACTGGCTGCACGGCCAGCTGTAACGCTGATACACGACCAGATGTAATGCTGCTGTGACCAAACAACGCGCCCCGCGCGCCGGGAGTTCCCGGTGCGCGGGGCGCGTTTTGCAGTATGATGCAAATGATTCAGCTCTTTTTGCGGTCAAAGTTGATCTGCAATACCAGCCAGGCGGCCAGGATGCAGACGCCCGCGATGAGCCCCAGCATCTGCCAGCAGTTCAGCAGGTTGGCGACGGTGGCGTCGTACATGGGGCCGTCGAACCCGGCCTTGAGCCAGGCCAGCCGGCTGTTGAGGTCGGTGGAAGCGCCCAGCGCGCCCATGCCCCAGCGGCAGACGATGATGCTGGCGATGGTGCTGGACACGCCGGTGAGCGTGAACATGATGCCGCTGAACACGACCTGGCCGATCATGAGCACGAGCACGACGAGGATGCCGGTCTCGCCACTTTTAAAGATGGCCGACACCAGCAGGCCGCTGGCGCTGGACGCAAACAGCATGAGCAGCACCGTGACAAAGATCTCGACGTTTGTTTCAAACAGCAGGTGGTTCTGCGGGATGTGCACGACGTGCACGAACCCGAACGCCAGAATGCCCGCCTGCACGACCTCGATGAGCAGCAGCACGAACGCCTTGCTGAGCACGACGGCCAGCAAATTGACGCCGACCGAGGCCTCGCGCAGGATGATGTCGCGCTCTTTGCAGATCTCGCGGTAGGAGTTGAGGGTGCCCATGAAGGCGGCCATGGCGCTCAAGATAAACAGCGCCGTGCGGCTGCCGACGTTGACGAGGTTGGACGTAAAGCAGTTGGGGTCCACGACCATCTTGATGACGGCCACCATGAACGGCGCCTGTAAGATCAGGCTGCCCAGCAGCATTTTATCGTTCCAGATCAGGCGCAGGTTGCGCTGCACCAGCACGGTGAACTGGCGCAGAAATTTCATCACTTCGATTGGTCGCATCGCTTCTCGGCCTCCTGTGCAGCTTCGGGCCAGGCCGCCACCAGGCGGTTGAACTCCGGCGTGGTAAAGTACTGGCAGCGGTACTGTTCGACCAGCTCCGGGTCGCGCAGCTTTTCAAAAATATCGCTGGTCATCTCGACGTCAAAATAGCGGTGCAGCCCCTCGGGCGCGCCGTAGTAGCACAGCACGCCGCCCACGCCCAAAAAGGCGATCTTGTCGCAGAGGTTGATGTTGGACATGTTGTGGGTGACCATAAGCACCGTGCAGTTCTGGTGGCTGAGCTTGCGGCACAGTTCCATCATGCTGCGGTCAAGGTCGGGCGAAAGGCCGCTGGTCGGCTCGTCCAAAATCAGCAGGCGCGGGCTGGCCAGCAGTTCCATCGCAATGGACACGCGCTTTTTCTGCCCGCCCGAAAGCTGCGAGATCATGGTTTTTTCGCGCCCGGTCAGGTCCACGGCCTCGATGGCGTGGGCGACGGCGGCCGCGATCTCGGCCTTGCTGGCGTCGTGCGCGATGCGCAGCTTGGCCGTAAAGGTCAGGCTCTGCTCCACCGTCAGGTCGTCGTGCATGATGTCGCGCTGCGGCACGTAGCCCAGCACAGCGTCAAAGGCGTTGCGGTTGTCGCGCGTTTCCAGGCCGTCGAACCGCACGCTGCCCGCCGTGCAGGGGGCCGTGCCGGTGATGCAGGTCAGCAGACTGGACTTGCCGGTGCCCGACCCGCCCACCAGCACCACAAAGCTGTTGGGCTCGATCTCAAGGCTGGTGCCGTCGACGATGTTCAGCGGCTTGTTGGTGTTGCGGTCCTGCACGGTCTTGTAGACGTTGAGCAGCTGCACGCTGATGCCGCTTTTATGCTCGTGGTAATGCAGCAGGCCGCCGGTAAAGGCGAACACCTGCGTGGGCACGTTGATAACGGCGCCGTTGCGCAGCACCGTGCGGGCCACGCGCACGCCGTCCACGTAGGTGCCGTTGGTGGAGCCCAGGTCCTGCAATTCATACTGGCCGTCCTTGTAGACGACCTCGCAGTGGTGGCGCGAAACGCGGTCGCTGACCAGCTTGATGTCGCAGTCGTCGCCGCGGCCGATGAGCACCCGCTTTTTGCGCTTGATGTCGATCTCACGCAGGACGGCGGCATCGGGCTGTTCCTGGCGGGGGCCGTCGCCGCCGCCCTGGACGGTGCGGATCTCCTCGACGCGGAAGGTGATCTCCTGCGTGGAAGCCTCGCCGTCGGTGTTGAGGCCGATGACGTCGCCGGGCTGCAGGGCGCAGGCCTCGCCGGCGTTGAGGTAGCGGTTGTTGTACCAGGTGCTGCAGGTGCCGGAATCATCGGTCACCGTCCAGCGGTCGTCGGCGCAGGCGATGGTGAACTGCCGGTCGCCGACGTTGTTGCGGCGCAGCACATACTCGCACTGGGCGCTGCGGCCAAAGCGGTAGGCCCCATGGCCGGAGGGCAGCGTGATGCGCTGCTTGTTGCGCTGCTCGGTGATGAGGAATACGATCTCGCTCGACACGGCTGCACCCCCTTACCAGTGGAACGCGCTGCCGCACAGCGGCACGAACCGCAGCGTCGACGCGCCGAGCTTGAGCTCCTGCCCGGCCAGCAGGGGCTGGGGTTCCAGCACGGCCTCGCCCGCCAGGTAGCACAGCTGCTGCGAGGAGCCGGGCAGCAGCGTGAACAGGCTGACGGCCTCGTCGTAGACGACGGTGGCCATCCGCGCGCCCAGCGGCGCGTCGGGGTTCAGCGTCACGGGGCCCTCGGCGCCGTCCAGCCCCAAAAAGGTGCGCCCCACCCCCAGGCGCAGGTCGCGCCCGCGCGCCGGGCCGTCCAGCACCACCATCCAGCCGGTCACCGGGCCTTCGGGGGTGCCGGTCTCGGCCGGGGCGGCCGCCGTGCGGGTGCGCACAATGGCGGTGTCGGCCTGCAGGTCGGTGTTGCAGTACGGGCAGGCGGGGTATTTTTCCCCGTCATAAAAATGTCCTTGCTCGCATTTGGTCAGTTTCATCCTTGTTCCCCTTTGCTGCGCGTTTTGTAGGTAGTGTGCCCCTGCGGGCCGGCGTTACAGCACCAGCCGTACCGTCGTGCGCCCCAGGCGCAGGGTATCGTTGTTTTGCAGGCGGTATTCGCCGCCGATGCGCTCGCCATTGACGAACACCGGGGTATCCGGCCCCAGGGGCTGCACCAGCAGCCCTTCGCCCCGCACGCACAGCATGCAGTGCTGCGGCCGGACCTTGGCGTCCGGCAGGCAGAGGTCGCACTGGGCGGCGTCGCTGCCCAGCATCAGGCTGCTTTCCACCATGCCGGCCCAGCGGCTTTCGGCAATGGAGCCGCGCTGCGCCCAAAACAGCGTGACCCAGCGCCGCGGCAGGGTCCTGCCCTCGCCCGCGCCGGTCAGCAGGTGTTCGGCCTCGGCCTCCTGCTCGGCGGCGCGGTCGCGGCGGCGCAGCCGCTGCCACTGCCACAGCAGCGCGGCCAGCACGGCCGCCGCCAGCAGCAGCGGCAGGCGGAACCGCGCCAGGTAGAAGGCGTTGTCCCGCGGCCAGACGGCGATGGTAAAATCGGTCTGCTCGCGCAGCGAGCTGACGTTGGCCGGCGACATACGGCTGGCGACTTTGTTGAGGGCGACCTGATACTCGCCCTTATACAGCGCGTCGGTGGTCAGCGTGACGGTGCGGCCGTCCTCGCTGAGTTGTACGTCGTGCACCGGCACGCGCCAGTTCCAGATATCGTTGGTCGTCACATGGTAAAACTGCCCGCGCACGGCGTTTTCGTTGATGGCCTGGTTCAGCGTCAGCTGCAGCGTGTGGCGGTTGAGCACCGCCACGTCGGTGACGCGCGGTTTTTCCATGCGGAACCCCATGTACACGGTGGAGGTGCTCTGCACGGCGCTGCCCAGGCTGGGCACGGCCAGGGTGACGATCTCCTGCCGTTCGCCGTACATGCTTTCGGGCACCTCGGTGCGCAGTTCCAGCGCCTGGGCAAAGTGGTCCTGCAGGGCCAGCAGCTCGCTGCCCATCTCGCGCATTTCGCAGGGGATCACCTGCCCGTTTGAGATCGTCTCCAAAATCGAGAGGGTCTTGGGCGTGCCGGTGCCCACAAAGGTGTACAGCGCCACGTTGAGCTGGCTGCCCAGGTCGCTGGCGGTACCGGCCAGCAGCAGCGGGTTGGTAAGCAGGCGCTGGCTGCTGGTGCACAGCAGCACGGCCTTGCGCGGGGCCAGGGCCTGGTAGTCCTGCTGGATGGTCTGGGCCAGCGTGGTGGCGGCCCCGCCATAATCCAGCTCGCCTTCGGCCTGCTGGATGCCGGCCAGCGCCGCATACAGCGAGGGCGCGTCCGACGTGGCCGGCTGCACGCAGGCAAGCTCCCCGGCCAGCGTGTACAGTGCGACCTGGTCGTTTTCGCGCTTATGGCGGATCAGCTGCCACACGGCGGAGCGCATCTGCCGGAACTCTGTGGCTGAGAGCGCGTCGCTGTTGTCCAGCGCGACCATGTAGCAGATGGGGCTTTCGGCCTGGCCGACCGAACTGGTGTTCAGCGTCTGGTCGCCGACGGTCAGCTCCAGCCCGGCCGCCTGCACGACGGTGGGCGTGTAGGAGTTGCCCTCGGCGTCGATGGCGTAGAAAAACACGTCCATCTCCGGCACATTGACATAGACCTGCTCCACCGTAAAGCTGCCGGCGCCGCTGGTGGCGGTGGTGGTGTCGGCGGCCGCCGCAAAGGCGCCCAGTATGCATGCCGCCAGCACCCCGGCGGCTGATAACAGAATTCTGCGTAGTTTCACAGGCGGTCTCCTGTCCTGTATTGCGCGCCGCTGAGCTTGCGGCGCAGCGCTTTGAGCGCGGCCACCGCTTTGGGGCGGCGCGGGTCGGGCCGGGGCGCGGGCTCCGGCAGGATGCGGATCCCGCCCGCGGCGTCGTCGTCCTCCTCTTCCCCGGCGTTCAGGTCGGGCAGCAGCGGCGCGTGCGGGCCGCGCAGCGGCGGGTCCTCGTCCAAAATGGGCGCGCCCTCCTGCCGCAGGATCGGGTAGGAGAAGATCGCCCCCGGGATCTCGACGTCCTGCGCGGCGGCCGCGGGCGCAGCGGGCGGCTGTGCGGGCTGCGCGGCGGGTTGTGCAGCAGGTTGTTGCACAACCTGGGCGGTGGGCTGCGGCGCAGGCTGGCTGTCCTGGCCGGGCAGGGCGTCCGCGGCTTCGCCCGGCAGCGCGGCGGCCGCCGCGGCCACCGCCTGGTCCGAAAGATCCAGCTCCACCTCGGGCGTTTCGTCGGGCAGGTCGGCGGCTTCGGGCAGGGCGGGGCTTTGCCGGCGCGCGGCGTCCTGCGTCTGCTGCAATTGTTCGATCATGCTTGCCAAAAAGTCCAGCAGCGCGTCGCGGCGCTGTTCCATAGCGTCGACGCGGGCCTTGAGGTCCTGCAGGCGCAGGCGGTGGGCGTTTTGGATCTCGCGCGTTTCGTCGGTGGCGGCCTGCACCAGCTTGCGCGCCTGGTCGATGGCCTGGTCGCGCGCCATCTGGTCGATGGCCTCGGCCTTGCGGTTGGTGTCTTTGAGTAGGGCTTCGGCTTCGTCGCGGGCTTTCTGGCGGATCTTTTCGCCCTCGGCATGGGCGGCGGCCAGCACCTGGTCGCGCTCGTCCTGCACTTTCTGGCGCGCCTCGTCGCAGGCGCGGCCCTTGATGCGCAGCGCAGCCTCGGCGTCCTCGGCGCGCTCGGTCAGTTCTTTGTTGTCCCGCGCAAGGTCGCTGTTTTTCAGGCGCTGCACGGCCACCTGGTCGGTCAGCGAGTGGTTGCGCGCCTCCAGCGCGGCGCAGTGGCTTTCCAGCTCGTCGCGGCGGCGGGCCGCGGCGTCAAACTGGCCGGCCAGCGTGGCGTTTTGGGCGCTCAGCGTCTGGTTTTGGCCCAGCAGCGTCTGGCAGCGGCGGCGCAGCGCGTCGCTTTCCTGCCGGGCGGCGCGGTTCTCGGCCGCAGCGCGGGCCAGCGCCTGTTCATAATCGCTGCACAGCGCGCGCAGCGCCTGGCGCACGTCCTCCGGCTCATAGCCGCCAAACCGCGCCTTGCGCACGCCGCACTGTTCCATATACTGGTTGACATCAATGTTTGCCATAAAGCGCGCTCCCCCGGCAGAAAGGTATATATAGTACTATTATACGGCATGGCGCGCGGCGGCGCAAGCAGTTTTTGCCGGCGCCGCGCGGTTGCCCGGGCCGCAGAGATATGCTACAATAGGGCCGCCGAAGGAGGAAAAAACGATGAAAACCTGCCCGCGTTTGCTCTGCCTGGCCCTGGCCGCCGCTTTTGCGCTGACGGCCTGCGGCGGGCCGCAGCTTTTGGAGATCACACTGCCCGCCGCCCCGCTGGAACTGGCCACCGGCGAGACCGCCGCGCTGGAAACCGGCTTTGTCTATGACGGCGAAACGCCGGAGAACGCCCGGCCGGAAGTAACCTACACCAGCTCTGACGAAGCGGTCGCCACCGTGGACGAGACCGGCGCCGTCACCGCGGTGGCCGAAGGCGAAGCCACCATCACGGCCGCCGTGGGCGACCTGCGCGCCGCGCAGGACGTCGTCGTCACCATCCCGGTGGAATCGCTGACGGCGGAAAGCCTCTCGCTGCATTTGGCGGACGGCCCGGCCCGGCTGGCCTATACCGTCGTGCCGGAAAATTTCAGCGGCGCACTTTCTTTTGCCTGCGAAAACGAACAGATCGCCGCGGTGGATGCCACCGGCAGCGTCACGCCGGCCACCCCCGGCGACACCCGCGTGACCATCACCGCCCCCAACGGCCTGACCGCCACAGCCGCCGTCCACGTGTGGGACGGCCCGAAAGAACTGACGCTGACGGCGGGCACGACCGAAGTGACCGAGGGCAGCGGCACGCAGATCGCCGTGGCGGACGAAAACGGCAGCGAAGTCGACGCCGAGACGCTGACCTGGCACAGCAGCGACGAGGGAATCGCTGTTGTGTCCAATGGTTGGGTCGACATAGTCGGCACCGGCGAGGCCACCATTACGGCCAGCACCGAATACGGCGTGGAGGCCAGCGTGACCCTGACCGGCGCGGCGCGCCCGGCGCCCACCGCGCCGCCAGCCGCCGGCAGCGGCGCCGAAGCGGCGTCCGGCGGCGGCGAGACCGCCCAGGGCGGCGGCAGCGCCGCAGCGTCCGGCGGCAGCGAAGGCTTGAACGAGTGGAGCAGCCAGGGCCACGGTTACTTTACCACCTACGGCGACGGCACCGCTTTTGAGCTGCAAAACCAGGTGCGCGCGGCCAACGGGGCCGCCCCCCTGACCTGGGACAACGGCCTGGGCGACCTGGCGGTGGCCCGCTGCCAGCAGATCGCCGTCGATTTCAGCCACAACGGCGCGCAGAGCGCCGAGAACATCGCAGTCGGCTTTGGCGACGCGTCTTCCGTCATCGCCGCCTGGCAGGGCAGCCCCGGGCATTTCGGCAACATGATCTCCGGCAGTTATACCGTCGGCGCCATCGCCCACATGTATGACGGCGACGGCTGCCATTACTGGGTCGCCGTTTTCCGGTAAAAAGCGCCCCGCGCACCTCCCTACCCGCCCCTGCCGCACCGCGATGCGGCAGGGGGCGTTTTTTGGCGGGCAGAAGCACACAAAAAAAGCGGCAGAGCCTGACGCTCTGCCGTGGTGGCTGCCCCGCTCGGACTTGAACCGAGGACACCCTGATTAACAGTCAGGTGCTCTAACCAACTGAGCTACGGGGCAATATGCAGTTGTAACGCGCTGTGGGTCAAACAGCTTTATTATTATAGCAACCGCGCGGGGCTTTGTCAACGCCTTTTTTGAATTTTTTTGCAGCGCGGGGCCGCCCCGGGGCATGTATTGATTTCTTTGCCAAAAAACGGTATGATAAGGGCGTACAAACGAACGTTCCTGACTGGGAGAGGAGTTTTTCGGATGCAACCGTATGTGTTTTTTACCGATTCCACCTGTGACCTGACGCCGGACCTGGTGCAGGAGATGGACGCCCATGTGCTGCCGATGTCCTTTACGCTGGACGGCCAGAGCTACCGCAACTACCCCGACAACCGCGAGCTGAGCCCCCATGCGTTCTACGACAAGCTGCGTGCCGGCAGCATGTCGACGACGAGCCAGGTGGCTATCACCGATTACGAGCAGGCCTTCACCCCGTTTTTGGAGCAGGGCCAGGACATTTTTTACCTGGCGTTTTCCAGCGGGCTTTCGGGCACCTACCAGGCCAGCAAAGTGGCCATTGAGGATTTGCAGGAGCGCTACCCCGGCCGCCGCATCGTGAGCGTGGACAGCCTGCAGGCCAGCATGGGCGAGGGGCTGTTTGCCTACACGCTGGCCATGATGCGCCAAAACGGCGCGACCCTGGACGAGCTGGAGGCCTTTGCCACGCAGAACGTGCAGCGTTTTTGCGCGTGGTTCACGGTGGACGACCTGATGTTCTTAAAGCGCGGCGGCCGTTTGAGCGGCGCGGCCGCGGTGGCCGGCACGCTGCTGGGCATCAAACCGGTGCTGCATGTGGACCCCGAAGGCCACCTGGTGGCGATGGAAAAAGTGCGCGGCCGCCGCGCCAGCCTGGACGCACTGGTCAAGCACTTTGCCCAGTCGGCCGACAAAAACTACGCCGAGATGACGGTGTTCATCAGCCACGGCGACTGCCTGGAGGATTGCCAGTACGTCGCCGACAAGATCAAGGCTTACGGCGTCAAGCGCGTCTGCATCGGGGATATCGGCCCCGTCATCGGCGCGCACAGCGGCCCCGGCACGGTGGCGCTGTTCTTTGTGGGCGGCCCGCGCTGAGGCCCGCCTTTGCCAGAACGCTTTTAACTTTTTCGGCAGTTTGGGGGCTCCCCGCGCGGGGAGCCCCTTTTTGCGCAGTTTTTTGCGATAATTTACAAAATGTTCATAAATTAGGCCTGCGGCAGGGGGTTTTCTCCACCGTATCTCCATCTTCGCAGTGTATGATTAAGGGCAAGGACCCTGCACTGTAAAGGAGGACGTTATGAAAAACCGACGCAGCACCCGTTTTTGCCTGCCCCTGGCCTGCCTGCTGGCGCTGACCGCCTGCGCGCCGGGCGACGCCGCAGCCGAGCCCGCCCCGGTTTCGGTACCGCCGCCGGTGGAGCAGACGAACACCGAACTCCACATATTTTACACAGACGCCGACGCCATCCAGACCAGCACCCTGGACGCGGCCGTGACCCAGTACAACCAGCGCCACCCGGACAACCCCGTCACGGCCGAGAAGATCTTCACCGACGGTTCCGACACCGTCCGGGACGAGCAGACCCGGCGGATGCTCGCCGAGGTGATGGCCGGCGAAGGGCCGGACCTGATCTTTTTTGTGGACGACAGCATGGACGTTGAAAAGATGGCCCGGCGCGGCGTGTTTGCCGACCTGGAACCGTATTTTGCGGCGGACGGCTTTGACTGGTCCGGCTACAACCAGGCCGTCATGGACGGCGGCGTGTGGGACGGGCAGCGGCTGGTCATCCCGCTGGAATACAAGATGCCCATCCTGTACACAACGCAGACCGCCCTGGACGAGACGGGGTTTTCGGTGGAGAACTGCGCCACCTTCGACGGTTTTTTGACCGAGGCCGAAAAGCTGCAGAACACCCCCGGGCAGACGCGCAGCCTGTACCGCACCTTCCTGGCGTTCAAGGATTTTGCCCAGTACGCGGCGATCCCCTATGCCGACTACGCCCGGCAGCGGGCGGATCTTTCTTACCCGGAGCTGGAACGGGGCCTTACGGTCTACCAAAACGTCACCGACCTGTACTATGACTCGGACGCGGTGAACGGCGCGGGCGGCATCCGGGACGGCCTGGCCCTGTGGTGCTGCCCGGTGTTCCCGCCGGAGGGTCCCCTCATCGCCGCAGGGCTTATCAACACCTTTGACGAGCCGGTCATGATGCCCATTCGCGACAGGGAGGGCGGCATCCAGGCAAAGATCACCTTCTCGGTAGCGGCGCGCAACAGCAGCCCCAACCTGCAAAACGCCTACGAATTTATCAAGTTCCTGCTCAGCGAGGAGTTCCAGCTGGATACGCTTATGTGGCGGTACCAGGATTTCTCGGTGCTGGACGCCACCAACGCGGAGTATTTCCGGTTCAACACCACCGATCGGACCACCGCGCTGATCCGGCCCGACAACTCCCCCGGGTTCCAGGACGTCGAACCGCGGCAGGAGGATTTTGACACGCTGATGCAGTATGCCGACGAGATCAGCGGTACCTTCTACCCGGTCGAGCAGACCCAGTTCGTCGAAATGATGCAGGACTGCCTGGACGGCGAAGCCGCCTATGACGAAGCCGCCAAAACGGCCGAAGCCCAGTTGACCATCTATCTTTCCGAGTGAGCCACCAGCCTCACGAAGCCCGCCCCGGGCCGCTGCTTGCGGCCCGGGGCGGGCGGTTTGTTTGGCAGGGCCGTTACCCGGCGGGCGGCGTGCCGTCGCCGGGGCGGTCGATGTCCCACAGTTCTTCTGCCTCGCAGGCCACGCGCAGCACGGCTTGGGGCCGGGCGTTCAGCACCGCGCGCCCGCCGCAGTCGCCCCCCAGGGCGTACAGCTGCGGGGCCAGCGCCGCACAAAACAGCGCCGGGCTGCCCACGCGGCCGCCGCAGGCGGCCGTGGCGCCCCAGGTGCCGGGCACGGCCAGGTCCAGCAGGCGGTGCACGGTGGCGGCGCGCAGCAGCGGCTGGTCGGCCACCGCAAACAGCAAAAAATCACCGGGCGCCAGCGGGCCGGCGGCGTCCAGCCCGGCGCGGATGCTGGCGCTTTGCCCCTGCGCGCTGTGCGGGCTGGGCACAGCGCGCGCGCCGCAGGCGGCGGCCGCCTGCGCGATGGCCGGCGTGTTGGTGACCACAAGCAGCGCGGCGTCCGCCCGGGCGGCGCAGACCGCCGCCAGCGTGTGCAGGCCGTACCGGTACAGCGGCCGCCCGCGCCAGGGGGCCAGCAGTTTATTGCCCCCAAAGCGGCGCGACGACCCGGCCGCCAGCAAAATGACGTGGGTCACGGCTGGGCGTGCAGCGCCGTGTAGACTTTTTCCGGCGTGATGGGCAGGTCGCGGAACCAGGTGCCGGTGGCGCGGAACACCGCGTGCGCGATGGCCGGTGCCGGGGTGTTGATGACGATCTCGCCGATGGATTTGGCGCCAAAGGGGCCGGTGGGCTCGTAGCTGGCCTCAAACTCCACCTGCAGGCTGCCCATGTCCAGCCGGGTGGGGATCTTGTACTGCATCAGCGAATTTTCCAGGATGCGGCCCGCGGGCGTATAGTGGACATCCTCAAACAGCGCCATGCCGATGCCCTGGACGATGCCGCCCTCGGTCTGGACGCGGGCGAGGTTGGGGTTGACCGGCGTGCCGCAGTCGACGACGGCCTTGTAGTCCAGCACGGTGACGCTGCCGGTCTCTTTGTCGAGTTCGATCTCGGCCATGCCGACCATGAACGGCGGCGGCGAAATGGGCGAGGAATGGGTGCAGGTGGCCTGCACGGCGGTGGTGTTGTTGCACATGGCGCGGGTGGCCAGGTCCGCCAGCGGGACCGACGCGCTGCCGTCGAGGCGGCGCACGGCGTCGCCGGTGAACTCCACTTCCTCGGCCTTACAGCCGAAGCCTTCGGCCGCCAGCGCGCAGAGCTGCGCTTTGAGCTGGGCGCAGGCGCGCTCGACCGCTTTGCCGGTGACGTAGGTCGTGGACGAAGCGTAGGAGCCCGAGTCATAGGGCGAGGCGTCGGTGTCGGCGCCGAACACCGCGATGTTGTCGACGTCGCAGTCCATGCATTCGGCCACCATCTGCGCCAGGATGGTATCGCAGCCGGTGCCCATATCGGCCGCGCCGATGACCAGGTTGTAGATGCCGTCGTCGCCCAAGCGGACGGTGGCGGAACCGACGTCGACGCCGGAAATGCCCGACCCCTGCATGGCCATGGCCACGCCGGCGGCGCGCACCTTGCCGTTGCCCATGTCGCGCACGGGGAACTTTTCGTCCCAGCCGAACAGGTCCTTGCAGCGGGCCATGCAGCGG
Source organism: Candidatus Gemmiger excrementipullorum (assembly GCA_019115045.1). Taxonomy (GTDB): domain Bacteria; phylum Bacillota; class Clostridia; order Oscillospirales; family Ruminococcaceae; genus Gemmiger; species Gemmiger excrementipullorum. Next base: position 4,827 of record DXEI01000095.1, on the reverse strand, counting down.
TCCAGCGCGCAGGCGTTGGCGGGCTCGTTGTAGTAGGCGGGCATGCGCATGCCCTCGCGCACCATGTTCTGCTCACGCAGGGCGACGGGGTCGACGCCCAGGCGGTCGGCCAGCTCGTTGACGGCGCTCTCGACAGCAAAGATGCCCTGGGTCGCGCCGTAGCCGCGGTAGGCCCCGGCGGCCTGGACGTTGGTGTAGACGACGTCGTAGGCGAAGCGGAAGGCCTCCAGCCCGCCGGTGTACAGCGGGATGGACTTGTGCCCCGAAAGCCCGACGGTGGTGGGGCCGTGCTCGCTGTACGCGCCGGTGTTGGACAGCGTGTAGACGTCCAGCGCGCGGATCTTGCCCTGTTTGCTGGCGCCCAGGCGCACGTGGACTTCCATCTCATGCCGGGGGCTGCCGGCGGTCTGGCATTCCTGCCGGGTGTAGACGATGCGCGCGGGGCGGCCGGTCTTCCAGGTGACGAAAGCCGGGTAGACCTCGCACACGGCGGTCTGCTTGGCGCCGAACCCGCCGCCGATGCGCGGCTTTTCGACATGGATCTTGGATTTGGGGATGCCCAGCGCCTGCGCCAGGATGCGCCGCACATGGAAGACGATCTGCGTCGAGCTGACGACGTGCAGCCGGCCGTAGGGGTCGATCTCGGTATAGGTGCGGAAGGTCTCCATCATCGCCTGCTGGCAGGGCTTGGTGTGCCAGACATGGTCGACGACGACGTCGCAGTCCGCCAACACGGCGTCGACGTCGCCGTCGCCGCAGCGGTCGCTGGCGCAGAGGTTGCGCCGGTTGTCGGCCCCGACGGCGCACAGCGCGCGCCAGTCGTCTTCCGGGTGGACGAGGACGGGGTTGTCGAGCGCGGTGTGCGGGTCCAGCACGGCGGGCAGCACCTCGTAGTCCACCTTGACCAGTTTCATCGCCTTGTCGACGGCGGCCTCGCTCTCGCCGGCCAGGATGGCGACGGCGTCGCCCACAAAGCGCAGGCGGCGGTCCAAAATCAGGCGGTCATAGGGCGAGGGTTCGGGGTAGGTCTGCCCGGCGATGGTAAAGCGCTGCCGGGGCACGTCCTCGTAGGTATACACGGCCGCCATGCCCGGCACTTTCATGGCCAGGTCGGTGCGGATGGAGCGGATGAGCGCGTGGGCGTAGGGGCTGCGCAGCACCTTGACGACGAGGCAGTCCCGCCGGGTGACGTCCTCGACAAACGCAGGTCTGCCCAGCAGCAGGCCCAGGGCGTCCTTTTTGCGCACGCCCTTGCCGACGGTCTTGGGTTCAGTCATGGTGTCCCTCCTTTGCGGGGCCGCGGGCGTCCAAAAACGCCCGGATGCCGCGCAGCTGCCCCTCGTACCCCGAGCAGCGGCAGAGGTTGCCGGCCAGGTAGGCGCGGATCTCGTCGTCGGTGGGGTCGGGGTTTTCGCGCAGCAGCGCGATGGTGTTCATCACATACCCGGGGTTGCAGAAACCGCACTGCTCGGCCCCCTGGTCGGCAATAAAAGCGACGAAGGCTTCGGCCTCGGCCTGCAGGCCCTCCAGCGTCTGCACCTCGCAGCCGTCGGCGCGCGCCGCCAGCACCGAGCAGGAAAGCACCGGTCTGCCGTCCAGCAGCACGGTGCACAGCCCGCAGTTGGACGTTTCGCACCCGCGCTTGACGCTGGCGCAGCCGTGGGCGCGCACAAAGTCCAGCAGCAGCGTGCCGGGTTCGATGGCCGCGCGCAGCGGCCGCCCGTTGAGTTTGAGTTGAATTTCCATGCCTTATCCCTCCTTGCAGGCCAGCAGCGCCCGGCGCACCAGCACACGGCACAAACCGCGGCGGTAATCGGCCCCGGCGCGCAGGTTGCTGCCAAACGCCGCCTGCTGCGCCACGGCGGCGGCAAAGGCGTCGGCGGTCTGCGGCGTGACGCCGCCGGCCAGCAGCGCCGCATCGCCGGGGTAGAGCTGCGCTTTCATCGGCCGTGCGCCGACGGCACAGCACACGCCGTCCGGCCGCAGGGCCACCGCGCAGGCCAGCACCGGGAAGTCGGTGGCGCTGTTGCGCTGGCTGGCGTAGGCCACACGCCCCGGCAGTTTGGGCAGGACGACGTGGGTCAAAATATCGCGCTCATAGGGGCGGGCGGCGTACTCGGCCAGCGGCACCGTGCCGCCGTGGTGCAGTTCCACCCGGGCGTCCAGCGCCAGGAACAGCGTCAAAACGTCCGAAAACCCGAACCGCCCGTACAGGCTGCCGCCCACGGTGGCCAGGTTGCGGAACTGCACGCCCACGATGTGGCGCACGCTCTCGGCCAGCGCGCCCTGCGTCAGGGCGCCCAGCCCGGCGTGCTGTTCCAGCGCGCGCAGGCTCACCATCGCGCCGATGCGGTACGCGTCGGGCGTTTCCTCGATGGTATCGAGGCCGAGGCCGCACAGGTCGATGGCGGTATCCACCGTGCGGTTTTGCGTCTTGAGCCACAGCATGCCGCCCAGCACGACGTTGGCGCGCTTTTGGCACAGCGCGTAGGCTTCGTCCAGGCTTTGCGCCCGCACATATCGCTTGATCGTCAGCAATTGGGGTCCCTCCTGCAAAAAGTGACAGAATTTCAGTATATCCAGTATACCATGGATGCGGGCAAAGAAAAAGCCCTGCAGCGCGCTGCAGGGCAAAAAAAGCAGGATTTTGGCAAAACGGGACTTCGGGGGCGGGTCACATCCCCTGCCCTGGCGCGCAGAACAGCGCGCCGTCCGGCCCCGGCACAACGCACAGCCCCGGGTACAGCCCCCGCAGCGCCGCCTGCGCGGCGGCGGCCCCGTCGCCGGGGCAAACGCTGCCGCACAGCGCGCCGTCCTGCATCAGCAGCAGGCGGTCGGCGTAGCGCAGCGCCAGCGCGGGGTCGTGCAGCACCACCAGCGCGGCGCGCTGCCCGCCCTGCACCCAGCGGCGCAGCGCCGCAAACAGCCGGTGGGTGTGGGTGTAGTCCAGCGCGCTGTTGGGTTCGTCCAGCAGCAGCACGGGGGCGTTTTGCGCCACCACGCGGCCCAGGTGGACGAGCTGGCGCTGCCCCTCGCTGAGGGCGGCGCAGTCGGCGTCCAGCAGGTCCTGCACGCCCAGGGCGCGGGCCGCCTGCTCCACCCGTTCGGCGTCGCCGGGCGCGGGGCCGCCAAACGGCCCGCTGTAAGCATAGCGGCCCATGGCCATGACCTCCCGCGCGGTCAGGCCCGGCAGCAGGCCGGTGCGCTGGGGCAGCAGCGCCAGGCAGCGCGCCCGGCGGCGCGCCGGCAGGGCCAGGCAGTCCTGCCCCAGCACGCGCACGCTGCCGCCAAACACCCGCCCGTTGCCGGAAAGCGCGCGCAGCAGCGTCGATTTGCCGCAGCCGTTGGGCCCCAGCAGCGCCGTGACGGTACCGGCCCCCAGCGCCAGCGAGGCGCCGCGCACGACGGGGCGGCGGTACCCGGCCGTAAGGTTTTTTGCTTCAAGCAACATCGGCGCGCCCCCCTCCCGTGATCAGCAGCGCCGCCAGCACCGGCGCGGCAAACAGCACGGTAAAGATGCTCAGCGGCAGTTCGGCCCCGCCGCCCGCGCTGCGGGCCAGCAGGTCGGCGGCCAGCAGCAAGTCGGCCCCCGTGACGGCGCACAGCGGCAAAAACGCGCCGCCGCGCCGCCGCAGCAAGCCGTAGGCGATGTGCGGCGCAATGAGGCCCACAAACGCGATGCCGCCCGCCACGCTGACGACGGCGGCGACCATCAGCGTCGTAAGGCCCAGCAGCAGCGCCCGCCAGCGCCGGGGTTCCAGGCCGCTGGCGCGGGCGCTTGCCTGCCCCAGCGAGAGCAGCGCCGCCTGCCGCCGGAACAACAGCACCAGCACCAGGCCCGCCAGCACCGGCGGCGCGGCCGCGGCCAGCTTGCCCGCCGTGACCCCCGCCAGGCTGCCCATGGTCCAGTATTCAATCGCGGCCAGTTCCCGCTCGGGGTCGGCCAGCGTTTTCAGCAGCATGACCCCGGCCTCGGCCAGGGCGCTGACCAGGATGCCGGCCAGCACGTAGGCGGCCGTGCGCTCGGCCCGGGCGGCGCGCACCAGCCCCAGCACCGCCGCCAGGCTGAGCAGCCCGCACAAAAACGCGCCGCCCATGATCTGCCACGCGCTGCCGGCCCCCAGCACGATGGCCGCGGCCGCCCCCAGCGACGCGCCGCCCGCCACGCCGGTAAGGTCGGGCGAGGCCAGCGGGTTGCGGAATACCGTCTGGTACACCCCGCCCGCCGCGCCCAGCGCCAGCCCGGCCAGCGCGGCCAGGGCGGTGCGCGGCAGCCGCAGCGTAAAGAACACCCGCGCCGCCATGGGGTCGCCGCCGCCCGGCAGCGCCAAAATCCGGCCCGGCGTCAGCGGGTAGGCGCCCACGCACAGCGAGGCTGCGGCCAACACGGCCAGCAGCCCCAGCGCCAGCGCGGCGCACAAGCGGGTGCGGGTGGGCATGGCGGGGTCTCTCCTTCCTTTTGGTAAAAATAGGGGGGCGTTGGCGCGAGTGACATAAGAAAACAAAGGTTTTGTAAAAACTGCGAAGCACCGCAAAGCCGCTGCAAAGCGGCAGATGCAAGGCAGAGGGGCGCAACCTTGCCGCCCAAAAACGATGGGCGGCATCTGCGCAGAGCGCAGACCGGTTTGGCCGGTCGCAAGCCCCACCGGGGCTTGCGTGGCTGCGCCACCCCGGCACTCCTTGGTGGAATGCAAGACCCGATAACGCAGCAGATGCCGCCTTGCAGGCAGGTTTTTGCGGCTTTGTTTTTTTATGGAACCGCGCGTAGTGTGGTACAACTCTGATACAAGGGTATGGTATGCTGAAAGCCAAAAGATCACGGTTTTT
>DXEI01000009.1 GCA_019115045.1 Candidatus Gemmiger excrementipullorum | reverse complement strand
CCGTGACCAGGAACACGACGGTGAGCCGCGGGCTGAGCAAAAACGCCATGCACAGCCCCATCGTGAGCATGACCGGGCTGCGCACCAGCGGCCGCAGGCCGGTGTTGACGGCGTTGAGCAGCACGGTGGCGTCGGTCGTCATGCGGGTGACCAGCGACGCGGCCGAAAACCGGTCGAGGTTGGCGAAATCGAATTTCTGCACGGCGGCGTACTCGGCTTTGCGCAGTTCGGCCGCAAAGCCGTTGGCAAAGCGCGCGGCATAGCGCGCGTACAAAAGCCCGGTGATGAGCGCCAGCACGGCGCAGACCACCATCAGCCCGCCCTGGCGCAGCATGACGCCCATATCGCGCGCCGGCACGCCGTCGTCGATGAGCGTCGTCATCAGGACGGGGATGACCATCTCAAACCCGCATTCGATGACGATCAGCGCCACCGCCGCGGCCAGGTCGCGGCGGTACGGTCTGCCATAGCCAAAGATCAGACGCAGGTCCTGCATAGCGGCCCCCCTCCCCTTGTTTGTTCGGTCATGCGCGCGGCGACGCGGCGCGTGGTTTGTCTGGCAGCTGGCTGGCCACGATGGCCGCGAACATCAGCGCGCAGCCCGCCAGCTCCGGCGCTGTGAGCGTCTGCCCCAGGATGACCCACCCGGCCAGCGCGCTGAATACGCTTTCGAGGCACATGGCCAGGCTGGCGATGGTGGGGTCCAGCGCTTTTTGGCCGACGATCTGCAGCGTATAGGCCACGCCGCTGGACATGATGCCGCAGTACAGCACCGACACTGCCGCGCCCTGGAACTGCGCGACGGTGGGCTGCTCAAACACAAACATGCAGACGGTGGACAGCACCGACACCGTCAAAAACTGCACAAAGCTGAGCTGGATGCCGTCCAGCCGCGGGCTGAACCGGTTGACGAGCAGGATCTGCAGCGTGAACAAAAACGCGCAGACCAGCAGCTGCCATTCGCCGCCGGTCAGGGCCAGGGTATCGCGCCCGGCCAGGCACAGCAGGTACAGCCCCACAACGCTGGCCGCCACGCACGCCCACAGTTTGGGGCCGGGGCGGCTGCCCAGCAATGCGCCGCACACCGGCACCAGCACGACGTACAGCGCCGTCATGAACCCGGCCTTGGCTGTGCTGGTGGTGCCGATGCCCATCTGCTGCGCGGCCGACGCCGCAAACAGCGCCGTGCCGCACAAAACGCCGCCCACCGCCAGCGTTTTGCCGTGGATCCACCACGGCAGGCGCTGGCCGCGCCGGTGCTGGGCGGTGCGGCGCACGGCCAGCAGCCCCAGCAAAAATGCGCAGGCCAGCCAGCTGCGGCCGGCCAAAAAGGTGTAGGGGCCCATGTAGCCGCTGCCGACGCTTTGCGCCACAAACGCCGTGCCCCAGATCAGCGCGCAGCCCACGAGCATGAGCGTGTTGCGCAGCTGTGTTTTGTTTTGTGTTTCCATATACCCCGCCCCTGGCGGCACAAAACCAACCGCCCGCACCGCCCCGGCTGGGGCGGCGCGGGCAGGGCCGTTTGTGCACGCTTATGTTTTTTTACGCAGTCTCTTCGCCTTCGACGGCGGTCAGCTCCTCGCTGCCCAGGCCGACGACCTTGAGCCCGCCGGTGACATAGTAGGAGACAGAGTCGTAGCTGATGGTGGCTTTATACTGCCTGCCCGGCGTCAGGCCGGTGATGGTATAGCTGTAGCAGGTGCCGTCGGCGGTATAGTACACCGTGGACCCGGTGACGTAGCTGGTCTTGACCTGGTCGTCGTTCAGCTCCCACAGCGCGACCTTGAAGGTCTGGTAGTTCTCGTTGGGGGATTCGGTCGTGGCATAGCCGGTGATGGTAAGGCTGTCGCTGCCGGCGATAAAATAGTCGGTGTTGCCGGTGCGGTTGATGTTGATGCTGTTGAACGCCACATACAGCGTATCGCCCTCGACCCGGGTGACCAGGCGGCTCTCGGTGGGGTCCATCCCTTCGGGGAAGGTGACGTCGCCGCCGGCCTCGGCCAGGATCTCGGTCGCTTCGTCCTCGTCGGAACCTTCCTCAATAAAGCCGAGCGCCGTGACGGCTCCGACGATCATGTTTTTCATCGTCTCTTTGGGCGAGCAGGCGGTCAGCGGCAGCGCCAGGCAGAGCGCCAGCGCGAGCGCGATCCAGGAGCGGGTGCGTTTCATATCGGTAAAACCTCCATAGGTACAACAGTTGGCTGACATATGAAAGTATTATACCGCATTTGCCGCCGCCGCACAAGGTTTTTGCAAAAAAACCACAAAACGCGCCGCCCAAACAAAAAAGCGCCCCCGGCGGGCGGGGGCGCTTGCGTTTGGCGGGCGTGGTTCAGCGCTTGATGTCGTAGTTCATGTTCATCAGGTTGCGGATGGACTCGGCGTCGTCGGTGATGTTGGCGTCGCCGTGGATGGTGTGCTTGATGGCGCTGGAGGCCACGGCAAAGTTGATCATATCCATGGGGCGGTAGCCGTGCATCATGGCGTAGATCAAACCGCTGGCAAAGGCGTCGCCGCCGCCCACGCGGTCGAGGATGTTAAAGGTGTAGAGCTTGCTCTCAAACGTATGCCCCTCGTACCACATAAAGGCTTTGAGGCTGTTCTCGCTGCCGGAGTGGACGTACCGCACATGGCGGGCGATGCATTTCATGTTGGGGTAGCGCGCGATAAAGTGCTGGAACACCTCGTCCTGCTCCTCATAGCTGGGCTGCAGGGGCACGCCGTCCTTCCAGTCGCCTTTGCTGTGGTCGTCCTCGTCCTTCCACAGGTGGTAGGGCTCGATGCCGAACAGCACGTCGACGTAGGGCAGGCAGAGCGTGCAGTAGTCGCGCGCCTGCTCCCAGGTCCACAGCCGGCTGCGAAAGTTGCCGTCAAAGCTGACGGTAAGGCCTTTGTCCTTGGCGGTCTTGAGGCAGCGCAGGATAAAGTCGGCGCAGTTCTGGTTGAGCGCCGGCGTGATGCCCGAAAGATGCAGCCAGTCGAAACCGTCCAGCAGCGCGTCAAGGTCGACTTTGGTCAGGTCATACTCGGTCAGGGCGCTGTGCTTGCGGTCGTAGATGACCTTGCTGGGGCGGATGCCGTAGCCGGCCTCGAGGTAGTAGGTGCCCAGGCGGTGGGTGGGCGTTTCCTCGGGCGAGGAAAGGATCATCGGCGTGCAGTGCACGTCGTTGGAGCGCAGCCACCGCACGGCGCTTTTGCCCAGGGAGTTGTTGGGCACGACGCTGAAAAACGTCGAATCTACGCCAAGGTTCGCCAGCGCCAGTGCGATGTTGGCCTCGCTGCCGCCGTAGCTGGCCTCAAAGCTGGAGGCCATGCGGATCTTTTCGTAGTTGGGCGGGGTCAGGCGCAGCATGACCTCGCCGATGGTGATGAATTTCTGCGGGCTGTCCTGGCCCTGCAGCAGCGGGTTGAAATGTTCCATAAACCAAAGCACCTCCTGGTAAGTCGGGGGGCGCCGCGCCGGCGGCACCGTGCGGTATCATTGGTTTTATTGTACGGCATTTTGGCCAGGATTGCAAGGCAAAACGCCGCAAAAAACAGGCATTTTGCACGTAAAACGCCGCCGGCAGCTCTGCCGGCGGCGGGTTTGCGCAAACGGTATGGGGGCCGGGGGGTCATTCCGGCAGCATGTCCTGTTCAAAGCGGTCGATCTTTTCGTTCTGGCCCACGACGGCGATGGTGTCGCCCTCGACAAAGCGGTAGTCGGCGCTGAACTCCACATCGGTGTGGCCGCCGCGCTCGACGGCGATGATGTTGACGCCATAGGCGCGGCGCACGTCCAGTTCCTGGATGGTGCGGCCCAGCATCTTGCCGCCGATGGAGATGCGGCGCACCTCGACGCCGTCGGCCAGGGCGACGTAGTCCAGCAGGTTGCCGTAGATCAGCCGGCGGCCGATGCGCACGGCCATGTCGGCCTCGGGGTAGACGACGGTGGCGCCCATGCGCTTGAGCACCTCGCCGTGGACTTCGCTGGTGGCCTTGGACAGGACGTTGGGCACGCCGAGCTTGATGACCAGCATCGTGGTCAGGATGCTCATGTCGACCTGCTCGCCGATGCAGACGACGACGGTGGCGCAGTTCTGCATACCGGTCTCTTTCAGGGCCGTCTCGCTGAGGTTATCCACCACAAAGGCGTAGTCGGTGTAGGCGCGCACCTCGCGCACGCGCTCCTCATTTTTGTCGATGGCGATGACTTCCTCGCCGGCTTCGGCCAGCGTCTTGACCAGCGCCGTGCCAAAGCGGCCCAGGCCGATGACGCCGTACATCGCGGAAGAATCGTTCTTTTTCAGTTTCATGGTACAACTGCCTCCAGTTTGGTATCAGCCGATGGTGATGGCTTCCTCGGTATAGCGGGCGGAAGGTTCGGGGCGCTCGACCCAGATCGACAGCAGCGTGAACGCGCCGACACGCCCGGTGTACATCGTTAAGATCAGGATCAGTTTGCTGGCGTCCAGCAGGTCCGGCGTGATGCCGGTGGAAAGGCCAACGGTGCCGAAGGCCGAGACATCCTCAAACAGCAGCTGCATCAGCGTCAGGTCGGGTTCCAGCACGCAGAGCAGGAAGGTGCCGGTGCACACGACGATCATGCCCAGCAGCGCGATGGTGGCCGCTTTGCGCATGGCGCCGTCGGGCAGGCGGCGGTGGAACGCCCCGGGGCGGCGCTTGCTGAAGATACAGGCGACCTCCTGCATGAGGACAAAGAAGGTCGTCGTCTTGATACCGCCGCCGGTGGACCCGGGCGAAGCGCCGATGAACATCAAAATCGTGAGCACGAACAGGCCCGCGTTGCTGAGCTCGCCCAGCGGCATCGTCGAGAAGCCCGCGGTACGCGCCGACGTGCTGTGGAAAAACGCCGCCAGCCAGCCGATGCCGTCGGTGAGCTGCAGCAGCACCGTGCCGGCAGCCAGCAGCACCGCCGTGGTGGTAAGCACCACTTTGGTGTGCAGCGTGAACTTGCGGAAGCGGAACCGGCACTTGATGACGTCGAGCACGACGAGGAAGCCGATACCGCCAAAGATGATAAGGCCGCAGGTGACAAGGTTGAGCCAGACGTTATCGTGGTAGGGGATCATGTTGCGCAGCCCGCCCAGGATGTCGAAGCCCGAGTTGTTGAACGCCGCGATGGAGTGGAAGATGCTGATCCACAACGCGTGCAGCGGCGGGAAATCCTGGATGAACACCGGGAAACTGCAGACAACGCCCGCCAGCTCAAAGCACAGCGTCATAAACAGCACCGCGCGCACCAGGCGGACCATGCCCTCAAACGTGTCAACGTTGAGCGCCTCGCGCACAAGGGAGCGCCCCTTGAAATTGATGCGCCGGCCGGCGGCCAGCGCCAGGCCCATGCCGATGGAGGTCACGCCCAGGCCGCCGACCTGGATGAGCCCCGCCACCACGGCCTGGCCGAAGGGGGTGAAGGTGTCGGCGGTGTCGACGGCGATGAGGCCGGTGACGCACACCGCGCTGGTGGAGGTGAACAGCGCGTCCACCCAGGTGACCGCCATGCCCTCCCGGATGGAGACCGGCAGTTTGAGCATCGCCGCGCCCAGCAGAATGACGAGCGCGAAGCCCAGCGCAATGATGCGCGCCGGCGGCTGCTTTTGCAGGTAATTTGAGATCGCTTTCATACTCTTTCCTTTGCTGTGTACAAAAAAGGCGGGACTTCCCATTTCTGGTGGAAGCCCCGCCGGACGGGCGCGCCGTTGCGCCCGTGCAAGGCCCGGATAAATAGGGCGGCAACGCGCCCTATGACAGACTCCACCACTTATCCCGGCTGTACAACGCCTGTACTATAGCACAAAGGCATGCCCCCGTCAAGGCAAAAACGCACATTTCCCCGCAAAAGGCAAAATCTTGCTACACCGCCCCGCGCGCCGGGGTTTGGGGGGCGGTTTCCTGTGCGGTTTTGCCCTTGCGCCGGGGGGCGAAATCATGTATAATGTATTGATGCGTATACTTCTATAATAGAGAAGCGGCGACCCCAAACGGAAAGGAGGTGCGGCGGTGAGCCTGCAAAGTTTTGGCTTTTTTGGGTTTTTGCTGGTGACGGCCGCCGTCTACCTGCACCTGCCGCAGCGCTGGCAAAGCCCGTTTCTGCTGGCGGCCAGCTGGCTGTTCTACTGGCTGGCGATGCCCGCGATGCTGCCGGTGACCATCGCGATCGCAGCGCTGACCTACCTGTGCGGCCGCGCGCTGGAAGGCCGCCACAAGACCGCCGCGCTGCGCACAGGGGTTGCGGGGCTGCTGGCAATTTTAGCCTTTTTCAAATACAACGGCGCGTTCGCCGGCCTGGCGGGCTGGCGGGCCGTCGCCATGCCGCTGGGCATCAGCTTTTACAGCTTTGCGGCCATCGCCTACCTGATCGACGCGGCGCGCGGCGACTGCGAGGTGGAGAAAAACCCCCTCCACTGCGCGCTGTTCTTGAACTTCTTCGCCACCGTCACCCAGGGGCCCATCTGCCGCGCCGGGGCGCTGATGCCCCAGTTCCGCGAGGAACACCGCTTTGACGCCGCGCGCACCGTGCGCGGCCTGCGGCTGCTGGCGCTGGGGCTGTTCAAGCTGGTGGCCGTCAGCGACGTGCTGGGCGTGCTGGTGGACGAGGTGTTCCCCCATTACCGCAGCTACGGCGGGCCGATGCTGGTGTTGGCGGCGGTGGCTTACACCTTGCAGCTGTACTTCAACTTTTCGGGCTATTCCGAGGTCGCGCGCGCCGCGGGGCTGCTGCTGGGCCTGGATTTGCCGGAAAACTTTAAGACGCCGTTTTTTGCCACCAACTTTTCCGGTTTTTGGAGCCGGTGGCACATCAGCTTTTCTTCCTGGCTGCAGGACTACCTGTTCCTGCCGCTGGCCTGGGCCGACCTTTCGGGCCTTACGCGCGGCAAACTTTCGCGCCTGCCGGCCGAGGTCTGCGTGTTCACGGTGTTTTTCCTCTCGGGGTTCTGGCACGGCAACACGCTGCCGTTTGTGGTGTGGGGCCTTTTGCAGGCCTGCTACCGCTTGGGCGAGGAACTGCTGCACCGTCGCCTGGGCAAGCCCAAAAAGAAAGCCCCGGCCCGGGTGCTGTGGGCCAAGCGCGCCGGCGTGTTTGCGCTGTGGTGCGTGAGCATGGTGTTTTTCCGCGTGGGGTCGGCGCCGGCGTCGGCCCCGATGACGGTGGGCGATGCGTTCGGCTACCTGGCCGGGTGCCTGCGCGGCTGGGCCCCGGCGCGCTTTGCCGGCGAGCTGTACAGCGCGGTGTTTACCGGGTTTTACGCCAACGCCATCATGGTGGCAGCCTATTACGGCTTTGTGCTGGCGGCGCTGGCGCTGGCCTTTTGGCTGGACGCCCGCCGGGCGTTCCAATATAAAAACAAACCGGCCGAGCTCGCGCTGGCGGGCGAAACGCACCGCTGGGCGGTGTATTACCTGCTGGTGGCCTTTTTGCTGGGCGGGTACATTTTGCAAAGCGGCGGGTTTGGCAACGCCGGGTTTGGCATGTACGCAGGGTTTTGACAAATGAAAAATGAATGTGCGGCGGGCGTGAACGCCCGCCCTACAGGGTAGCGTAAACGGTCGATTTACCCGGGAACCCCGCGTGACCGTTCACCCCTGCCGGGCGGCATATATGCCGCCCCTACGCATAAACCAAGCGCGTACACGAACCAAATACGTTTCCATAGGGCGAACGCCCACGGGCCGCATGCATGCGGCCTCTACAAACCAGGGCACACGCCATGCAACCCGTACCCAGGCAGCCACGGCGTTTGCGCTGCCTGCCGTTCCCTTTTTTGAGCGGCCGCAGGCCGCGGAACACCATAATTTTTCATTTTTAATTTTTTCATTTTTAATTTTCTCTAGTTTTTAATTTTTCATTTTTAGAAAGGGAGGGGCTGGCCGTGAAACACATCGTAAAAAGTCTGGCGCTGCTGGCCATCCCGGTGGCGGTGTGGCTGGCGGTGTTCATCGCGTTTGAGCCCAACAACTACTTCGGCCTCAAAGCCGCGGCGTCCTCCACCCAGCCGGTGGCCCGCGTGCGGGAATACCAGGCCGACCCCGGCCGCTGCCTGCTGCTGGGCGACAGCCGCCTGGCGCATATCGACATGCAGCAGGCGGCCGAAGTTTCGGGCAAGGCGTGGCAGAACCTCGCGTTCGGCGGGGCGTCGCTCAAAGAAACGCTGGATCTGGCGGACTACATCCTCGACTCCGGCAATGAGGTGGACGAGCTGGTAGTCGCGGTATCGTTTTACACGCTCAACGCGCACTACAACACCGACCGCTTTGAACAGCTGGAGGAGACGCTGCAAAACCCGCTGGCCTACTGCCTGAACCTGGAATACAACGTCAACGCCCTGACCGTGCTGCTGGACACGGTGCGCGGCACGCCCGACGCCGTCGAGACCGGCGAGTGGGGCCCAGAGGATTACATTGGCGACGACGGCGAGACGCTGCCGCTGCACTATAAACTCTACGTCTACCCGCAGAACCTGATCCCCCGGTGCGAGAACTGGGCGCTGAGCGAGGAGTTTGCCCGCCTGGAAACGCTGGCCGCGCGCTGCCGCGACGCCGGCGTGCGCCTGACGCTGGTGCTGCCGCCGATGGCCGACAACGTGCGCACCGAGGTGTGCGTGCCGTTTGGCATCGACACCGCGATGCAGCAGGACGTGCTGCCCCAACTGCACGCCTGGGCGGCGGAGTACGGCTTTGCCGTGCTGGACTATGAGTGGGAAAACCGCCCTGACTTTGACGACGACACCCAGTTTTTTGACGGCTTCCACCTGGACGAAGTCCACGGGCTGCCGCAGTGGGTGGATATGCTGTTTACCGAGCTGACATAAGACCGGGAGGCGCCCCTTGGCACTGGATTTTTTGATTTTGTACGAGCACACCGTGCGCGAATATGAGAGCGACCTTTTGCTGAAACTGGAACTGGAACGCCGCGGCTATACCGCCGAGATCCGCCAGCTGCTGGACCCCAAACACCTGCGGCTGTTCGGGCGCGACAAGCCGGAAGTGCTGGTGGCCAGCTGCATGTATGACAACGAGGCCATCAACAGCCACGTGTACAACAACATCGGCCGCTGCGACAAGATCGTCAACCTGCATTGGGAGCAGATGCTCTCCGACACGCAGGAGGAAGGCGACTGGTTCAACATGAACGGCAACGCCAAGCGCTGCGTGCAGACCTGCTGGGGCCAGCGCACCGCCCGGCGGCTGCAGGCCCACGGCATGGACGCCAAAAACACCCCCGTGACCGGCGCCGTGATGATGGATTTTCTGCGCCCGGAGTTCCGGGGTTACTTTAAAGACAAAGAAACCCTTTGCCGCGAATTCGGCCTGGATCCCGCCAAGCACCTGCTCCTGTATATCTCGAGCTTTGGCTACGCGAGCATGTCGGACGCCGAGGTGGCCGAACTTTCCCGGATGGCCGGCACCGATTTCACCGGCTTTGCGCGCACCAACCGTGTCTCGATGGAAAAGACGCTCAGCTGGTTTGACCAGTACCTTGCCGCCCACCCCGAGGTGGAACTCGTCTACCGCCGCCACCCCAGCGAGTGGAACAGCCCCGCGCTGGAAGCGCTGGCCCAAAAGCGGCCCAACTTCCACGTCATTTTTGCCGATTCCGTCAAACAGTGGATCGTCGCGGCGGATTCCATCTCGATCTGGATGAGCACCGCCATCGCCGAGGTATACATGGCGGGCAAAAGCTGCCATATCCTGCGGCCGGTGCCCATTGAGCATGAGTACGACCCCGTCATCTACAAAGGCGCGCGGTATGTCACCAACTATGACGAATTTGCCGCCGCCATGGCCGAGGCGGACCCGCCCTTCCCCATTGCGCGGGACGTCATCGAGGGGTACTTTGACCCCAGCCCGCGCGCAGCCTACCTGCGCATGGCCGATTTGCTGGAGGAAGTCTACCAGAACCCGCCGCGCGACCACCCGATGGGCGAGGGTTTTACGCCGCATTTCAACCTGCTGAAATTTCTGGCGCTGGCCGGGGTGCATTTCCTCTACCGCCGCCGGTGGCAGCCGCGCAAGGTCTTTGCCTTCTGCCCGCCGCTGGCAGACTTTGCCCAGCGCATCTACGGCTATGTGGACAAAGCCTACATCCCGCCCGAAGAGATCGCCCGCATGACCGCGCGCATCCGCCCGTATCTACAAGGAGGCCCCCATGCCGCAAACTGACGAACACCGCAGCGCCGGGCAGAGTTTTGCCGGCAACGTGATGAAATACTCGGTGGCGACCTACCTGGGGTTCGTCATCACGGGCGCGGCGCTCATCGTCAAGGGGCTGCTGCCCAGCGAGGTGCTGGGCGCGCCGGTGACCTTTATGACCTACACGGCCACCTTTATGAACATCGGCATTTTGGGGCTGGATCAGGCGCTGCTGCGCTTTTACCATGAGCCGCCCGCCGGGGCTGCGCCGCGGCAGCTGTTTGCGGTGTGTACGCGGCTTTCGACGGTGTTTATGCTGGCACTGGGCGTCCTGTGCAGCGCAGCGGCCGCCGGGCCGCTGGCCGCCGCGCTGGGGCTTTCCAGCGCGGGGCCGGGCATTGTGCCGCTGCTGTTTATCAACGCCGCACTGTATATGCTGGTGCGCTACCTCAACGTGCTGCTGCGGCTGGAAAACGACCTGCGCGCCTACACGGCCGAAACGCTGTGGATGCAGGGCTGCTATAACCTGCTCTACCTGCTGCCGGGCTTTTTTACCTCCAGCACCACGCTGCTGGCGCTGGCCGCCATCTTGAGCTTTGGCGTGGTGGCGCTGGCGTTTGGCTTTAAATACCGCGCCGCCGTGCTGGGCGCGGTGCCGGCCCCCACCGCCGCCGGGGTGGCGCGCACCGTGCTGCCCTATGGCATCGCGCTGGCGCCGGCGCAGATCCTGTTCAGCCTTTCCAGCGGCGTCTGCCTGTCCTTTGTCAGCAACTGGTGCGGCGGCACGGCGCAGGGGCTGTTTGCGTTCGGCTACAGCCTGGCGCAGCTCGTCACCGCCGTGCAGGCCGGGTTTTCGACCTACTGGGGCCCCTACGTCTACGCGCATTACCGCGACGAGCAGGACCGCATCGGCCGCGTGCACGACATCCTGAACTTTATGATCTTTGCGTTTTTCTGCGTGCTGGTCATGTTCGAGGACGTCGTGTTCTGGATCTTCCCCAACAAGCGGGATGCCCTGGCGATTTTCCCGCTGCTGATGCTGGCCGTCGTGTTCAACATTTTGTGCGAGGGCACGGTCTACGGCAACTCCATCGCGCGCAAGCCCTGGCACGATACCATCGGCATCGCGGTGGGCGCGGCGTCCAACTTTTTGCTGTGCACGCTGCTGGTGCCGGGCCTGGGGCTGCCGGGCGCGGCGCTGGCGCTGGCCGCCAGCAACGGGCTGGCGTTTTTGTACCGCAGCGTGACCGGGCAGATGTACTACCGCACCATCCCCAGTTTTGCCAAGACGGCTTCCGGCTTTTTGCTGGCGTTCGCCGTCACGGCGGCCGGCACGCTGTTGTGGCAGCATTTCTGGCTCAAGTTCGCGCTGTGTGCGGCGATCTTGTTTATCTACTGCACGCTGTACCGCGCCCAGCTGCTGCGGCTGTGGCAGCTGGCGCTGGGCTTTGTGCGGCGTTACCTTTTGCGGAAGTGAGGACGATACCATGAAACATTGCGGCACCCAGGAACTGGAGACCGGCCGCCTGCTGCTGCGGCGGCTGAGCATCGACGACAGCGAGATGATGTACAACAACTGGGCCAGCGACCCGCAGGTGGCGCGGTTTGTGCGCTGGGACGCCCACCGCAGCTGGGCCACAACGGCCGAACTGCTGAACGAGTGGGAAAAACACTACCCCGAACCGGACTTTTACCAGTGGGGCATCGAGAACAAACACAGCGGCGTGCTGTTTGGCACCATCAGCCTGTTCCCCTGCCGAGACCTGAAAACCGGCTGGCACCTGAACACCGAGCGCCTGGGCGACGCCTGGGAGGCCGGCTATGCCATTGGCCGCAAATGGTGGAACCAGGGCTACGCGACCGAGGCTTTGTGCGCCGTGCGCGATTACTGGTTCGGCACCGTGGGCGGGCTGTGGCTGGCGGCCTGCCATGCCAATGAAAACATCGCCAGCAGCGCCGTGCTGCAAAAAGCCGGTTTTGTGTACGACCACGACGCGACCTGCCGCCGCTTTGACGGCACGCCGATGCCCTGCCGCGCCTACCACCTGCTGAAAGAGGACCTATGAACGACATCACCTTAGATTTTGGCGCTACCGCCCAAAAACAGACCGAGGGCGAGACCCCCGTGGTGCTGCTGGCGCTGGACCAGGGCCGCTACGACATGGACCGCAGCCTGGCGGAGCTGACCGCCCTGGCCGAAGCCAACGGCATGCGCGCCGTGGCCGAGGTCGTGCAAAAGCGCGCCGTGCCCGAAGCCGCGACGATGCTGGGCGAGGGCAAAGTGGCCGAAGCGCGGCTGGTGTGCGCCAACACCGGCGCGGCGGCCGCCATTTTTGACGGCGAGCTGACCGGCAGCCAGCTGCGCAACCTTTCGGCCGCGCTGCAGGTGGAAGTGCTGGACCGCACGATGCTGATTTTGGAGATCTTCCGCGCGCGGGCCACCACCAACGAGGGCAAACTGCAGACAGAACTGGCCACGCTGCGCTACCAGCTGCCGCGCCTGCAGGGCCTGGGCGAAAGCCTGAGCCGCCAGGGCGGCGGCGGGGCCGGCGGGGGCGGCGCGCGCCGCGGCGCGGGCGAGACCAAGCTGGAACTGGACCGCCGCCACCTGCACCACCGCATCGAGCACCTGGAAGGCAAACTGCAGGAGCTGGAAAAGCGCCGCGGCGAGACCCGCCGCGCCCGCCGCAAAAACAACGTGCCGGTGGTGGCGCTGGTGGGCTACACCAACGTGGGCAAGTCCAGCCTGCTGAACGCGCTGTGCGGCGAAGAAATTTTTGAGGCCGACATGCTGTTTGCCACGCTGGACCCCACGGCCCGCAAGCTGACGCTGCCCAGCGGCTTGCAGGTCATTTTGGTGGATACCGTCGGCTTTGTGAGCCGCCTGCCCCACCACCTGGTCGAGGCGTTCAAGAGCACGCTGGAGGAAGCCGCCTACGCCGACGTCATCGTCAAGGTGGCCGACGCCGCCGACCCCGAAGCCGCCGAGCAGCTGGCCGTGACCGACGAAGTGCTGGCCCAGCTGGACTGCGCGGAGATCCCGCAGTTGGTGGTGTACAACAAATGCGACGCCGCCAACCTGACGCCCTTTGCCCCCGGCATGCTGCTGACGAGCGCCAAGACCGGCCGCGGCCTGCCGGAACTGCTGGCCCGCCTGGACGAAGTGCTGGCCCACCGCGTGCGCGGCATTGAGGTGTTGCTGCCCTACGACAAGCTGGCGCTGGCCGATATTTTGCGCAGCCGCGGCAGCGTCGCGGCCGAGGAATACCGCGACGACGGCGTGTA
>DXEI01000094.1 GCA_019115045.1 Candidatus Gemmiger excrementipullorum | reverse complement strand
AGGGGAGCGGTACAGAAGAAAAAAGGCCTGTGGAAAACCCGCTTGCGGCGTGGAAAACCGACTTGTATGATTATGCGACGATATACAAGGCATGTACAAATTGTATTTTCCATTCGCTGTCTGATCTTTATAGGTTTGTGAAAAATTGACATGCGGCCGCCCGGCGTGCTTTAATAAGGATAAAGAAAAGCGCGCCTGCATGGCACAGGCGCGCGAAACGGACCACTTTTTGAGGTGTTCATTTTGAGCAGTTATATTGATGTAGTCAACCCCGAGCGGCATGCCCCGTACCTGGATATCCCCGACGATGTTATCGAGTATCTCCACTACCTGGATTTTGTCAAGCTGCGTTCCCCGCGCACCGTCAACGGCTATTACCTGGACCTGCGCAGCTTTTTCCGCTTTATGATGGTCCAGTGGCGCCGTGCCAACGACGATACACCGCCGGAGCAGATCGACCTTACCAAAATCACAACGCGGGATATCGCGGGCATCTCCAAGCGGGATATTTTTGCCTTTTTGGACCATGCGCGCAGCGCCAGCAACGGCCCCAAAGCGCGGGCGCGCAAGCTCAGCGCGTTAAAGGGCTTTTTTGGGTATCTGTGCACGCAGGTCAACAAGATCCCGCAAAACCCGACGGAAAACGTGACGCTGGGCACGCCGAAAAATGCCTTGCCCAAATACCTGACAGTCTCGGAAAGCCTGGATTTGTTAAATAATATACAAAGCAACTTTTACGAGCGAGATTTCTGCATCATAACGCTGTTTTTAAACTGCGGCATGCGCCTGGCGGAGCTGGTGACCATCAATATGCGCGATTTCCGCGACGACACCATCCGCATCACCGGCAAAGGCGGCAAAGAACGGCTCGTCTACCTCAACGACGCCTGCAAGCAGGCGCTGGCCCCCTACTGCAAAGCCCGTGCGGCGCTGCCCCACTTGCAGGACCGCGACGCGCTGTTCGTCTCCAAGTCCGGCAAGCGGCTGACCGCCCGCCGTGTGGAGCAGATCGTGGAACGGTGCCTGCAAAGCGCCGGGTTGAGTGAGCGCGGGTTTTCACCCCACAAGCTGCGCCACACCGCCGCCACGCTGATGTACCAGGGCGGCGTCGATATGCTGGCGCTCAAAGAGATCCTGGGGCACGAGAACGTTTCGACCACGCAGATCTACACCCATATCAACCAGCAGCAGCTGCGCGACGCGGTGCAGGCCTCCCCTCTTGCCAAACAGAAGTTTGTTGCACAAAAGCCCTCAGCCGACCCAGCGGGCGGCGAAAGCCCCGAGCGCACTGAGGACGACGCTGAGTAAGCCGGCGCACAGCAGCGCGACGCCGAACCGAACGCCCAGACGTCGGGCGGCGGCATGCAGCTGCCCGCGCGGTGCGCCACCCCCAAAAACACTTTGGAACAACCCTCCGCTGAGCTGCGCCGCATACCCGGCCAGCCACAGGCAGAGAAAAAACAGGCACAGCGCCGGCAGATACGCCCAGACCCAATACAGCAAAAGGCCGGCGGCCCCATTTTGTTGCAGGATGTTGGCGGCGCAAAAGCCCCAAAACAGCCCTTTGGCGGCAAAAAACAGCCCCAAAAGCACCGGCCCGGCCGCAAAAAAACCGCATAGCAGCACAAAAAACAGCTGCAAAAAGGCCGCCGCGAGCTGGTCAAGGCACAGCGGCCCCCACGCCGAAAACTGTTCGGCCCGGCCGTAATAGGCGGCCAGCTGCTGCCCCAGCCCCGTCTGCCCGCTGCGGCCTGCCCACAGCCCCGGCAGGTACCCCGCCAGCAGCGCGGCTGCCAAAAGCAGGCGGGCAGCCCCTGCGCCGCGTCCCTCTCTAGGCGGGCGCGGCGGCTTGCGCGCAGACGAGGCAGCCGGACGCGGCGGCAGCCTGCCGGGCCGCGCAGACGTGGCGGCGCGCATCACGCCCCCGCCCGCACGGCGGCCAGTGCGCCGCCGGCCACCCCGCTGCACAGCAGTGCCAGGGGCAACATCATCGCGTCGCTGCCGGCCGGCAGGCTGCCATTGACCGCCCAGGCTGCCGTCAGCTGGCAGACCGCATAAAACACCCCGCAGCCAAGCCCGCACAGAAGCCTTTGGCGGCGAACGCGCGCGGCAAATACCCACGCCGAAACAAACGCCCCCGCCGCGGCCGCCGCGCAGGCCAGCGGCCGCACCAGCGTCAGCGGCACCGGCGCATAGGTCAGCAGCAGCGCAAACAGCGCAAGCAGCAGCAGGCAGACCCCTGCGCCGCCCGCAAACGCTATGACCGCCGCCCGCAGCAGCATCGCACCGCCGCTTTCGGTACGTCGTGCGCTGCGGCGCGCATGCGGCCGGTAGACCTTGGTTTTATCTGACATAACAACCGCCCCCTTGCACAGTACACACTATGCAAGGGGGCGGTTGGGTATGCTTTTTACAGCGCGTGCTTACTTTTTGGCGGTGTCGGCCTTTTTGGCGTCGCCGGTATCCAGTTTCTCAACGCTGGAAATGGCCGAACGGCGGAAGCGGATCTTGGTGCGGTCGCTGCCGGTCTCCACCACGATGGTGTCGTCTTTTTCGCTGATGGCGAAGACGATGCCGACGATGCCGCCGATGGTCGCGACTTTATCGCCGATCTCGATGGAATTGCGCATGGCGGCGTCTTTTTTGTCCTGGCGCTTCTGCGGGATATAGATGATCAGGATCATAAAGACGATGATCAGAAGCATCGGCAGCAGGCTGAGGATCATTTCGCCGGTGGTGGCGGCTTCGGTAGTCAGAAACTGGATCATGGTACGTATACTCCTTAAATGTAACGAATTTCTCTTATTATATCGGATTTACCGCGCCAACGCAAGCGTTTTGCGGCAAATTCCCGGTTCAGATGCGCGTGTCGAGCCGGTGGGCATAGGTGTCATGGAACTGCTGGAAGGTCCCGTTATCCAGCGCTTCGCGGATGCGTTCCATCAGGCGGTTGTAGAAGTAGAGGTTGTGCATCACGGCCAGGCGCATGCCCAGCATCTCGTCGGCCTTCTGCAGGTGGCGGATGTACGCGCGGGAGAAATTGCGGCACACCGGGCAGTCGCAGTGCGGGTCGATGGGCTGTTCGTCGCGCTCATACTTGAGGTTCTTGATGTTGATGATGCCATCCCAGGTGAACAGGTGCCCGTGGCGCGCGTTGCGGCTGGGCATGACGCAGTCGAACAGGTCGACGCCGCGGTAGACGGCTTCGATGATGTTGCCGGGCGTGCCGACGCCCATCAGGTAGCGGATCTTGTCTTTGGGGGCGTGGGGTTCCACGGCGGAGATGATCTCATACATCACCTCGGCCGGTTCCCCTACCGCCAGCCCGCCGATGGCATAGCCGTCGAGGTCGTATTCGGCGATCTGTTTCATATGCTCGACGCGCAGGTCGGCAAACGTACAGCCCTGGTTGATGCCAAACAGCAGCTGGTCGGGGTTGACGGCCTTGCCCTCGCGTTTTAGGCGCGACATTTCCTCTTTGCAGCGCAGCAGCCAGCGGGCCGTGCGCGCGCAGCTGTTTTTAGCGTAGTCGTAGGTGGCGGGGTTTTCGACGCATTCGTCAAACGCCATCGCGATGGTGGAACCGAGGTTTGCCTGGATCTGCATGCTCTGTTCCGGCCCCATGAAGATGCGGTGACCGTCGAGGTGCGAGTTGAAGGTGACGCCCTCCTCGGTGATCTGGCGCAGCTTGGCCAGGCTGAATACCTGGAAACCGCCGCTGTCGGTCAAAATCGGGCCGTCCCAGCGTGTGAACTTGTGCAGGCCGCCCATATCCGCCACGACGTTGTCGCCGGGGCGCAGGTGCAGGTGGTAGGTATTGCACAGCATGACCTGGGCGCGGATGTCTTTGAGGTCCAGCGCCGAGAGCCCGCCCTTGATGGCAGCGGCTGTGGCCACGTTTTGGAAGGCGGGCGTCTGCACGGTGCCATGCACGGTGACAAACTCGCCGCGGCGGGCAGCGCCCTCCTGTTTGAGCAAGCGGTAAGGCATAGAAGTCTCCCCTGTTGTTCGTTGGTCGTTCGGTCGTGTCGGGCCGCCTGCGCGGCGCCCCTTGGGCAAAATCACAAAATCAGCATCGCGTCGCCAAAGCTGAAGAAGCGGTATTTTTCCTGCACGGCAACTTTGTAGGCAGCCATCGTCTTTTCGTAGCCGTAAAAGGCCGAGATCAGCATGATAAGCGTGCTTTCCGGCAGGTGGAAGTTTGTGATCAAGCCGTCGATGGCGTGCAGCTCGATGCCGGGGTAGATAAAAATATCGGTGTTGCCGCTGCAGGGCACGATCTTGCCGTATTGGGCCCACACAGCTTCCAGCGTGCGGCAGCTGGTGGTGCCCACGGCAATGACGCGGTGCCTGGCAGCCCGTGCAGCGTTGATGGCGGCGGCCGTCTCCTCGCTGACGGAGTACCACTCGCTGTGCATCTGGTGGTCGGTGATCTCTTCCTCGCTGACGGGGCGGAAGGTCCCGAGGCCGACGTGCAGCGTCACCTCGGCGATCTGCACGCCGTTTTGGCGCAGCGTCTCCAGCAGTTCTGGGGTAAAATGCAGCCCGGCCGTCGGCGCGGCGGCGCTGCCCAGTTCTTTGGCGTAGACGGTCTGGTACTGGCTTTGATCCTCCAGCTGTTTGGTGATGTAGGGCGGCAGCGGCATTTTGCCAAAAGCGTCCAGCTTCTCGTACAGCGTTTCGGTGTCGTAGGTAAAGGTGACGAGTTTATTGCCGTCGGGGCGGGTCTCGTCCACCACCGCCGTCAGCGTGCCGTCGCCGAACGTGATCTCGGTGCCGGTATGCAGGCGCTTGCCGGGGCGGGCCAGGCATTCCCAGGTATCCCCCTTGACCTGGCGCAGCAGCAGCAGCTCGCATACCGCGCCGGTGGGCACCTTGGTGCCCAGCAGGCGGGCCGGCAGGACTTTGGAGTTGTTGACGACGAGCAGGTCGCCTTTCTCAAGATATTGCGGCAGGTCGTGGAACACCGCGTGGCGGATCGCATCGCTGCGGCGGTCCAGCACCATCAGCCGCGCGGCGTCCCGCGGCTCGGCCGGTTCCTGGGCGATGAGCTCTTTGGGCAGATCATACCAAAAATCTTTTTTCAGCATGGGTTTTCATCCTTTTAACATTGACAATCCCCTGGCGGGATACTATAATAAACGCAACACAGAGGCGCGAAGCGCATCAGTACCTTGCTTTTTTCCAACGCCCAGCCGGGGCACGGGGCAAGCGAAAGGGTCCTTCGCCGAAGGCGGTACGCGGCACGTACCGGCCTGGGCCCGCGGCCGAACAGGCGCGGGACTGTCACACCTGCGGTGTGTTGCGCTGTGTGCATGCAATATGATATTATATTGCATTTTGTGCCGGTTTTCAAGCCGGTTTTTTTGTTATCTGTGCAAAATCGTGCACGCAGGTGCGGCATTTGGCATAGAAATAGAACGGGTCCCGTGAAAGGCAGGTCTGTAGAATGAGCAAACAGTACAAAGTGGGCGTCATCGGCGCCACCGGCATGGTCGGCCAGCGTTTCGTCACGCTGCTGGCGCATCACCCCTGGTTCCGGCTCACCGCCGTGGCCGCCAGTGCGCGCAGCGCCGGCAAAACGTATGAGGAAGCCGTCGGCAGCCGCTGGCTGATGCCCACCCCCATGCCGGAATGCGCCAAAAAGCTCCCCGTGCTCGACGCTTCCCATGTCGAGGAAGTCGCCGCCCAGGTCGATTTCGTGTTCTGCGCCGTCAACATGAAAAAAGAGGACATCAAAGCGCTGGAGGAAGCCTACGCCAAGGCGGAATGCCCGGTCGTTTCCAACAACAGCGCGCACCGCTTCACCCCCGATGTGCCGATGGTCGTGCCTGAGATCAACGCCGACCATATTGAGATCATCCCCGCCCAGCGCAAACGCCTGGGCACCAAGCGCGGGTTCATTGCTGTCAAGTCCAACTGCAGCCTGCAAAGCTATGTGCCGGCGCTGCACCCGCTGCGCGGCTACAGCATCACCGACGTGCTGGTGTGCACCTACCAGGCGATCTCCGGCGCGGGCAAGACGTTTGAGACCTTCCCCGAAATTTTGGACAACGTGATCCCCTATATCGGCGGTGAGGAAGAAAAGAGCGAGCAGGAGCCGCTGAAACTGTGGGGCCGTATCGAGGGCGACCGCATCGTCAACGCCGACGCACCGCGCATCACGGCGCAGTGCCTGCGCGTGCCGGTGGCGGACGGCCACATGGGCGCAGTCTTTGTGCGGTTTGCCAACAAACCCACGCAGGAAGAGATCCGCAGCGCCTGGGCGGCGTTCCGCGGCCCGGCGCAGGAGCTGGACCTGCCCAGCGCGCCCAAACAGTTCCTGCATTATTTTGAGGAAAACGACCGCCCGCAGCCGAAACTGGACCGCATGATCGAAAACGGCATGGCGGTCAGCATCGGCCGCCTGCGCCCGGACACCCAGTACGACTACAAGTTTGTCTGCCTTTCGCACAACACGCTGCGCGGCGCGGCGGGCGGCGGTGTGCTGCTGGCCGAACTGCTGGCCGCCAAAGGGTATTTTGACTGAACCCGCCAACACGCAATTTGTAAGGAGACGCTGCCATGAAGAAGCCTGTATTTACCGGCGCCGCCGTGGCCATCATCACCCCGATGCACGCCGACGGCCGTGTGAACTATGAGGAACTGGGCCGCATCATCGAGGACCAGATCGCCCGCCACACCGACGCCATCGTCATCTGCGGCACCACCGGGGAATCCCCGACACTGGACCACGACGAACACACCGAGTGTATCCGCTATACCGTGCAGAAAGCAGCGGGCCGCGTGCCGGTCATTGCGGGCACCGGCTCCAACGATACGCGCTATGCCATCCAGCTGTCGCAGCAGGCCCAGCAGGACGGTGCCGACGCGCTGCTGCTCGTCACGCCCTATTACAACAAATCCAGCCAGGCAGGCCTTGTCGCGCACTATACGGCCATTGCCCAGGCAGTGGACCTGCCGTGCATCCTGTACAACGTCCCCAGCCGCACCGGCTGCAACCTGCAGCCGGCCACGCTGGCACAGCTGGCCAAACTGCCCA
>DXEI01000093.1 GCA_019115045.1 Candidatus Gemmiger excrementipullorum | reverse complement strand
ACGGTGATGCCGGTCTCGTTCTGGATCAGCGTATCCAGCCCGCGCAGCAGCGCCCCGCCGCCCGAGAGCATGATCCCACGGTCGATGATATCGCTGGAAAGTTCCGGCGGCGTGCGTTCCAGCGTGTCCTTGATGGCGTCCACGATGCGCAGCAGGCTTTCGCCCATCGCCTCGCGCACTTCCTCCGAGCGGATCAGGATATCTTTGGGCAGGCCGTCCACGAGGTTGCGGCCCTTGATCTCCATGCTGGTCTCGGGGTCCTGCGGGCAGGCGGAGCCGATCTCGATCTTGATCTGCTCGGCCGTGCGCTCGCCCACAAGCAGGTTGTATTTGCGCTTGATGAAAGCGATGATGCTCTGGTCCAGCGCGTCACCGGCGCAGCGCACGCTGCGGCTGGCCACGATGCCCGACAGGCTGATGACGGCGACCTCGGCCGTGCCGCCGCCGATGTCCACGATCATGCTGCCGACGGCGTCGGTGGTGGGCAGTCCTGCGCCGATGGCGGCGGCCATCGGCTCCTCGATCACCGTGACCTGCCGCGCGCCGGCTTTGGCGGCGGCCTGGCGCACGGCGCGGCGCTCGACTTCGGTCACGCCGGACGGCACGCAGATGACCACCCGCGGCCGCGCCAGAAAGCTGCCGCCGCACGCGCGGCGGATAAAACTTTGCAGCATGGCGGCTGTGATGTCAAAGTCGGCAATGACGCCGTCCTTTAGCGGCCGCACCGCCACGATGGACCCCGGCGCGCGGCCGATGACGGCCTTGGCCTCATGCCCGACGCAGCGCACGCGCAGCTCATCGCTGCGCGGGTCCACCGCGACGACGCTGGGCTCCCGCATGATGATGCCGCGGCCTTTCATATACACCAGCGTGTTGGCAGTGCCCAGGTCGATGCCGATATCTTTGGTAAACATAGCGCGTAGTCTCTCCCAAATGCGTTTGCAGAAATTGCGGATCCAGTCCATGCACAGCTCCCTCGTTCCGGGGCTGTGCGGGTTCACCCAAAGGCGCGCAGCAGCTGCGCCGTCCGGTGTACCGGCAGCCCCATAATGTTGTAATAGCACCCCTCTATGCCTGCGCACCACAGCGCCGCATGGCCCTGGATCGCGTAGGCCCCGGCTTTGTCGTACGGCTCCGGCGTGCGCACATAGGCCAGCAGGTCGTCCTCCTCAATGGGCGAAAACTGCACCAGCGTCGTCTCCACCGTGGCGGCGGCGCGGGTGCCGCGGCAGACGCACACGCCGGTGTGCACCTTGTGCGTGCGGTCCGCCAGCGCGCGCAGCATCCGCAGCGCGTCGGCTTCGTCGCGCGGCTTGCCAAACACTTCGCCGCCGCAGTCCACCACCGTGTCAAACCCGCACACCGTGTCGTCGGGGTGCAGGGCGGCTACGGCGCGCGCCTTGGCGGTGGCCAGCGCCTGCGCCAGATGCGCCGGCGTGTCGGCGGCGATCTTGCCTTCGTCCACGTCGCTGGTCACAACGGTGTATTCCGGGGTGATCAGCGCCATCAGTTCCCGGCGGCGCGGGCTGCCGGATGCCAGGATCAAAGCCATAACGGGGTCCTTTCGCGTTTGATTATAGCGGGGCCGCGGCGTCGAAACCTGCCGCAGCGGCGCGAGGGTGGAAAATTTTGGAAACTGCTTGTCCGCGAAGCGGGGGCGGCCGTGTTGAAGAACCGCCTGGCCCTGCCCGGGACGTGCGGCGGCTTATACCGTGCCGGTGGAGCCAAAGCCCCCCGCGCCGCGGTCGGTGTCGCTCAAAGCGTCGGCGGGCAAAAACGCGGCCTGCGTCACCGGGGCGATGCACAGCTGGGCGATGCGCTCGCCGGGCTGCACGGTGTAGGGTGCGTCCCCCAGGTTGATGACGGGCACGCGCAGCTCGCCGCGGTAGTCGCTGTCAATGACGCCGACGCCGTTGGCCATGCACAGCCCGTGCTTGATGGAAAGCCCGCTGCGTGCATATACCAGCGCCACAAACCCGGCGCCGGGCAGCTCAATGGCCAGGCCGGTGGGCACCAGTGTGCGCTGGCCGGGCGCGATGGTCAGCGGTTCGTCCAGCAGTGCGCACAGGTCGGCCGCCGCCGCGCCGGGCGTGGCGTAGGCGGGCAGCTTGGCGCGCGGGTCCAGTTTTTTACAACGTACGGTTTCCATGGCAGATCCTCACAGTTCGCCTTCGGCGTCGTCGTAGTCGATGGTATAATCCGGCGCTTTGCCGGTGTGCGGGGCGTCCAGGCCCAGCAGCGCGGCGGCCCCGGCCGTGGCCAGCAGCACGCCGGCGCAGGCCACGACGGCGCGCTCAAACGCCAGGTAGACGGCGGTCAGCACTTTGGGCGGGTGGATGGCCAGCGCGGCCAGCACGGTGCCGGTCAGCACCAGCGCGATGCCTTGTTTTTGTCTGTCGTTCATGGCAGGGTACTCCTTTTGTGTGGGGCGGGTCAGGTCGTTGCTTCTGTTCAGGTCGTTGCTTCTGTATAGTATAGCCCGCGGGTGAACTCGCTGTCAAACGGCCGGCCGGCCAGCAGCGCTGCCAAAACCTGGGCGGCGCGGGCCGGGGGCTCGGTGGTAAAGGCGGCCACGGCCACATCCACGGGCAGTTCGGCCAGGCGGTCGCCCATGTACAGCGGCACGGGGTTGTACACCGTGCGCACCCCGGCGCTGCCGGGGGCGGTGCAGGTCACGGCAAAGTCGCGGCCTTTGCGGTCGCGCAGCGTGCCGCCGCCGGGGCACTGCGCGCAGCTGCGCGTGTTGCGCAGCGGGCAGGCGCGCGTCAGCATCAGCGGCATATGCCCGTAGCACAGCGCGGCTGTGGGCAGCGGCGCGCCGTCCTGCTGCGGGGCCACGGCCTGCATGGCGCGCAGCGAGGTCTCGGGGTGTACCAGCAGCCCGCGCAGGCCCAGCTCGGCGCAGCGCGCGGCGGAGAGCGGGTTGGTGATGTTCAGCCCCAGCCCGCCGTACAGCGGCCAGGTTTGGGCCAGCCGCAGGTGGGCGGCGTTGTTGGCGACCGCCCCGGCAAAACCGGCGCCCTGCCAGCGGGCCAGCGCGGCGGCTACGGCGGTCTCGGCGCGGCCGAACATCACGCGCGGCAGCTCCAGCAGCGTTTTGGCGCGCCAGGCGTCCGGCACGTTCGGGGCTTCCGCCAACGGAAAGATCAGCCAGCGCAGCGCATCGACGCTTTCCGGCGGGCACTGCGCCGCGGTCTGGAACCTTGCGGCCAAAGCCGGCGTTCTGCCGGCCGGGTGCGCCGGGTACGCCGGCGGCGCCCAGGGCTGCACGGCGTGCGGCGCGGGCGCCGCGCGCTGTTCCAGCAGCGCATCCAGCGTTTTGCGGCGCAGCTCGTTCCACACGCTGCCGGGCAAAAAGCCCGGCGTGCCGCGCACCGTGACGCCGGCGCACAAAAACGGCGTGCCGCCGGTCTTGCCCAGCGCCCGCTCAATGCCGGGGACGGGGTCTTTCTGTGCGGGCAGCGGCGCTTCACTGCTGTGGGCGGCAGCTTCGTGCCCCTCGGGGTCGGCGGCCGTCAGCTGGACGCCATCCGCCGTAAACGCGGTCTCGAACTGCACCGGGATGCGGCAGAGCTCCCGCCGGAACAGCTCCCGCGCTTTGGGTGTGGCGGCGCGGGTGGCGGCGGCGTCGGCCTCGGTGCGCACGCCGAACATCGCGCTGTCGTTTTGGCCGGTCAGGTATCCGTCGGTAAAACCGGAACGGGAAAAAATATCCCGCACCAGCGCTTCGTCATAGGGCAGCCCGTCGCGCGCGGCGCGGCAGGCCGTGACGACGGCGGCTGCATACTCCGGCGTGCGCAGCCGCCCTTCGATCTTGACGCTGGCCACCCCGGCGTCCATCAACGCGCGCAGGTGGGAGATATGGTCCATGTCTTTCAGGCTCAAATGGCAGGCTTTGCCGGGCTGGCCGGGGCGCAGGCCCGGCGTGGCGTCAAACGGCAGGCGGCAGGGCCCGGCGCAGGCGCCGCGGTTGCCGCTGCGCCCGCCCAAAAACGCGCTCATCATGCACTGGCCGCTCACGCTCATGCACAGCGCACCGTGTACGAACACCTCGCACTCGATGGGGCTGGCCGCGCAGACGGCGCGG
>DXEI01000092.1 GCA_019115045.1 Candidatus Gemmiger excrementipullorum | reverse complement strand
TAACCATGTCAGAGGGTAAAGAAAATCCCTCTCTAAATTGTGGGTATAGGAGAATATGCCACTACCGCAGGAACACCAAAAACACAGACGGAAATGAACACGAAAAGGAGGACGGATGTCATGAAAAAAATCGAAAATGGCTGTCAGGACAAGCTGGACTGGTTCGACGGCAAGCACATTAACGAAATTTTATTTTGCCAGGAATTTTTGAAAACCCATCCTATGCGGTGTATTGGAGGAACCTTATTTACGGTGGATGGCCCAGTGGAAAGTGAGGAGCTGGTCAAACGTCAAATCATCGATATGGTGCAAAGCTGCGTAACCACTAATCTTTCTAAACGGGCTTCTTCTTTGCTGGAGAGCTTGAAAATTCAAGCCTATTCTGAGCCGTTGCCAGTGGAGTTGGATCGCATCCACTGTGCCAACGGTATTTATTTTCTGGATGGCCATTTTGAACCGAAAAAGGTTTTCTGCAACAATCGGTTGTCGGTTAGCTACAATCCAGCTGCTCCAAAGCCTCTGCGCTGGATGCAATTTCTTTCAGAACTGCTGGAGGAGGACGATATATTTACCTTGCAGGAGTATCTGGGATATTGTCTGCTTCCATCTACCAAAGGTCAAAAAATGATGATGGTGATTGGCAGAGGTGGCGAGGGAAAATCCCGTATTGGTTTGATCCTCAATGCTATGTTTCACAGTGCCATGAATGTGGGAAATATTCAGAAAGTAGAAACCAACCGGTTTGCCCGTGCCGATCTGGAACATCGCCTTCTGATGGTAGATGACGACATGGATATGAGTGCCTTGCCCAAAACCAACTATATCAAATCTATTGTTACTGCCGAGGCAAAAATGGATTTGGAGCGCAAAGGAATCCAAAGTTATCAAGGCCAGCTGTATGTGCGATTTCTCTGCTTCGGAAATGGTTCACTTACTTCTCTGTATGACCATTCGGATGGTTTTTATCGTCGGCAGCTGATCCTCACCACAAAGGAGCGTCCTGCTGACCGGAAGGACGATCCGTTTCTGGTTGAAAAAATGCTGGATGAACTGGAGGAGATTTTCCTCTGGTGTCTGGAAGGGCTGCACCGGCTGATTGCCAATGGTTACAGCTTTACAGTGAGCAATCGAAGCGCAGAAAATGTAGAGCTGATCCGCAGAAGTAATAACAACATTTTGGACTTCCTGCAATCTGAGGGGTACATCCGCTTTAAGGCAGATGCAGAATCCAGCTCCAAAGCAATCTATGAAGCCTACAAAATGTGGTGCGAGGACAACGCTCTGCACGCACTTGCTGCAAATCGTCTTAGCTCCGAATTAGCTCAAAACGAGAAAAAGTACAATGTGGAGGCAACCAACAATATTTATCTTGCCGGAGGTAAACGGGTGCGTGGATTTGTTGGAATCGAGGTGCTGGTAAGGCCATCATTCTGAAAAATTCGCACTTTGAACATGGGGATGGTGTACGTACTGTACGGTGTACGGCGTACGGTACGTACAGCACTTCGAGGTTCTATGGTTAAAAACGAAAGGGGCTGGTTAGAACCATAGCCAAATCCCTTAGGGAAACTAAGGGCGCACTTCTATACCGCTCATAAATGGCGGTATCGTGCGCTCTGCGAGGCTAACTTCCGTGCTACTCAACCCGGAAGTTTTGCGGAATTTCATTCCGTACAAGAGGGGTTCCCTCTTGCGCCGCTTGATGCGGCTATCTCTTCTGTAAACCGTTTGCACCAGCAAGCGGTATTTTTTATGCCTGTTTCAAGAAAGGAACGAGTAATTATGTCAAACAAGAAAACCAAAGACGAGCTGCTGTCCGAGAAAGTCAGCGCAGAGAAAAAGTTGGAGCAGTACACCCATCAGCTTCAGCGAGCGGTCAATCGTGAAAAATATCTGGTCAAGGGCGAGGCCAAAAAGCGAACCCATATCCTTTGCAATATTGGCGGGGCTGTCCTCAGTTTTTGGCCGGAAGTACAGTATTTGCCTAAAAAGGAACAGTATCAGATTTTTGAAAAATTGGCCCAACAAGCAAATGTAAATACCATAGTGCAGGAAGCCATTGATCGGTATCGTGCCCACAAGAATGGAGGGAAATAATATGGCGCTTTTTCATTTTCATGTTGACCAGATTGGACGCAGTGCAGGGCGATCTGCTGTTGCCTGTGCTGCATATCGTTCTGGCGAAAAACTGTACAGCGAATATTACGGGGAAACCAGTGATTATTCCCGCAAGGGCGGTGTGATGTATTCAGAGATTATGCTGCCACCCCATGCTCCGATGGCTTATGCAGACCGGCAGACGCTCTGGAATGCAGTGGAAAAGGTAGAGCGCCGTCACGATGCACAGTTAGCTTATTCCTTCGATATTGCTCTGCAAAATGAACTGACCTTTGAGGAAAATCTGGAGGTTGCCAGAGCGTTTCTTCTCAAGTATTTTGTGGGGAATGGGATGACTGTGGATTTTTGCATTCACGACCCGGAATGTGATGGGATACAGAATCCACATTTTCATGTCATGGTGCCAATCCGCCCTCTGAATCCTGATGGAACCTGGGGAGCCAAACAGCACAGAGTTTATCATCTGGATGAGAATGGAGAGCGTATCAGAGACGAACATGGAAACTATGTGTTTGATGCTGTTACCACCACCGATTGGGGCAAACCGGAAACTTTGGAACTGTGGCGGGCACAATGGGCCAATATGGTAAACGCAAAATTTGAGCAGAAGGGCTTGTCTTGCCGTATCGACCACCGTTCTTATGAAGATCAAGCACTGGATATTCTGCCTACTGTTCATGAAGGACCTGTGGTACGCCAGATGGAGCAAAAAGGCATCCGTACCGAAAAAGGCGAATTGAACCGCTGGATCAAGGCAACCAATCGTATTTTGAAAAGTCTCAGACATCGGATTGCTGACTTAAAGCTGTGGATCGAGATACTTCGGGAGGAGTTGAGAACACAGCAAACCAGTCAGGATTTGGTTCGGTTGATTCAGGATTACTATGGCGAACGCAACCAAGGCACTCTTCATCTTCCTGACTACGCCAGACAAAAGGCTCGTGTCGGGAATTTGAAACGGTTGAATGAAACCGTGAATTATTTATCCGAACACAAATTGTTTACCGTAGAAGATCTCCGCAAGAAGATGGAGCAAATGGAGGATGCTCGCCACATTTTGCAAGAGGGCACCAGAGAAAAACAGGAGCGGATCAAAGCTCTGAAAGAATTGCTGCGCCATGCAGAAGCATACGAGGAACTAAAACCTCTTCAGGAAAAACTAAATACTTTCAAATTCAAAAAACGTCGGGAGCAATTCAAGCAAGAGCATGAAAGTGACTTCCGGCGTTTTTATTTGGCCAAACGCAAGCTCAAAGAAGCTGTGCCTGACGGCGAACCACCAGTAGATGTTTGGAAGAATGAACTGAGCCAATTGGAACAGGAATACCGCCAGCAATCAGCACAGGCCAGCCTGCTTTGGAAAGAGAGTAAGAAACTACGGGAATTGCAGGTTCTGGTAGATGACGTGCTGCGCAAACAAGGACAACATGAACGAGAACAGCAGCATTCGGATCGTCATCAGGACAAACAGGAGGAGCGCCTATGGTAAATGCTGATTTTGAGAGGTGCACCGACTTTTTGGCCAGAATGATTGAAAAATATGGCGGAGAGTTGGATCTTCCCAAAACAGAAGAAAATGATATGAATGATACAATAAAACAAGGTACACAGGGGTCATCAGGTATGAATCCCAAAAAGTTTCCAACAAGTTCATTGACTGCGGACAAGACAGCATGATAAAATAAAGTTGGGACAACAAATAACATGTTTCAGTAATTCATAAAACCAAAATATTGTGTCGCTGACAGTGGCACAATTTACATAACGATGCAGGATGGAGGCAACGTAAAATGAAGAAAAAGGAGTGTTATATCTATACGAGAGTTTCTACTTCCATGCAGGTAGATGGATACAGTCTGGATGCCCAGAAAGACAAACTTCGCAAGTATGCAGACTTTCAGGACATGGTAATTGTCGGTGAATACTCTGATGAAGGAAAATCCGGAAAAAGTGTAGAGGGACGGCCTGAATTTTTGCAAATGCTGCGGGACATCGAAGAAGGAAAAGATCATGTTTCTTTCGTGCTGGTATTCAAGTTATCCCGTTTTGGCCGTAATGCCGCTGATGTATTGACCTCACTGCAAAAGATGCAGGATTTCGGTGTGAACCTGATCTGCGTGGAAGATGGAATCGACAGCTCCAAAGACAGCGGAAAGCTGATGATTTCGGTGCTTTCTGCTGTTGCCGAGATTGAACGAGAGAATATTCTGGTGCAGACCATGGAAGGCCGCCGTCAAAAAGCCCGTGAAGGAAAATGGAACGGCGGATTTGCTCCTTACGGCTATAAACTGGTAGACGGAGAATTGGAAATCGCTGAGGATGAAGCAGAGATTATCCGCTTGATTTTCGACAAATACATCAACACGACGATGGGTGTCAACGGAATTGCCTCATGGCTTAACCAGCAGGGATACCAAAAGAAAAAACGTCAGAACAATACGCTAAATGCGTTTGCAGCGTCATTCATCAAGGGCGTTTTGGATAATCCGGTTTATTGCGGAAAACTTGCTTATGGCAGACGGAAAAATGAGAAAATCCCCGGCAAACGCAATGCTTACCATATCGTCAAGCAGGATTCCTATATGCTGTATGATGGTATTCATGAAGCGATTGTGTCAGAAGAAATCTGGAACACTGCACACGACAGGCGATTAAGAACTGGGGTAAAGAGAGAAAAGACCTACAGCCTGGAGCACGAACATCTTCTTTCTGGTATTCTCTGCTGCCCCATTTGTGGTGCCGGTATGTATGGCAATGTCAACCGTAAGAAGAAAAAGGATGGCTCCCGATACAAAGACTATTTCTACTACACTTGCAAGCATCGCCGCTCTGTTGATGGGCATGTCTGCACATATAAAAAGCAATGGGGCGAAGATAAGGTCAATGCAGCGGTGGCGGAAGTAATTAAAAAGCTGGTACAAAATCCGAAATTTGAAGCTGCTATTCGGCAGAAAATCAACACCCGTATTGATACCGGAGAGTTGGAACAGGAAATCGAAAATCTCCGCAAGCAGCTTCGGCAGGTATTAGGTGCTAAAAACAAACTGGCACAGCAGATGGATAGTCTGGATGTGACAGACCGCTACTATGACCGGAAGTATCAGGATATGCAGGATCGTCTGGATCATTTTTATGACCAGATCGACGAGATTGAAGATTCTATCGCTCAGGTGGAAGTACGGATTCAAAACATTCGCCAGCAAAAGCTGGGTAGTGACAACGTGTATCAATATCTGCTATACTTTGATAAACTGTATGATAAATTTACAGATGCTGAAAAGAAAGAGTTTCTGAGCAGCTTCGTGGAACGTGTTGATATTTATGAGGACGAACTGCCGGATGGACGATTTTTGAGGCATATCAAATTCAAGTTCCCAGTGTTCTATAACGGTCAGGAGATCGACGAAATGAGTTGGGACAAAGAAAGTACCGTTGAGTGCATCGTGCAGTTACAGCGCGCGGCGATATAACACGCCGCGCCGCGCGTGTTGCGGCGTTTGTTCAAATTCTGTTTGGCTCTTGTTCACGATTTGCCAACATTTCTGTGGCATAATGAGAGGCGAAAATGCGGGCGCAGGCCCAAAAGGTGGTTTTTGCAAATGCGAAGCTGGTTCCAGCGTTTCATGTCCGGCCGGTACGGGTTTGACCGGTTCTGCGGCTTTTTGTCGTTTTGTTCCCTGCTGCTGGTAGTCCTGGGCGCATTGTTCAGCCCGCTGCTGTACTGGCTGGGGCTCATCATGCTGGGGTATTGCTATTTCCGCATGCTCAGCCGCAACACCCGGAAACGTTACCAGGAAAACCTGAAATACCTGGCGCTGGAAAGCAAGGTCACCGGCTGGTTCGCCACACGAAAGACCCGCTTCCAGCAGCGCAAGCAATACCACTATTACCGCTGCCCGCACTGCCGCCAGCAGCTGCGCGTGCCGCGCGGACGGGGCAAGATCTCCATCACCTGCCCCAAATGCGGCACGCAGTTCATCAAAAAGAGTTGACGGGCTATGTTTGGGTATGTTACCATCTACCGCAAGGGCCTGGACGAGGCGGCGCTGGACCGCTACCAGGCCTACTATTGCGGTTTGTGCCAGGCGCTGGGCCAGCGCTACGGCACGGCCGGGCAGATGACGCTGAGCTTTGACATGGCCTTTGTGGCCGTTTTGCTGAGCGCTTTGTACGACCCCGATACCGCTTTCCGCGTCGGGCGCTGCCCGCCGCACCCGTTCAAACCGCGGCCGCGGGCCGACAACCCGTTTTTGCACTACGCTGCCGATATGACGGTGGTGCTGGCCTACTACAATTTCCTGGACGACTGGCAGGACGACCGTCGCCGCGCCAGTTTGCGGCACGCGCAGAAACTGGAGCGCTATCTGCCGTCCATCCGGGAGCGTTGGCCCCGGCAATGCGGGATCATCCGCGACCAGCTGCAGGCGCTGAACGCGCTGGAAAGCGCCGGGTCCCACGATCTGGACGCACTGTGCCGGGCATTCGGCGCGCTGCTGGGCGGCATATTTGTCTGCCGCGAGGACGCCTGGGCGCCGACACTGGACGCCATGGGCCGCGGCCTGGGCGGGTTCATCTACCTGATGGACGCCTACGACGACCTGGAAAAAGACCGCAAAAAAGGCCGTTACAACGCGCTGCAGGCGCTGGCTGAACAGCTGCCGCCGGCCGACTACGAAACGCGCTGCCGGGAGCTGCTGACGCAGCAGATCGGCCTGTGCGCACAGCAGTTCCAGCTGCTGCCCATCCTGAAAGAAACGCCGGAGGGGCAGATCTTGTACAACACACTGTATTCCGGCGTATGGAGCCAATACGCGCTGGTCAGAAAGCACAGAGAGGGACGACACGCATGACCGATCCATACAGCATACTGGGCATCGCCCCCGGTGCCGACGACGAGACGATCAAAAAGGCTTACCGCCAAAAATGCAAGCAGTACCACCCCGACTTGCACCCCAACGACCCCGCTGCCGAGGAAAAATTTAAAGAAGTGCAGGCCGCTTACAGCGAGATCATGCGCCAAAAGCAAGGCGGCGGCCCCGGCGGTTACCAGGGTTACCAGCAGCGGCAAAGCGGCGGCAGCCCGTATAGCTCCAGCCAGGGTGGCTACGGCGGCGCGTACGGGCAGGACCCGTTTGGCGGCGGGTTTGGGTTTGGCCCGTTCGGGTTTGGCTTTTACAGCACGACCGGCGGCGCCCGCCAGACCTACACCACCGGCCAGGAAAACCCGGAACTGCGCGCCGCGGCCAATTATATCCGCAACGGGTTTTACCAGGAAGCGCTCAACACGCTCAACGGCATGGCCGCCAATGAGCGCACCGCCCAGTGGCACTACTACTGCGCGCTCGCCCATCAGGGGCTGGGCAACAACATCCGCGCCCGTGACGAGGCGCGCATCGCCGTCTCGATGGAGCCGAACAACTACGCCTACCAGAACCTGCTGGATCAGCTGCAAAACCCCGGCGCCAGCTACACCAGCTACCAGCAGCCCTACGCCCAGCCCAGCGGCAACCCGGGGCGGTTCTGCCTTTCGTTCTGGATGTACCTGCTGATGTGCAACATCTGCAGCTGGTGCTGCTGCGGCGGCCGCGGGTGGTATTTTTGCTGCTGACCGTGGTATCATGCCCTTTGTTATAGCAAGGGTTTCCTTTTATGATAATAGAACGAATCGAAACCGACCGGCTTGTGATCCGCAATTTTACGCCAGACGACGCCAATGACCTTTACGAGATTTTGGGCGATGCGGAAACGATGAAACATTGCGAGCCCGCCTATGATCTAGAAAAGACAAAAGATTTTTTGCACGGCTTCTGCATCAGCAAAAACGGCGCGGTCGCGGCCGTTCACAAACAGTCGCAAAAAGTTATGGTTTCTGCAAAAACTTTATGGGCATGCAAATCGCGGAACGCATGATCGAGCACGGCTTTGCAGGCTTCGGCTGCGTACCCCCTGCCGCCAATAGCGCCGGTTAAAAAAACAACCCATTTCGTAAACGCCCGGGTCGATCTCGTTGAACAAGATATAACCCATAGATGTCGTGAAATCGGTTGGGCTTATGCAAAAGCTCGGTATGCAGTTTGAGGGCGTACAAAGAGGCCAAACCAACAGCACCGACGGAAGCCCGGCCAGCCTCTATCTCTATGGCCTGCTGGCGGCAAATTGGAAACCCAACCAGGCTCACCGGGTCATATCTTCTTGAGCCAAAAGATTACCGCAGGATGGCGGAACCAAAAAAGGAAAAGAAAAACACCGCTGCTAGCCGGCGAAAACCGGCTTGCAGCGGTGTTTTGGCACCCCCGGCTGGGTTCAGACGATCATACTCCCATTTATACGGGCAAAACAGTTCCAGTCGCTCACTCAATGCCACTCAGTTCTCTATACAAAGTTCTAGCATACGAATCCGTCATTCCGCTTATGTAGTCAGTTACCATCAATAGACGCAAATATAAGTCGAATTTTTCATCTCCGGTTTTCGCTTTTTCGTAATCGTGCTTATAATTGTCTGAAAAGATGGAAATATATTTTTTGTCAGCTTTGGAGGGTACATACTGATTTTCTGCATCCTGGTAGTCATAATACAAAACAGCATGGATAAAATTCTCCAAAAGAAGGTTTCTTTACAAAGGCTTAATCATAAATCACAACAAAAAACCGAGCCAACCTACACTAAAACGTCGCCTTTTCAAGAAAAAGGCGACGTTTTTCATGGCCCGTTTAGGAAAGGAGTGGTGCTGACTTAATACTAAAACGGAAGGGGGAGTTTTTTAACTGGCCAGGCCGGGAGGTCCGGCCTTTTTTCATCTCACGAAAAAGGAGGTTCGCCAATGGCAGATGAAAAAGTAAACGTGAGCCCAGAGGGAAGTAAAACCCCGGAAGCTCCGGCACCGTCCGGGCCGGGCTATCCACTCACGCCGGAACACACTGAGGGGCTCGCTGTCCCTGGCGGGGATCAGGCGGCTCCCTCTCATGTGGAGCCCGCCACGCCGGAGCGGTCTGTTATCCCCGGTATGTGTGAGGATGCTCCCGCGCCGTCCGGCAAGGTAATCAACCTTTCGGACATCCAGGCCGCTGATAAGGGAAGCAAGGAGGCTTCTGCTCCTGCCCAGAACAGGAAAGCACCGGAGGCGGATAAGCCGCCGAAGCGCCGGGGCCGCCCGCCGAAAGATCAGGCCGGGCCGACTGTGGAGAAAAAGTCGAAAGCGGCGGAGCCCCGCACAGGCCGCCCGTCTAAGGTTGACAAGGTGGCCCGTGAGGAGGGTTCCGCCCTCTGTTCGGGACAAAGTGTCCAGAGGTAAGAAAGCCGACAAGGGCAAGAAAACGGGTTGCGGCGGTGCGCCTGCGTCTAAATCCGCTAAGGCGGTAAAGATGGGCAAGGCCGCTCCCGTCAAGGAGGCGGCAGTCCCGCTGCCGGAGATCAAGCTGCCGCCCACGCCGGAGATGCCGCCCCGCCCGGTGGAAGAGGGAAAAATCGTCTATCTGAAAATGCCGGAGCTCCACCCGCTCCATACGTTCCGGAAACGCCCCTACAAGGTGCAGGACGATATTGGTGCGCGCAAGATCAGTTTATCGAAGTCACCGAGGAAGTGGCCGAGGCGCCCCGAGCCAGCGTCCGCTATGAAGCGGCCTATCAGCGGCGGCCCACCCGGCACAAGGCACAGTATTCCCTGGACTGTGAGGACGGGATCGAATACTCCGCCTGCCTGCATGAGCCCACGCCCCAGGAGCTTCTGGAGTGCATGGAGCCGTTTATCCTTGACAGTGGCAGGGGAACTTTTTTGGCTTGTGGGTATGCTGTGCGCTCAGCAGCCCAGGTAGGCTTTGCGCACTTCGATGTTGTTGGCGAGCTCGGTCGCTTCGCCTTCCATCTTGATGGTGCCGGTCTCCAGCACGTAGGCGCGGTTGGCGATCTCCAGCGCCATTTTGGCGTTCTGTTCCACCAACAGCACCGTCACGCCCTGGCGGTTGACGTCGCGGATGATCTTAAAGATCTCCTTGACCAGCAGCGGCGAAAGGCCCATCGAAGGCTCGTCCAGCAGCAGCATTTTGGGCTTGCACATCAGCGCGCGGCCAATCGCCAGCATCTGCTGCTCGCCGCCGGAGAGCGTGCCGGCCGCCTGGCTGCGGCGCTCTTTCAGGCGCGGCAGCAGGTCATAGACCATGTCAAAATCGTTCTGGATCGCCTCTTTGCCGTCGCGGCGGGTGTAGGCGCCCAGCATCAGGTTCTGCTGCACGGTCAGTCCGCTGAACACGCGGCGGCCTTCCGGCACCTGGGCCAGGCCCAGCCGGATGATCTTGTGCGCTTCCATCTTGCTGATGGTATGGCCGCAGTAGTCGATCTCGCCGCTGCGCAGTTTGAGCAAACCGGAGATGGCGTGCATCGTCGTCGTCTTGCCCGCGCCGTTGGCGCCGATCAGCGTGACGATCTCGCCCTCATTGACATGGAAAGACACATCCCGGATGGCGTGGATGGAGCCGTAATAGACGTTGATGTCTTTGACAGAAAGCATCTCCCCCATCGTCAATCACCTCCCAGATATGCCGCAATGACCTTGGGGTTGTTGCGGATGGCCTTGCCGTCGCCGCGGGCGATCATACGGCCGTAGTCCAGCACCATGATCTCCTCACAGATACCCATGACGAAGTTCATATCGTGCTCGATCAGCAAAATGGCGATGCCAAACTGGTCGCGCACGCTGCGCACCGTCTGCATCAGTTCCTCGGTCTCATTGGGGTTCATGCCGGCCGCGGGCTCGTCCAAAAGCAGCAGCTTCGGGTTGGTGGCCAGCGCGCGGGCGATCTCCAGCTTGCGCTGTTTGCCGTAGGGCAGCTGGCTGGCTTTGAGGTCCGCCTGCCCGTCCAAATCAAAGATCTTCAGCAGCGCATGGGCTTTGCGGTTCATCTCGTGCTCTTTTTCGCGGTAGGCCGGCAGGCGCAGGATGCCGGTCCACAAACCGTAGGGCACCTGGTTGTGCATGCCGACCTTGACGTTGTCCAGCACGCTCATCTCGTTAAACAGGCGGATGTTCTGGAACGTGCGGGCGATGCCGGCTTTGGAGATCGCCTCGGGGTTTTTGCCGGTGATGTCCTTGCCGTCCAGGATGATGTTGCCCTCGGTGGGGCGGTAGACGCCGGTGAGCATGTTGAACACCGTCGTCTTGCCGGCGCCGTTGGGGCCGATCAGCCCGTACAGGTGGCCTTTCTCGATGGTCATATCCAGCTGAGAGACCGCCTGCAGACCGCCGAAGGCGATGCCCAGGTTGCTGACTTCCAGCAGTGCCATGTCACGCCACCTCCTTCTGGGGCGCAGGCGCGCCCTTTTTGCGGGTAAAACGCGCCGCCACGCGCTTGCGCCACGCCACGATCTGCGGGCTCTGGTTAAAGATCATCATGACGATCAGCACGATGGCGTAGATCAGCATGCGGTAATCGTCCATGCCGCGCAGCATCTCCGGCAGGACGGTCAGCAGCGCCGCCGCAATGATGGAACCGCGGATGTTGCCCATGCCGCCCAGCACCACGAACACCAGGATCTGGATGGAGGTGTTGTAGTCGAACCGGCGGGCCACCAGCGAAGAATAGTTCAGCGCGTACAGCACGCCGGCAAACCCGGCGAAGACCGCCGAAATGACGAACGCCGTCAGCTTGTAGCGGGTCAGGTCGACGCCGACGCTCTGCGCAGCGATCTCATTGTCGCGGATGGCCATAACGGCGCGGCCGGTGCGGGAGTTGATGAGGTTGAGGATCACGATCAGCGTGATGAGCACCAGCGCGATGCCCATGGTAAAGGTGGACGCTTTGGTGATGCGGGTGATGCCCATCGCGCCGTTGATGAGTGTGGTGCCGTCCGGCGCAAGGCCCATCGAGGCGGCGTCAGAGAGCGAAAAATGCAAACCGTTCTCGTCATAGCCGAGGTAGCAGGCATTGATGATGTTTTTGATGATCTCGCCAAAAGCCAACGTGACGATGGCCAGGTAGTCGCCCGAAAGGCGCAGCACCGGCACACCGACGATGACGCCAAAGATACCGGCCACCAGGCCGCCCGCCAAAAACGCCAGCGGCAGCGCGACGTAGGCGGGCAGGGTCTCGCCCAGCACCGTCCACAGCAGCACGCCGGCAAAGGCGCCCACGCTCATAAAACCGGCATGGCCCAGGCTCAATTCGCCCAGGAACCCGACGGTCAGGTTCAGCGAGATGGCCAGCACCACATAGGCGCAGATGGGCACCAGCTGCCCTTCAAACGAGCTGCTGGTCAGGCCGCCGGCCATCAGCGCTTCGACCACAAGATAAAATGCGATGACGATGCCAAAGGTGATCAGATTGCTCCGGGTCGTCTTTTTTATATGTTTCAAACGGGTCAGCGCCACGGAACTCACCTCACACTTTCACATTGACTTTTTTGCCCAGCAGGCCGGTGGGCTTGACAATGAGCACCACGACCAGGACCAGGAAGACGATGGCGTCGGACAGCTGGGTGGAAATGTACGCTTTGCTGAGGTTTTCGATCACGCCCAGCAAAATGCCGCCCAGGAACGCGCCCGGGATGGAGCCGATGCCGCCGAACACCGCCGCCACAAAAGCCTTGATGCCGGGCATGGCGCCGGTGGTGGGCGACAGCGACGGGTAGGACGAGCACAGCAGCGCGCCGGCAATCGCAGCCAGCGCCGAGCCGATGGCAAAGGTCAGCGCGATGGTCGCATTGACGTTCACGCCCATCAGCTGGGCGGCGCCGCGGTCCTCGCTGACGGCCAGCATGGCGTGGCCGGGCACGGTTTTGTTGACGAACAGCGTCAGCGCCGCCATGATGATGACGCAGGCGATGATGGTGACGATGGTCTCGGCCGAGATGACCAGCTGCCCTTCAAACAAGGCCAGCGGTTCCAGGCCAGCCGCCGTGACGATGGAAGTAAAGCTTTTGGGGTCGGACTTCCACAGCAGCTGCGCTACCTGCTGCAGCAGGTAGCTGACGCCGATGGCCGTGATGAGCACGGCCAGCGACGGCGCTTCGCGCAGCGGGCGGTAGGCCACACGCTCGATGGTGACGCCCAAAACGGTGCACACCGCCATGGCGAAGAGCACCGAGACGATCGGGTTCCAGCCAAAACTGCCGAAAGCGAAAAAGATCACGTAGCTGCCGATCATGATGATATCGCCGTGGGCAAAGTTCAGCATCTTGGCGATGCCGTACACCATCGTGTAGCCCAGCGCGATCAGCGCATAGACGCTGCCCAGGCTGATACCGCTGATCAGGTAGGACATAAACTGCATTTACAAAACACACCTCTCCCGGTACGGCGCGAAGCGCCGCGGTTTCCCCTGCCCGCCCGCCAAGGCGATGCAAAACGGGGCGGACACTGCCAAAACCTGGCGATCCGGCAGGCAAAAAGGCAAAGAGGGCCGCCGAAGCAACGCTCGGTCGACCCCCTTTGGTTCTTGAAACTTTCTGATTATTCCTCGCCGACCAGGACGTAGGCGTCGTCCTGGATCTGGTAGACCTTGGGCTCCTTGGAGATCATGCCGTTCTCGTCCCAGGTCTGGTTTTCGCCGGTGGTGCCGCTGAAGCTCATGGTGCCGAAAGCCTCCACCAGGGCGTCGCACATATCGCTGGCAGACATATCGCCGTTGATGGTGCCGTCCTGCACGCACTGGTAGATGGCGTACACGCAGTCATACGCGTCGGCAGCGAACTGGTTCGGGGTGGAATCGAACGCAGCCTCGTAGGCGGAGACAAAGGTCGTGGTGGTCTCGTCGTCGCCAAACGCCGAGAAGGGGCACAGCATCATCAGGCCGTTGGCCAGGCTGGTGTCGAAGCCCTCGACGCTCAAGATGCCGTCCATGCCGTCGCAGCCAAAGAACGTCGGCTCATAGCCGCGGCTGTTGGCGGCGATCAGGATCTGGCTGGCCTCGTTATAGTAGATGGGCAGGAACACCAAATCGGCGCCGGCGTCCTGGCACTGGGCCACCTGGGTGGACAGGTCGCTCTTGTTGTCGGCCGTGAAGGACGGCTGCGCAACGATGTTCAGGCCCAATTCCTCGGCCGTAGCCACAAACGCCGTGTAGATGCCGGTGGAG
This sequence comes from Candidatus Gemmiger excrementipullorum, assembly GCA_019115045.1. GTDB lineage: Bacteria > Bacillota > Clostridia > Oscillospirales > Ruminococcaceae > Gemmiger > Gemmiger excrementipullorum. The sequence continues at coordinate 31,804 of DXEI01000092.1, read as the reverse complement.
TACGGGTCAGAGGAGTCGTAGATGATGCCGATGTTGGTGCCCAGGGCGTTGTCGGCAATATACTGCGCCGAAGTCTTGCCCTGGTTGGGGTCGGTGAAGCACATCTGGAAGACGTTGGGGCCGGTCAGGGCAACGTCCTCGGCAGAGGCGGACGGCGTCAGCATGAAGATGTTGTCATTGACGCACTCCGACGCAACGTTCAGGCTGGGGTCGCTGGTGACAGCGCCCAGCAGCACCTGCATGCCCCAGTCTTTCAGGGCGTTGTAGGCGTTGACAGCGGTCTCGGGGTCGCTCTCATCGTCCTCAAACTGCAGTTCAAAGACGGTGTAGCCGGCCGCGGCGTTGATCTCATCGACCGCCAGCTGTTCGCCGTTCTGGACCGCGGTGCCGTACTGGGCGTTGCCGCCGGTCACAGGGCCGATGCCGCCCAGCTTGATGGGCGTGGCAGCCGCGGTAGTCTCACCGGTCGCCGCCTGCGAAGCCGTGCTTTCGGTCGTATCGGCCGTGCTGCCGCAGGCCGCCAGGCTGAGCATCATCGCGCCAGCCAAAACCGCACTAACGAGTTTTTTCATAGTTCTTACCCTCCTAACAAATGCACAGTACATGCTGCTTGGCAGCGGGCCGCACACCCTATGTACTGTTAATATACAAAATTATAGACTTTTGCACCGCAATGCGCAATGGCGCATTTAAACAGTGTTGAAGAATAAATATTGTGTTTTTGTGTATATTTTACACAAATTTTCGTAACAAAAAAGTGTCAAACTGCCAAGGGCGCAAATTCTTTGCGGCAGGTTTTGTAAAAAACTTGCAAAATGCGGCGGGATTTGCCATAATAAGACAAACGGGAATGTTATGCGAAAGGGGCAGTTTTGCAGATGAAACTATTGGAAGAGCGTATTCTGCAGCAAGGGCAGGTCCGCCCCGGCAATGTGCTGAAGGTGGACTGTTTTTTGAACCACCAGCTGGACGTCGAGCTGCTGGATGCGATCGGGGCCGAATTCCACCGCATTTTTAAAGACGACGGCATCAACAAGATCCTGACGATCGAGGCGTCCGGCATCGCCATCGCCTGCATGACGGCGCGGCATTTCGGCGTTCCCGTCGTGTTTGCCAAAAAAGCCAAGAGCCGCAACATCGACGGCGACGTTTTCACCTCCACCGTACACTCCTATACCTATGGCCGCGATTATGAGATCACGCTGGCCAAAAAGTTCCTGAGCCCGGCCGACCGGGTGCTGATCCTGGACGATTTTTTGGCCAACGGCAAAGCCATGAAAGGCCTGCTGGACGTCTGCCAGCAGGCCGGGTGCACGGTCGCCGGCATCGGCATCTGCATCGAGAAAGGCTTCCAGCCCGGCGGCGCCGAGCTGCGGGCAGCCGGCTACAAACTGGCCAGCCTGGCCATCGTCGATGCGATGGACGATACGAGCCTGCGTTTCCGCGCGCCGGAACTGTAAAAACGCTATGCTAACGTAAGAGGGCGCCCCTTGACGGGACGCCCTCTTTTTTATGCGTTATACCGGTTCGCTTTGTTTTGCAGCGCCAGGTTTTTGTAGCGCGGGCGCATCATACCGTGCTCGATGTGCGGCGCGCCGCCTTCGACCGTGTCGGCGTCGATCGTCACCTTGGTGATCGTCGTGTCCGACGGGATCTCGTACATGATGGGGATCAAGAGATCTTCCACTACGCTGCGCAGCCCGCGCGCGCCGCTCTTGCGCTCCACCGTCTTGCGGGCGATGGCGTGCAGCGCCGCGTCGGTGAAGACCAGCTCGGCGTTATCCAGATGCAGCAGCTCTTTGTACTGCCGCACGATGCTGTTTTTGGGTTCGGTCAGCACGCGCACCAGCGTGTCCTCGTCCAGCGGATCCAGCACGGTCACCACCGGCATACGGCCGATCAGCTCCGGGATCAGGCCGAACTTGACCAGATCGTCCGGCTCCACCTTTTTCAGCAGCTTCTGGCGCGTCTCGTCCTTGTCCAGCGTCGTGCGCAGCTGGCTGCCGAAGCCCATCGAGGCGTTGTCGGTACGGCGCTGGATGAGCTTTTCCAGCCCGTCGAACGCACCGCCGCAGATGAACAGGATGTTTTTGGTGTTGATCTGGATAAACTCCTGCTGCGGATGCTTGCGGCCGCCGTTGGGCGGCACGTTGCTGACCGTGCCCTCCACGATCTTGAGCAGCGCCTGCTGCACGCCCTCGCCGCCGACATCCCGCGTGATGGAGGGGTTCTCGCTCTTGCGGGTGATCTTGTCGATCTCGTCGATGTAGATGATGCCGATCTCCGCCTTGGGGATGTCAAAATCCGCCGCCTGGATCAGTTTGAGCAGGATGTTCTCGACATCCTCGCCCACATAACCGGCTTCGGTCAGCGTCGTGGCGTCGGCAATGGCGAACGGCACACCCAGCATTTTGGCCAGCGTCTGCGCCAGCAGCGTCTTGCCGGTGCCCGAAGGCCCCAGCATCAGCACGTTGGACTTTTGCAGCTCAACTTTGCTCTCCTGCCCGGAGAGGATGCGTTTGTAGTGGTTGTAGACCGCGACCGAGAGCACTTTTTTGGCTTCATCCTGGCCGATGACATACTGGTCGAGGCCGGCTTTGATCTCGGCCGGGGTCAGGATATTGATGCTCTCCAGCGGGTCGGCGTCGTAGCGGGCCTGCCCGGCGCTGCGCCCCGGGCGGCGGCCGGCGCGCGGCGGGGCCGGGCGGTCGCTGTCCTTATACAGCGCGCGGTAGCACATATCGATGCAGTCTTTGCAGATGTTGACCCCGGGGCCGATCAGAAGCTGTTCCACCTCGTTTTGGGAGCGCCCGCAAAAGCTGCAGATCAGCTCGCGTCCTTTTCCGTCCTTGCCGGACGATGTGTTTGCCATGTTGTTCCCCCGAATCAGTGTTTGTAGAGGATGTCGTCGATCAGGCCGTAGTCCTTGGCCTGCTGCGCCGTCATATAGTTGTCGCGCTCGGTGTCGCGCTGGATGGTCTCAAGCTCCTGGCCGGTATACTGGCTGTAGAGCTGGTTCATCCGCTCGCGCAGGCGCACGATGTGGTTGGCATGGATCTGGATGTCCGTGGCCTGGCCCGAGATGCCGTTGCCGCCGATCAGCGGCTGGTGGATGAGGATCTCGGAGTTGGGCAGGGCGTAGCGCTTGCCCTTGGCGCCGCTGGCCAGCAGGAACGAGCCCATGGACGCCGCCATGCCGATGCAGATGGTGGAAACATCGCACTTGATGTAGTTCATCGTATCGTGGATGGCCATGCCGTCCGAGATGGAACCGCCCGGGCTGTTGATGTAGAAGTAGATATCTTTCTCCGGGTCCTGGCCTTCCAGGTAGAGCAGCTGCGCGACGACGACGCTGGCCGAGGTGGCGTTGACATCCTCGCTCAGCACGATGATGCGGTCGTTGAGCAGGCGGGAAAAAATATCGTAGCTGCGCTCACCGCGCGCGGTCTGTTCGATGACATAGGGTACAAGGCTCATAGGGGGTTCCCTCCTTACAAAGCAAAAAATGTTGTACAGCACTGCCGATAAAGGAACCGATACGGCAGCGCTTGCACACCGTATCGGCCCTGTTTCAGCTTACTGTTGCGGGGCAAAGGTGAGCTTACTCGCCCTTGCTCTCCTCATTCTTGGGTTCTTCCTCTTTGGCCGCCTTCTTGGTGGTCTTGCGGGTGGTCTTTTTGGCGGGTTTCTCTTCGGCGGCGCCGGCAACGACGTTGGCCTTCTCTTTCACGAAGTCGATGGCCTTGTTGACAGCCAGGTCCTTCTTGACGGCGTCCACGTTGACCAGGCTCTTGACCTTGTCGGCCTCCATCTGGTAGGCGTCGGCGATGCGCTTGACTTCCGCCTCAAATTCCTCGTCGGTCGCCTCAATGTTTTCTTTGTCCACGATGGCTTCCATCGCCAGACGCATCTTGACCTGCTTGTCGGCCTGCTCACGGAACTGCTCTTTGAACTGGTCCTGGTTCATGCCCATATACTGCAGGTACTGGTCCAGCTTGAGGCCCTGCTGCGAGATGCGGTACTCGAAATCCTGCACGAGCTCTTCCATGCGGGACTCGATCATCGCGTCGGGGATCTCCGCCTTCATGCCGTTCACGACCTGCTCGATCAGGTCGTTTTCGACCTTCTGCTCGGCCTGGCGCTCATAGTTGTCGGCAATGCCCTTGCGGATGGAATCCTTGAGTTCCTCCAGCGTGTCGTACTCGCTGACGTCCTTGGCGAAGTCGTCGTCCAGCTCCGGCAGCTCCTTGTACTGGACTTCGTGCAGCTTGATCTTGAAGGTGGCGTCCTTGCCGGCCAGCTCCTCAGCCTGGTATTCCTCGGGGAACTTGACGTTGACGTCAAACTCGTCGCCCGCCTTGTGGCCGACGACCTGCTCTTCAAAACCAGGGATGAAGGAACCGCTGCCCAGCACCAGGGCGTAATGCTCGGCCTTGCCGCCCTCAAACGCCTTGCCGTCCACAAAGCCCTCGAAGTCGATGGTCGCGGTGTCACCGTTCTGGGCCTCGCCCTCACGGGTCAGCAGGCGGCCGTTGCGGTCCTGCATGCGCTTGATCTCGGCGTCGACGTCAGCCTCGTCCACAGTCTTGACATCTTTGGTCACGGTTAAACCGGCGTAGTCGCCCAGCTCGACTTCCGGCTTGACGGCGACTTTGACTTTGAGCACGACGCCCTCTTCCTCCGACATCGAGACGACTTCCGGCGCAGGGCTGCCCACGACTTCGATGTTGGCGGCCTTGACGGCGGCTTCGTACTGCTCGGGGAAGAGATCGTTGACCGCGTCATACTGGAACAGATCCTTACCGTACATCCGCTCGATCACCGCACGGGGGGCATGGCCCTTGCGGAAACCGGGAACGGTATACTTTTTGCTCTCGCGCTTGAAAGCAGCCGACACCGCGGTACGGAAAGCCTCCGCGTCGATGGAAAACTGCAGTTCGACCATGCTCTTTTCGAGCTTTTCACAGGAAATCAGGTTCATTTATAAATTCCTCCAAAAATAGATGTACATAAAAATACAAGTTATTATAGCATGTTTCCATGCGGAATACCAGCCCTATTTTAAAAAATCCACCGTGTTTTGCAGGGTTTTCACGGCTTTAAGCGGCAAACGGCCCGGCCCTGGGGCAGGGCTTTGCGCGTCTCAGAGCCTGTACGGGCAGAAGTTCAGCCCGTCGGCCGAGATCAGCTTGTAGGTGATGCCGTCGACAGCGCCCTGCACGGCAAACCGGATCGACTTTCCATGCAGATGGCCGTAATAGCATTCCGTCACACCGTATTCGTGCAGCACATCGACCAGTTCCTGCGCCGAAGCCCCCGGATAGACCGGCGGGTAGTGCAGAAAGGCGACTTTGCGCGGCGTATCCCCCGCCGCCTGCAATGACATGCGCAGCCGACCGGCCTCGCGCGCCATCAGCTTTTCGCCCTGGGCGGCGGCGTCGTCAAACGGCCAGCCGCGGGTGCCGCACAAGGCGGTGTCGCCCACGATGCAGGCGTTGTTGTGCAGGATATGCAGCGTGTCAAAGCCGTTGGCGGCCAGAAACGTCTCCATCTTGCGGGCTGTGGTCCACCAGTAATCGTGGTTGCCTTTCAGCAGCCATTTCTGGCCCGGCAGCGCCTGCAAAAAGGCGAAATCGGCCCGCGTGTCGTTCAGGTTCATCGCCCAGCTGGTATCCCCTGCCAGGATCACCGTATCCTCCGGCCCGATCAGCGTGCGCCAGCAGCGCTCCAGCTTAGGCAGGTACCCCTCCCACCCGGGGAAAACATCCATCGGTTTATCGGCGCCCAGGGAAAGGTGCAGGTCACCGATCGCAAACAGGGCCATACAGCTCCCCTTTCCGTCTTGTGGTCATTGCAGCGCAGCGGCGCGGATCTCGCCCGGCTCGATCACCTGGGTAAAGCGCACCGGCAGCTCGGCCAGCGCGCGCAGGCTCTGCGGCGCCTGCACGCCGGCGGCCGCCTCCAGCGCCGCCATCGCGGCAAAATCACCGGCGGGGGCCGTCTGCCCCAGCGCCGTCAGCACATCGCGCGGGAACTTGAACGGGCTGGCCGTAGACAGCACGACCATCGGGGCCGCCGTGCGGCAGCGCGCCGCCACACAAAAGGCCACCGCCGTGTGGGTATCGCAGAGGTAGCCGTCCTGCGCAAAGCGCACGCGGATCTCCTCGGCCCCCTGCGCGTCGTCGGCAAAACCGGCGTCGAACGACGCCTGGATCGCCGCCAGGGTCTCGGCGTCAACGGTATAGCGGCCGGTCTGCGCCAGCTGCCGCATCCAGTCCGCCACCTTGTCGCTGCTGCCGCTGACATGCCAGAGCAGGCGTTCGAGGTTGGAGGAGATCAGGATGTCCATCGACGGCGAAGCGGTCTTGTAGAATTCGCGGCGCGCGTCGTAGGTGCCGGTGCGGATAAAGTCCGTCAGCACATTGTTGCGGTTGGACGCGCAGACCAGCTTACCGACCGGCAGGCCCATCCGCTTGGCGTAATAGCCTGCCAGAATATCGCCAAAGTTGCCCGTAGGCACGCAGAAGTCGACCGGTTCGCCCCAGGCAACGGCCCCTTGCTCCGCCAGGCGGAAATAGGCGTAGAAGTAGTAGACGATCTGCGGCGCCAGCCGCCCCCAGTTGATGGAGTTGGCACTGGACAGGCGGATGCCGCGCGCTTCCAGTTCGGCCGCGACCGTCTCGTCGGAGAAGACACGCTTAACGCCGGTCTGCGCGTCGTCAAAGTTGCCCTCGACCGCATAGACGCGGACGTTATCGCCGGCCTGCGTCGCCATCTGCAGGCGCTGGATCTCGCTGGTGCCGGCGTTGGGGTAAAACACGGCGATGTCGATGCCGTCCAGCCCGGCATAGCCGGCCAGCGCCGCCTTGCCGGTATCGCCGGAGGTCGCCACCAGGATGCGCGTCGTCTCGCCGCGGTGCAGGATGCGTTTGGCTTCCACCAGCAGTTTCGGCATCAGCTGCAAAGCGTAGTCTTTGAACGCGCAGGTAGGCCCATGCCACAGCTCCAGCGCGTACAGGCCGTCGCACACCTTGACCGTGCAGCCCGCCTTGCCGCCGAACGCCTCGCCGTACGTCGCCTGCGCCGCCCGGTGCAGAAAGTCCGCGCTGTAATCGGTCAGGTAGCCGGCCAGCACCTTCTCGGCCAGTTCCGGGTAGGAAAGCTGCCGCCACGCTTCCAGATCCGCCCGGGGGAAGCTTTCCGGCACAAACAAACCGCTTTGCGGCGCCAGGCCGCGCACGATCGCTTCGGCGGCTGTGACACGGAGCCCGGCATCCCGGGTGCTTTGATACTGCATAGTGATCCACCTTTCTTGGTACGGTTTCAGCCCTGGAAGGCATCCATGATGCAATGCACCTGCCAGCCTTTTTCGGCCGGTGTGACTTCGACGACGTCAAAGCGCACCGGCGCGTCGGCATAGGGGCTGTTTTGCAGGTACGTCTGCGCAGCGCGCAGCAGGCGCTGCTGTTTATGGGGGTCGACGGCCGCCGCCGGCGTCGAGAGCTGCCGGCCGGCGCGGGTCTTGACCTCGGCAAATACCAGGGTGCCGTCCTTGTACAAAATAAGATCCAGCTCCCCCATGCGGGTACGGTAGTTATGGTTCAAAAGCAGGTAGCCGCGCTGCTGGTAATACCGGGCCGCGACGGCTTCGCCTTTGGCGCCCAGCTCATTTGCCATGCCAGTACCCCTGTTTTTTCAAAAAGCTGCGGCGGTAAAACGGCTGGATGCCGTACTGTTCCAGCAGCTGGTAGTGCAGCGCCGTGGGGTAGCCTTTGTGGCGCGCCAGCTGGTACTGGGGGTACTGTTTGTCCAGCTCCTGCATATAGCGGTCCCGGCTGACTTTGGCCAAAATGGACGCCGCCGCGATGCTGGCGCTGTTGGCGTCCCCCTTGACGACCGCCTGCGCCGGAACGTCCAGCCCCGGCGGGCAGCGGTTGCCGTCGACGAGGACATACGCGGGGCGGATGCTCAGCCCGGCCACCGCCTGGGCCATGCCGTCCATCGTCGCCCACAGGATGTTCTTCTCGTCGATCTCCTGCGGGGGCACAAAGACGACCTGCCAGGCCAACGCGCGGCGGGTGATCTCCTCATACAAGGCTTCGCGCCGCTTCTCGCTGAGTTTTTTAGAGTCGTTGACCCCCTCAATGGGGTCCTGCGGGTCCAAGATGACCGCCGCGCAGCACACCGGGCCGCACAGCGGGCCGCGCCCGGCCTCGTCCACGCCGCAGACCACGCCGAATCGTTCGCGCATCCGGGCGTCAAAGGCATAGAGTTCTTCGTTACCCTTCTTCGCTCTCGCAGTCCCCGGCATCGTCCGTTTCCTCCTGTTCCTGTTGGCGCTGGGGCGGGCGCTCCAAAGAAAGGCGGCCCCATTTGCTGGCGCGGAATTCCCCGATCAGCATCTTGGCGGCGCGCTCGGTGTCTACCTCGCCGCCGCTGACCAGCATCCCGCGCTTGGCGCCGATGGCCTGCAGCAGCTCATAGGGCGGCAGTTCCAGCGCCGCTGCTTCCAGCTTATAGCGGGCCAGCAGCTCCTGCGGGTAGATGCTGCGCACGCTGGCCAGCAGCCCGCAGGCCAGTTCCTCAATATCCAGGATGTCGTCCCGGATGGAACCGATGAACGCCAGGTGGGACGCCGTCTCCAGCGAGTCGAACTTTTTCCACAGCACGCCCGGCATATCCATCAGGTCGAACCCCTCTACCGAGATCCACTGTTTGCCGCGGGTCACGCCGGGGCGGTTGGCCGCCTTGGCGCGCGCCGTCCCCGCAAAGGAGTTGATAAAGGTCGACTTGCCCACATTGGGGATGCCCACGACCATGACGCGGACGGCCGCCCCGGCCATGCCGCGGCTGCGGCGGCGCGCCATCAAGGCGGAAAGCTCCCGCAAAATCGGCTGCCGCACCGCCGCGGCGCGCCCCTGCCGGCGGGAATCCATCGCAAGGCAGCCGGCCCCGGCGCTTTGGAAGTATGCCAGCCACTGGCGTGTGATCTCGGGGTCTGCCAGATCCGCTTTGTTCAGGATATACAGGTGCGGTTTGCCCGCCGTGATGCGCTCGATCTCCGGGTTGAGGCTGGAAAGCGGGATGCGCGCGTCCAGGATCTGCAAAACGCAGTCTACGTTGCGGATCTCTTTTTCCATCAGGCGCAGCGTTTTGGTCATGTGCCCCGGGAACCACTGGATCTGGCGGCTGTTCAGCGTGTCGTTCTGGGTCATGAGGCCTCCCCTCCCTCTGCAAAAGGCGGCAGCCGCAGCAGCGCGACGCCCAGCACGTCCCGGCTGTCCACGCAGCCGATCTGCGCATCGCGGCTGTCCTTGGAGTTGTTGCGGTTGTCGCCCATGATAAACAGCTTGCCCTCCGGCACTGTCAGCGGAAAGCTGACGCCTTCGTAGGTCCAGGTCGGCTCCGCCACATACGCCTCGCGCAGCGCCTGGCCATTGCGGTACACCACGCCGGACGTAAAATCAATGTCGATGGTATCCCCCGCTTTGCCGATCACGCGCTTGACCAGCGGTTTGCCGTACGGGATATAGCTGTCGATGACCACGACGTCCCCGTAGTCCGGCTGCCACAGCGCGCCGATCAGGATGCGCTGGCCGTCATACAGCGTGGGGTTCATGGAACTGCCATCCACCTGCACGATGCGCACCCCGAACGTGAACACCAGCGCGATGGCAGCCACCGCGACGGCCAGCGCGTCGTACCATTCCAGGATGCCGCGGTTGCGGCGGTAGCGGTCTTTGATCGCCCGTGCCATAGCGGCAGCCCTCCTTCCACAAAAAACGAAAAAAGGGAGAACGCCAACCGTCCTCCCCTTTTTGCAGTATGCTCAGATGCGCGCTTTGACCTTGGCCGCTTTGCCGGTGCGCTGACGCAGGTAGAAGAGCTTCGCACGGCGGACCTTGCCGCGGCGGACGACTTCCACCTTCTCGACAAACGGGCTGTTGACGGGGAACACACGTTCCACGCCGACGCCGTAGGAAGTACGGCGGACCGTAAAGGTCTCGGCGATGCCGCCATGCTTCTTGGCGATGACGGTGCCCTCAAAAGCCTGGATACGCTCTTTGTCGCCTTCCTTGATGCGGACGGAAACGCGGACCGTATCGCCGACTTCAAACTGGGGCTTGTTCTCTTTGATCATACCCTCGGTAAAATGCTTCATTGCGTCCATGGTAAATCCTCCATTTTGTATCGACGTTCATACCCGGTCTGCCGGCAGAGGACCGCCTGTTTAATGAGATGTGTCATTATCCTGCCGGTGGCCCGGCAGCACTAACGCTTTAGTATTATAGCACCCGGCGCCCGGTTTGGCAAGCCTTTTTGCACAAAAAAATGGCAAAAATTTCGGCATCTTCCCCAGGCGGCGCACTGGTACAAAAAGGCCGCTGCGCGTAGCTTCGCAGCGGCCCCTGGCAAGTTCTATCAGATCGAGATCGCGTTGGCTACGTCGATCATCTCGCGGTCGATGGTCTTGTGCATCGAGAGCGCGACGTTGACGTCGTAGTCCACGATCTTGTCGCCGGAGACTGCGACGACGCGGTTGTAGATGCCTTTGTCGAGCAGATCCACCGCATGGTAGCCCATCAGCGACGCATTGACGCGGTCGCGCACCGTCGGCGAGCCGCCGCGCTGGATATGGCCCAGCACCGTTGCGCGGGAATCGACGCCTGTCGCCGCCTGGATCTGGTTGGCCAGCTCCTGCGCGCCGATGACGCCCTCCGACACGATGATGATGAAATGCTTTTTGCCGGTGGCCTGGGTCTGGCGCATCCGCTGCAGGATGTCGCGCTCGAAATCAAAGGGGATCTCGGGCAGAAGCACTGCCAGCGCGCCGGTGGCAATGCCGACGTTGAGCGCAATGTAACCGGCATGGTGGCCCATGACTTCGACGACACTGCAGCGGTCATGGCTCTGGGTGGTGTCGCGCAGTTTGTCGATGGCCTCCACCGCCGTGTTCATGGCCGTGTCATAGCCGATGGTGTACTCGCTGCAGGCGATGTCGTTGTCGATGGTGCCGGGCAGGCCGATGCAGGGGATGCCCTGGTTGGCCAGCGCGCGGGCGCCCATGAACGAACCGTCGCCGCCGATGACGACCAGCGCATCGATGCCGAGCTCCTTGCAGCGGGCAAGGCCCTTGGCCTGCCCCTCCTGGGTCTTGAACTCCAGGCAGCGGGCCGTATAGAGGATCGTGCCGCCGCGGTGGATGATCTCCGACACGCTGCGCACGTTCATTTCATAGCATTCGCCGTTGATCAGGCCGTTATAACCGCGCTGGATACCGATCATGCGGTACCCCTTGCTGATGCCGGTACGCACGATCGCGCGCACCGCCGCATTCATGCCGGGCGCGTCGCCGCCGCTGGTCAGAACGCCGATCGTTTTGATTTCCTTTGCCATAAAGCAGCTCCTCCTTGTTCAGGAACGTTGCATTGACGCATAACAATTTTTTAACAAACTTGTACGCATTTATTATACCACATCTCATGCACCGGGATTATGGATGTTTCGCGCAAAACGCATGGATTTATTTTGCACGCTTGCCCCCTCATTTCGATTTTACGTGCTCCGGGCCCAAAATACGCACAAGCTCCGCCCGCAGCAGCGGGTCGTCCTTGACGGCCATGTGCCGCGCCAGCACCTTTTGGCCGGTGTCGGCAAAACGGAAGTAGACTTTTACCGTTCCCCCGTCAAAAATATGGCACAGCAGGTTTTCCACCTTGCGCATCTGCGGGCAATCGCGCGAGGGGACCGTCAAAAAGTATCCGCTGGCGCCCTGGGCGCTCTTTTCGCGCTGGACGCGCTCGGCACGGTTGCTGCCAAAGCTCTTGGCGGGGTCGTAGGTTTCGATCGGCTGCACACCCTCCACGATCAGGCGCGCGGCCTCGTCCTCTTTAACAGAGACGCGGCCGTTGGCCACGATAACGGCATTCTCCTGCAAAGCTGCGCGGCATTCGGCCAAAATGCGCGGGAACACCAGCAGTTCCATCGTGCCGGTCAAGTCCTCGATGGTCGTAAAGGCCATCAGCGTGTTGGACTTGGTGGTCATGACCTTGTTTTTGACGACGGTGCACAGCAGGGTGACGTTCTGCTCGTCAAAGCGCTTGGCGTCCTCTCCCAGCAGCTGCGCGACGGTGCAGGTGGAGATCTGGGCGATCTGCGCGCGGTAGGCGTCCAGCGGGTGGCCGGACAGATACAAGCCCGAGACTTCCTTTTCCATCTTGAGCAGTTCGCTCTGGGGGTATTCCGGCAGGTTGGGCACCTTGTAATCGTTGGCGGCCTGGCTGGCCGTGCCGCTCATCATGCCAAACAGGTCCATCTGCCCTTCCAGGTTGTGGCGCATGTCGGTCTCGACGCTTTTCAAGATGCCTTCCACGCAGTCCAGCATGCCATGGCGGGAAGGTTCCAGCGCGTCGAACGCGCCGCACTTGATGAGGTTTTCCAGCGCGCGGCGGTTGAGCTCGTTGCCGTACAGCCGCTTGCAGAAATCATACAGCCCGCGGTAGGGGCGGCCTTCGCGCTCTTTGACGACGGCCTCGATCAGGTTGCGGCCGACGCTTTTTACGGCGTTGAGGCCGAAGCGGATGCAATCGCCGTCCGCCGTAAAGCCGCCGCGGGAAACGTTGATGTCCGGCGGCAATACCTTGACACCGAGGCGCTGGCACTCCGAGGTATATTCGATCACCTTGGAAGTGTTGTCCAGCACGCTGGTCAGCAGCGCAGCCATGAACTCATGTGGGTAATGGCATTTGAGGTAAGCGGTCTGGAACGCCACATAGGCATAGCACGCCGCGTGCGACTTGTTGAACGCATAGGAGGCAAAGCTGCTCATCTCGTCGTAGATCTCGTTGGCGACCTGCGCCGGGATGCCGTTTTTGACGCAGCCGGGGCATTCTTTGCCGGGCTCTGTGCAGCCGTACACGAAATGCTCGCGTTCCGCCTCCATGACCTTGTGCTTTTTTTTGCTCATGGCGCGGCGGATGTTGTCGGCCTGGCCGAAGCTGAACCCCGCCAACTCGCGGAAGATCTGCATGACCTGCTCCTGGTAGACGATGCAGCCGTTGGTCACGTCCAGGATATGTGCCAGCTGCGGCGTCTTGTAGCGGATCTTATCCGGTTCGCGCCGGTTGCGCAGGTAGGTCGGGATGGAGTCCATCGGCCCCGGGCGGTACAGCGAGATCAGCGCGATCAGATCTTCGAGGTTTTTGGGGCGCATGCTGACGAGCACCTGTGTCATACCCGTAGATTCCAGCTGGAACACACCCTCGGTCTCCCCTTTTGCCAGCATGGCATAGGTGGCGGGGTCGTCGTAGTCGATCTCGGCCACGCGGAACGCCGGCGCTTTGCGGCGCACGGCGGTCTCGGTATCGTGGATGACCGTCAGCGTGCGCAGGCCCAAGAAGTCCATTTTGAGCAGGCCCAGGCGCTCGATCTCGACCATATTGAACTGGGTCACCGGCAGGCCGTCGTTGGTCGCCAGCGGCACATACTCGGTCGCCGGCTCGCGCGTGATGACGACGCCGGCAGCATGGGTCGAGGCATGCCGGGGCATCCCCTCGACTTTGAGCGATGTTTCGATCAGCTCATGCACCTGCGGGTCGGCGTCGTACATCGCCTTGAGGTCAGGGCTGACTTCCAGCGCCTTCTGCAGCGTCATCTTGAGCTCCATGGGGATCAGCTTGGCCACCTTGTCGGTGTCCTGGTACGCCATGCCCATGACACGGCCGACGTCGCGCACCGCTGCGCGCGCAGCCATCGTACCAAAGGTGACGATCTGCGCCACATGGTCGCGGCCGTATTTTTCGTTGACGTAGTCGATGACTTCCTGGCGGCGCTCGTAGCAGAAATCGACGTCGAAGTCCGGCATCGAGACGCGCTCCGGGTTTAAAAAGCGTTCAAAGATCAGGTTGTAGCGGATGGGGTCGATATCGGTGATACCGACGCAGTACGCCGCCAGGCTGCCCGCGCCCGAACCGCGCCCAGGTCCCACCGGGATGTCGCGGCTTTTGGCGTAGTTGATAAAGTCGTAGACGATGAGGTAGTAGTTGGTATACCCCATCGTTTTGACGACGTTGATCTCATGCGCCAGGCGTTCGCGCAGCGCATCGGTGACTTTGCCGGGGTAACGGCGCTCGAGGCCCTCCCAGCACAGCTTTTCAAAATAGGCCTGGTTTTCCATGCCGTCGGGCGCACGGAAATACGGCAGCTTGGTCTCGCCAAAGGTGAACTCAAATTGGCACTGTTCGGCGATCTTGTTGGTATTCTCGCAGGCTTCCGGCACCATCGAGAACAGCTCGTACATCTCGTCGGTGCTTTTGAGGTAGAACTCGTCGGTCTGGAACTCCATGCGGTCGGCGTCCGCAATGGTCTTGCCGGTCTGGATGCACAGCAGGATGCTCTGCATCTTGGCGTCCTCTTTGGTGATGTAGTGCGCGTCGTTGGTGGCTGCCATCGGGATGCCTGTCTCGCGCGCCAGGCGGATGAGCTGCGGCAGCACGACGCGGTCCTCCTCGAGGCCGTGGTCCTGCAGTTCGAGGTAGTAATTGCCCTCCCCAAACAGGTCGCGGTAATACAGCGCCGTCTGTTTGGCACGCTCATAGTCGCCGGCCAGGATCGCTTTGGGCACCTCGCCCGCCAAACAGGCCGAAAGGCAGATCAGCCCTTCGTGGTATTGCTCGAGCAGTTCCTTGTCGACGCGCGGCTTGGAGTAAAAGCCTTCCAGAAAACCGGACGACACCATCTTGATGAGGTTTTTGTAGCCGGTCTCGTTTTTGCACAGCAGGATCAGGTGGTTGTTGCCGTCGATGCGGTTGACTTTATCGAAGCGGGTGCGGTTGGCCACATACACTTCGCACCCGATGATCGGCCGGATACCGGCCGCTTTGGCTGCATCAAAAAACGCCACGCAGCCATACATGACCCCGTGGTCGGTGATGGCGCACGCCGTCTGCCCCATGGCTTTCAGCCGGTCAAACATCCGGTCGATGCGGCAGGCGCCGTCGAGCAGGCTGTACTCGGTATGCACATGCAGGTGGGTAAATTGTCGGCGGGGCGTTTCAGGCATGGTCGGCTTCCTTTTCGGCAGGCGGCGGGTCCGGCAGGCGCCGGGCCGCTTCCTGGATCTTTTTTAATCGGTGGGACAGCCCCGCCTTGCTGACGGGCGGGTCCAGTTTTTGGGCCAGTTTGGCCAGCGGCAGGTCGGGGTACTGCATGCGCAGGCGGGCGGTCTGGCGCAGGGGTTCCGGCAATGCGGCCAGCGCCCCGGCGTCGCGCAGGCGCGTGATCGCAAGCTGCACCTGCACAGCCGCCTGCACGCTTTTGCCAAGATTCGCCGTCTCGCAGTTGGAAAGACGGTTGGTCTTGTTGCGCATCTCGTTATACAGGCGCTGGTCCATGATGCGCATGGCGGCGCCGCCCGCCCCCATAAAGGTCAGCAGGTCCTCGATATGGTCGGCCGCCTTGATGTATACGGTATTGGCACCCTTGCGCAGCGCGCGGTGCGGGTGGAAGTCGTGTTCCGCCAGCATCGCTTCCAGCTGCTGCGACAGCGCATGGCGCGTGGACAAAAACTCCAGGTTGTAGCTTTTTTCGGGGTCGGTCATCGTGCCGCAGCACAAAAACGCCGTGGCGATAAACACCTGGGAGCACTTTTGGCATTTGAAGTGTTCGGCGCGGATGCGCAGCGCCGTCTCCTTGCCGGTATGGCCAAACAGCGCCAACATTTTGGCGACTTCTTCCGCCGGTTTGACGCTGAACTCAAACACCGGCCCGGTGGGGCGCTCTTTGCGCAGCACCTCGCCCTGTACCCCGCAGCGGCGGTAGACTTTTTGGGCAAAGGCGGCAACGCCCTCGTTTTCGGTCTGCAAAACGACGCCGCGGTCGTCAAAGTACTTGCCAAAACAGGCCACCGCGTAGGCGGCGGCCACGTTACAGCAGGGTTTGGTGACCCGGCGGCGCAAGATCTCGTTTTTTACGTCTTGTGAAAAACTCAAGCCCAGATCCCCTCGTATCCGGTAAAATTTACAGCGTGCGCTTTGCGTCGCGGTGCTGCACGCTGGGCGTATACCCCAGCTTTTGGCAGAACGCCCCGATCTTGCGGGCAAACGTGATGGAACGGTGCTTGCCGCCCGTGCAGCCGACGGCGATCATCAACTGGCTCTTGCCCTCTTTGACATACAGCGGCAGCGCGTATTCCAAAAAGCTCTCGTACCGCCGCAGCAGCTCCTGCGATTCCGGCGCAGCCATCACGTAATCGACCACTTCCTGGTCAAGGCCGGTCAAGTCTTTCAGCTCCGGCACATAGAACGGGTTCGGCAGGCAGCGCACATCCAGCACAAGGTCTGCCTCCTGCGGCAGGCCATATTTGAAACCGAAGGAGACGACCGTCAGCGCCATCGGGCTTTTGCCCTTGTCCAAAAACAGGCCGCAGATGCGCTCTTTGTTCTGGGCCGCGCTGAGCAGCGAGGTGTCGATGATGTATTTGGCGCGGCTGCGCAGCGGCTGCAGCAGCCGGCGCTCCTGTTCGACCGCTTCCTCGATCGAGACATGGTCCGTCACGGTGATGGGATGCTGGCGGCGCGTCTCTTTATACCTGCGGCGGATGGTGTTGGTGTTGGCGTCCAGGAACAGGATCTCATACTCGATCTGTTTGGCGTCCAGGTCCGCCAGCGCCTGTTCCAGCTGGTCGCTGTTGCGCACGCCGCGCACGTCCACCACGACCGCTACGCGGCTGAGCTGGTTTTCGCCCTGCAAAGCAAAGTCCACGATACGCGGCAGCAGCGCTACCGGGATGTTGTCGATGCAGAAAAAGCCGATATCCTCCAGCGCGTTGACGGCCATGGATTTGCCTGCGCCGGAAAGCCCTGTCACGATCAAAAAGTTCAACGCCCGCACCGTCCTTTACTTTACCACCCGGATCTCGCGCTCGAGCACAAAACCCGTCTTTTTCTGTACGATCTGCTTGACCTGTTCGGTCAGCGCCACGATGTCGGCGCAAGTCGCCCCGCCTTTGTTGATGACGAAGCCGCAGTGTTTTTCGCTGATCTGCGCGCCGCCCACCGTAAAGCCGCGCAGGCCGCAGGTCTCGATCAGGTGCCCGGCAAACGCCCCCTGCGGGCGCTTGAACGTGCTGCCGGCGCTGGGCCATTCCAGCGGCTGTTTTTGGCGGCGGCGCTCCAAAAGTTCCTGCATCTGCGCCAGGATCGCCGCAGGGTCACCGTGCTGCAAGCGCACCGTAGCCGAAAGCACACACCATGAGGGGTTCTTTTCAAACACACTGGTGCGGTACCCCATCTGCAGCTCGGCCGCCGGCAGGGTGCGCAGCGTCAGCGCATCGTCCAAAAAGGTCACGCTGGTCAGCACATCCTTCAGCTCACCGCCGTAGGCGCCGGCGTTCATGTACACCGCGCCCCCCACCGTGCCGGGGATGCCGCAGGCAAACTCCAGCCCGGTCAGGCCGCGCTGCTGGGCTTCGGCGCAAAGGCGCCCCAGCGTAAGGCCCGCGCCTGCCGTCAGGCATACGGCGTCAGCCTGGGGCTGCGCCTGCACCGGGCCGGCCAGGGCGCGCAGGTCGATGACCGCGCCGTCAAACCCTTCGTCTGCAAACAGCGTGTTGGAGCCGTTGCCCAGGAAATAGCTGCGCACACCGGCCTGCTTGCAGCAGGCCAGCGTACTGCGCAGCTGTTCTGCATCGCACGGCGCGCACCAGAAGGCTGCCGGCCCGCCGATGCGAAACGTCGTGTGCGGCGCCAGCGGCTCGTCTTCGGCAAATGGCAGCGCCGCCGCCTGCAGCGCCCTGCGCAAGGCGTCCTTCGTTTGTTCCTGCATAGTTCCTCCCAGGCAAGGCCCCGTTTGGGGGCTTAAATCGAATTTTCCAGCGCCGCCGCGCCGATCACGCCCGCGTCGTTGCGCAGCTCGCAGGCGCAGATCTCGGGGCAGCGGCCGGTCGTGATGTTCTGCGTCTCTTTTTGCACAGCCGCACGCACCGGGCCCAGCAGCGTCTCACCCTGGTTGGATACGCCGCCACCGACACAGATGACTTCCGGCTCAAAGGTGTTGACGACGTTGGCCAGGCCGCAGGCGACATAGTCCATCCAGTTTTCCACGACCTGTTTGGCCACGGCGTCGCCTTTGGCCATCGCGTCAAACGCGAGCTTGGCGTTGACGTGGTCGATGTCCGGCACCATCTCCCACATCAGGGAATCGGTGTGCTCCTGCATGGCGGCCTTGGTGTCCTCAGTCAGCGCGCGGGAGGAAGCGTACTTCTCCCAGCAGCCGTTGCGGCCGCAGTTGCACTTGCGCCCGCCCTTGACGATGACGGTGTGGCCCATCTCCCCGGCGGCAAAGTTGAAGCCGCGCAGGATCTTGCCGCCCAGGATGATGCCGCTGCCGATGCCGGTGCCCAGCGTGATGATGACGGCGTCCTTGTACCCCTTGGCGCCGCCGGCGATATATTCGCCGTAGGCGGCGGCGTTGGCGTCGTTTTCGACATAGACCTTGCAGCCCAGCAATGCTTCCATATCGGGGCCGAGGTTCCAGTCATAATAGCCGAAATTGGTGTTGTAGCCCACAAACCCGGTGGTGAAGTTGACGCTGCCGGGCGTGCCGATGCCGACATATTTGACTGAGGAGAAGTCGACGTTGTTGGCTTTCGTCACAGCGCGGCACAGATCCGCCAGCGCTTTTTCCAGGTCGTCTGCCGGGCGCGGCAGCTTGGTGGGCCAGGTGATCTTGCCGACGATCTCATAGCTTTCGTTGACCAGGCCGGCCGTCATGGTAGTGCCGCCCAGATCGATGCCGATGGTGTACTGACTCATAGTATGATGCCTCCTACTTCTTCTGCACAGCGGCGGCCATGCAGTTTTAGTTCCTGTACCAGGTTTTGCCGCGTGGCGTTGACGATCAACTCCTGCGGGAAGTCCACTTCCGCCAGCAGCGCATACAGCGGCGGCAGCGCCGTCTGCAATTTCCAGGCGCTGTGGGCGTCGCTGTTCACCGCAATGCGGCAGCCGTTTTGCAGGCAGGCGCGCAGCAGTTCCCGCATATTGGGGATGCCGTCCTTGCGCACGTTGAAAGAATTGGCGTTGAGCTCCACAACCTTATGGCTGCGGGCAAACGCCTTTGTGACAAGGTCGTAGTCGTAGCGGTAATTTTCCTGTTCCGAATGGCCGATGCAGTCCACATACGGGTTCTCGGCCACCTGCAGCCACAGGCGGTTTGCCTCTTTGCGGGTGAGCAGGCCCGGCACGCAGGGGCTGTGGATGGAGGCCACCACCCAGTCCTGCGCGGCCAGCTGGCTTTGCGGCATATCCAGCCCGCCCTTGGTGTCCATCACGTTGGCCTCGGCGCCGTACAGCATCACGACGCCGTCGATCTGCCGCGGCAGCGAGCTGCCGTTGGAAAAATGCCAGCTGTGCGGCGCGTCGGGCATGGCCGGCGCATGGTCGGTGATGGCCAGTGCGCAATAACCGGCGGTTTTGGCGGCGGCGGCCATCTCCTGTAACGTCTGGTAGGCGTGGCTGGCGCACAGCGTGTGCGTGTGCAGGTCTGCGATCATCTGCATAGGGTGCGGGTCTCTCTTTTCTGTGTACTTATAGCGAAACGTCATCCTGCAGGCCCAGCTGTGCCAGCAGTTCTTTGGCGGCGTTATAGCCCATCTCTTTGGTACGGTTGTTGATGGCGGCCGTCTCGAGGATGACGGCCAGGTTGCGGCCCGGCATGACGGGGATCAGCATGCTGGGCACCTGGACGCCCAGGATATCGTAGTATTGGGTCTCCAGCCCGGTGCGGTCATAGTTTTTGGTGCGGTCCCACTGCTCAAACTGCACGACCATCTCGACCTCGACGCTGTTGCGCACCGAGCCGATGCCAAACACATGCGCCACATTGATGATGCCGATGCCGCGCAGCTCGATAAAATGGCGGATGTTGGCGGGCGACGTGCCCAGGATCTTGCGGTTGGATATGCGGCGCAGCTCTACCGCGTCGTCGGCGATCAGCCGGTGGCCGCGCTTGACCAGCTCGATGGCGGTCTCGCTTTTGCCGACGCCGGAATCCCCCAGCATCAGGATGCCCTCGCCATATACTTCCACCAGCACGCCGTGGCGGGTGATACGCGGCGCCAGCTCAGTGTTGAGCGTCGTGATCAGCACGCCCATCAGCGTCGAGGTCATCTCGGCCGACATCAGGATCGGCACGCCGTACTGCTTGGCGTACTGCATCATCTCCGACAGCGGCTGCATGCCGCGCGTCAAGATCACGGCCGGCGGCTGGAACGAGAACAGCTTTTCCAGCCGCATATCGCGCAGCGTGTTGGAAAGTTCCTGCAGGTACGACATCTCGGTCAGGCCGATGATCTGCACGCGGGTGTTGTCAAAATTCTCATAGTACCCGGCCAGCAAAATGCCGGGGCGGTAGACCTCGGTGGCCGTGACCCGGATCTTGCCGAGCTCGCAAGGCGTATACGCCACCGTCAGGTTCGCTTCCTCTGCCAGTTTGGCAAGCGAAACGGAAAATTCAGCCATACACAAACGCCCCTTTCCTGCGGGAAGTCATTTGCTTTATTATACCGTACCGCCCAATTTTTGTACAGGGGTACGGGCGGCTCTCGCAAAAAAATGCCCGCCACAGTGTGGCAGGCATGCACAGTTATGCTTCGGCCGGGCGCAGCGCCGCCAGCCCTTTTTGCAAAAGGCGGTGCAGCCACAGCAGCGCTTCGGCGGCGGCCCAGGCAGCCGCCAGATAGACCAGGAACAAAAAGGCCGTATCGCGGCGGGAAAGCGCCGCCAGATCGAAGCCTTCGACCATGCGCTGGATCAATACATGGTGCACCAAAAACACCGCGTAAGAGAGTTTGGCCGCCTTTGCGCACAGCGCCCGCGGCCAGGGACGGTCCAGCCAGCGGGCCGCCCACGCCAACAGGGTAAATACCGCTGCGCAGCACGCAGCGCAGGCCAGTTTGCTGTCGAGCCCGGCGCACAGCGGCACCGCGGCCGCGCACAGCGCAGCCAGCACTGCTTTGGCCTTACCAGGCAGGCGCAAAAACTGCATGCCGAACAAAAACTCCAGCAGGTGGACGGCCACCAGCTTGGCGTCCCACCCGGCCAGATGCACCGGCAGGCAGAGCGCCAGCGCCGCCGCCCACGTCAGCCAGGGGCTGCGCGCAAGCCCGCGCTGCAGCAGCGGGAACAGGAGGTACAAAAACAGGATGCTGCCCAAAAACCATTCGCCCACGCAGGCAAAGTCCATGCCGACCCAGCCGGCCGCCACGGCGAAATTGTCAAGGCCCAATACCGTCAAAAGCAGCGTCGGCGTTTTGGCGGCCGCATAATACCCGGGCTTTGCCAGAAACCGCAGCGAAAAGCACACGGCCCACGCCAGCCAGAACAGCGGGTAGATCGCTTTGGCGCGCTTTTTGTAAAATGTCAGCGGGTCTTGCTGCGGCGGCACGGTCAGCGCCAGCGACGCGCCGGACACGATAAAGAACAGCGAGGAGCCAAAATCCCCCAGGTAGATGCCAAACGGCAGCACGCTGGCAAACAGCTTGTGCGGCAGCGTAAAATAGCCGGTGACGGTGGCGTTGAAATGGATGACCAGAATGGACGCCAGCGCCACGGCGCGCACCAGATCAAGGTAAAAAAGACGTTGCTTTTTGATGGTTGGTCTCCCCTTTTTTTGTGGATCGGTTACCGGTGCAGCAGGCGGTGTTTGACCAGCCGCCCCAGCTGTTTGGCTACAGCCGTCGGCGCAGCCGATGCGCGCAGCGCGCAGGTCAGCTGGTCGGCGTCCGCCCCCGCCTGCACCGGCGGGGCAAACACGGCGGTGTAAAACCCGTTCTGCTGGGCAGCCAGCGGCAAGCGCCAACATTCCCCGGCGCCGCTTACGGGCGGGATGCCGCTTGGGAACGCAGCTTCCCGCACCAGCGCCCAGCCGGCCAATGGCGCGGGAGGCGGGTCCTCCCCCACCGGCGCGGTATACTGCCCCGCAAGGTCCCGGCGCACGCTGCGCCACAGGCGGTCCTGCGCCTGTAAAGCGGCGGGCCAGCGCGGCATTGCCGGGCACAAAACGCCCAGCAGGGGTTCCTGCGCAAACAGCGCCGCCGCCTGCGGCAGCACCGCACCGGCGTATTTGGTGCTTTGTTCCAGGTACCATGCCGTCACAGCGTCCGCCTGCACGGGGGCAAAGCGCAGCAGGCGCAGCCCTGCGGCCGCCAAGTCCACCCCGGCCGCGCCGGCGCCGCAGTCTTCCAGCAGGTACTGCCAGTGCAGGTTCTGCGCCAGCGCGCCCAGCGGGTGCGCACGCAGCAAAGCGCGCAGCAGGTCGTCCACCGGGTATTCGGTGCACGTTTTTAAGTAATCATACAAAATCCGTGCCGCCTGGCCGTCGGTACGGCGCAGTTCGTCGGCATAGGGCGTAAAAAAGCTGCGCCGCTTAAAAAACGGGCAGCCGCGGTGTGCGATCAGTTCCCGCGGGCAGGCCATGATGGGGTTTACGAACACAAGCGCCAGGTCGTCCGTGGCGACATAAGAATCCCACCGGTAGCCCTGCGACGCAAAACAGGCGGTGAACCGCGTTTCGTGGCAGATCACCGCTTCTTCGTAGCTGCGCGGCAGGCGGATCTGCTGCCAGTACTGCCAAAAGGCGTCGCTGCGCAGCATACGGGCGCGCACCGCCAAAAAATGCGATTGCAGATGCTCCGGCACCTGCCCGCCAAAGCGGCGGCTGCGCATCGCATAATGGCGCGTCAAACCCCAGAAATCCAATTCCGGGCGCGCCTGCATGGCAGCGAACATCGGCGCCAGCGGGCGCACCGGGCCGGCCAGCGTAAAGTTCATCAAGACCAGTTCGTCATAGGCGGCAACCGCCTGCCGCCCCAGCGTCAGCAGCGCTTCGCGGTAGGCGCCGACGTCAAAGCCGGTGTTTTTCCGCTCCAGCAGGCGCGCACCTGTTCCCTGCACCCAGGCGCGGTCTGCCGCCTGCAGCCGGCCGTTTGTGACAAACAAAAGGTCGGCCAGCGGCAGCAGCGCCTGCACGGCATAACGGCAGGGCGCGTCGACCTGCCCCTGCGCGTCATAGTGGAAATAGATGACCAGGCGCTTCATCGCGGTCAATCCTCATAGGGGCCGTGGTGCGGCCCAAACACCGCGCGTTTGGCGGTGATCAGCCCTTTGTAGGCGGGCGCGGGCAGGTTGTCCCGCAGCCAGTTGCGCGCATGGCGCCGGCGCGTGTTGGCATAGGGGCCGTACACGCCGAACAGATGCCGCTTGGCGGCAAAGGCCGTGGCTGCCGTGGAGGCCGCCCAGAACGTCGTGCAGTCAAACACGCGCGCCAGCGGGCGGACCAGGCCGGTGGCGTAGGCCTGCATCGTATCGCTGCGCAGCACGGCGAAGGAACTGCTCATCACGACGGCGGGGTAATACCCGGCCGCCTGCGCCACAAAGGGGTATACCCGCTCGATGGCATGGCTGATGGTCCCGTCCTGCGGCAGCGGTTCAGGCGGGAAATCCGCATGCTGCCAGCCGTGGGCAAACAGCGGTTCCAGCGCCTTGGGGCGGAACCAGAACACGCTGCCGAACGGCGCGATGGGCGATTCCTCGCCCGAGATCGGCACCGACAGGCCGAGGTCTTTGAGCAGTTTTTTGGTGTTTTCAAAATTGGGGCCCCACCCGCCCGAACACATGTTCAAAAAGTACAAACCATGCGTGGGGTACGGCGGGCAGAGGATACCCAAATAGGGGTCGTTTTCAAACTCGCACAGCACGTTGCGCACATGGGCGGCGTTTTTGCAGACGTTCTCATTGCAGACATAGCCAAAGCTGGCGCCCGTGATGCCGGGTTTGGTCTGGATCGCCTTTTTGTCATGCATAAAGCAGGCGTAGTCATACCCGCGCAGGTGCGGCGCAAGGTCGCACAGGAACGCCGCCACGTCGCGGCCGCGGTTTTCCACCACAAACACCTGTACGCTGTGCAGGCCGCTTTGTGCGAACGCCGCCTCGATCTGCTGCTTTTTCTCCTCGCTGTTGGTGGAGATAAAGACGTCGGTCTGCGGCGGGAACTTGGCGGCAAAGGCCAGGCTGTCGCCCAGCATATCCATAAAATACAGGTGCATCGCCAGGGCGATGCGGCGCTCGGCGCAGATCTTCTGCGCCAGGGCTTCGTTTTGCACCGTGGGCGCGATCACGCGCGTCAAACCGAGGTTGCGCGTGAACTCATGCGGGTGCATCGTGCGGATCATGTTTTTCCAGACCAGATCCAGCGGATAGTCCGTCTCGTCCCGCAGGTAGTCGTAGAGTTCGCGCACCGTCTCGCCCGCGCTCTCGTTGAGGTAAGCTTCCAGCGGGTGCATGAAATTGCGCCGCTTGAACAGCGGGCACTTTTTGTCACGCATCAGGCGCACCGGGCACAGCAGCAGCGGGTAATCGGTAAAGTCCTTGAGGTCTTCGGTCTTGACATAGACATCCCACGTAAAGCCCTTGTCGGCAAACTGTTTGGTGAACACCGCCTCGTACCGCTGGACCGAGTCGTTGTAGTCTTCGATCATTGGCATCGTGTCCCAGTATTTCTGCAGCTCCGGGCTTTGCACAAAGCGCTTGCGGTACACGATGAAATGCGACTGCAGATGCACCGGCAGGTAGCGGTAGATGTGTTTGCCTTTGAACGGGTTGCTCTGCGCGCCGTGGTGGATGCTCAGGCCCCAGAAATCCAGATCCTCGTTTTGGGCCATCTCGTCAAACATTTCCCGCAAGGGGCGCACAGGGCCCATCATGGTGGAGTTGGTCATGACGATCTCGTCAAACTCAGCCAGGCGTGCCCACCCGTAGGAATCCAGCGCCGTCTTGTAAGCCCACACGTCAAGGCCCTTATTCTCCCGCATGAGGATATGGTCGGTGAACTGCGAAAACGCCGCGCGGCCTTCGGCATTGAGCTTGCCGTTGCAGACGATGACCAGCTCGCTGAGGTTTTTGACGAGGTCGGCCAGGTAGTAGGTGATGAACTCATCCACGACGCCATTCTTTTCAAAAAAGAAAAAGATGCCCAGTCTTTTCATCGGTGTTCCTTCCCCAAAATTTGGTTGATCTTGGCCGGGTCGCCCCAGACGCCCGGGCTGTCGTACGGGCGGTCGGGGAACGCGCCGTAGTCCAGCTTGATCTTGTAGTGCTTTTCCTGCAGGAAACGCTCCACACGGTCGGCCAGCGACTGCGGCTTGCCGGTGCAGACATTGATGATGCCGGTGATCTCATCCTGCACGCTGGCGGCCACGATCATATCGGCCAGCTGCTCCACGTCGATGAAATCGTAGAGGTTTTTGCCGCTGGTAAAGGGGAAGGTCGCTTTCCCCTCCTCCTCGGCCTGGGTGATCTTGGCAAAGATCGAGCTGCCGTGCGCCTCGTCGCCGGTGATGTAGTACGCGCGCAGCCAGTGCAATTTGCAGTCGCCGCCGTCCATCGAGAGCATCAGGCTCTGGCGCAGCGCATTTTTGGCGATACCGTACTGGCTCTGCGGTTTGCAGGGCGTGCTCTCGTTAATGGCCCCCTCCCAGTAACCGACTTCGTGCATCGTGCCCATAACGCTGAGCGAACGCAGGCCGCCGGCCGCCATGTGGTTCAAAAACACCACGTGGGCGGACAGGTCTTTCATGTGGGCTGAGGAGTTGTGCCGGAACCCGTCGCGCCAGGCCAGGTGGATGCAGACATCCGGGCTGCCAAGCTGCTTGTAAATATCCCGGTCGCCGCTGAAGATCGGCACGTCGCAAAACTCAGCGCGCTCATCCAGGCCTTTAAAGGCAAAGTCCGACGCGATGACGCGGTAACCGCGGTCCAGCGCGTTTTTGACGACATGGCGGCCGATGTATCCGGCCGCCCCCGTTACCAAAATCGTTTTCATGGCGCTCCCTCGTTTTTTGTGGTGCGTTATCTGCCTGGCAGCAGATCGTACAGGTCTTGCAGGCGCAGCTGGTATAACAGCAGCGCCGCGGTTTTCTTTTTATTTTGCCTTGCTGCGCGCAAAATGTCAAGCGCGTGCCCGGGGTAGCCTTTCAGCACGGTGCGCAGCGTCTGCCAGGCATAGCGGCGCTGCGCGTCCGACGCGCCGGCGTCCCGCAGCTGGTGCATCAAAAAGGTGACGGCCTCCGCCTTGCGCAGCGGCCATAAAGCGGCGCGCTCCGCCCTGGTACAGCGCTGGCGCAAAGCGGTGTATTCCGCTTCCATCCAGGGCGCCAGGGCGCACAAACGCCCCTGGAACGCCTGCCGGGAGCGGCAAAGCGATGTGCTTTGGGCGCTCTCGAAATGGCGGTACACCGGCTGCGGCAGGTATACCGCGCGGTCTGTACGGCTGTACAGCGTCGCGTTAAAGATAAAGTCTTCTAAACCATAACGGCAGCGCTCGTCAAAAAACAACCCTGTCAACGCCTGGCGGCGGTACAAAGCGTTCCACACGAACTGCGGCCCGCTGCTGCGCAAAAAAGCGGCGTACCCGTCTTGCCACAAGCGGCAGGCCTCCCCCGCCGCATGCGGCTGCAAGGCAAACGTACCGTCCGCCTGCTGGCGCAGCAGCTCATACCCGCCGCGCACCACATCGGCGTGTTCCGCCAGCGCGGTTTGCAGCAAGCCCGCCAGCGCGCCGGGCAAAAACTCATCGTCGTCATCACAAAACGCGATGTACGTACCGCAAGCCGCCTGCAGCCCGCGGTTGCGCGCGGCGCAGATGCCGGCGTTTTTTTGGGCGATCACCTGTACGCGGGCATCCTGCACCGCCAGCGCATGGCAGACTTCCGCCGTGCCGTCGGTCGAGCCGTCGTCCACCAGCAGCAGTTCCAGGCCTTCCACGTCCTGTGAAAGCACCGACTCCGCCGCCGCGCGCAGCGTAGCGGCGGCATTATAGATCGGGATGATTACACTGATGCGGGTCTCCACGCAGCGTTCTTACCTTTCCGTTTGGTTTTTGGCCGCCAGATACAGCCTGCCGTACGGCAGCGGCCACGGCAGCAGCCGTTTGAGGAAGCCGATCTTCCACCGCGCCTGTGCCAGGTCATGCCGCGCACGCGCCGGATGACGCAGGTAACTGCGCAGCGACCCCGGGGCGGCCAGCGGGTAGACGCCGCCGTCCTCCACCGTCAGGTCCCCCAAGAGTGCCGCCTGCTGTTTCGTCGGCTGGCCGGTCAGGTGCAAAAACGGCGCGATGGCCTGCTGCGGGCGGATCGCCGTGCCGGCCAGCACGCCGCCCTGCCAGGCTTTGGCAAAGGCCAGCGCGCCGCGCTGCAGCGCCTGTACCAGGGGTTCCGGTCTCTGTGCAGCCTGTTGGGGCATATAGGTATCCCCTTCTTCGGCGTATGCCACCGTCGCGCCAACATCCTGCGAAATCATGCGTTCCAGCATCGGCTGGCCGGCCCAATACAGCGCAGCCTGTGCGCGGTCCAGCGAGAGAAAGACTTCCGCCGCGCCGTGCCGGCGTTTGCGCAGGCGCGCATCCCCCGAAAGCTGCAGCCCGTGCAGCGTGCAGCCGCACAACGACTCCAGCAGCATCTGCGTGGTGCCGCCGCTGCCGATGTCGACCAGCCAATCCTCGCCTTGCAGCCCACTCTGGCGCAGATAGCCGAGGGCCAGCGCGGCGCTGGCGGGTGGCGTCAGCGCGTGGAACAGCGTATACAGGCGCGCTTCCTCGCCGCCGGCTTTTAAGTCAAACGTCTGCGCCGCGTATTCCGGCGGGCAGGCCGCACCGCAGTATGCAGCGATCTGCGCGCCGCTCAGGCGCTGGCGGGGCAAGGCTTCGACCAGCTGGGCAAACGCCCGCCGCTGCAGCAAAAGCGGGCACAAACTGCGGCGGGACACTTGCAGGTACTGCGTCGGCTCGCCGGGGTACAGCACGGCATAGATCTGGCGCGTCAGGTACATATCCCGCGCCAAGAAATACAACCGGCTTTCCGGCCGTTCTTTCCGTTTTTCGTGGATCCACTGGCACAACGCGGTCAGCAGCGGCCCCAGCACCGCAAAGCCGACGGCCTCACCGTCCACGGCGCGGCCGCGCACACGGTTTTGCACAAACGCCGCCAACGCGCCGTCCTCTGCGGTTTCTGCCGGCGGGAAAGCCTGCGCGCCCTGCTCTTTCGGCAGGTGCCAGGCGCGGATGCCCGCCAGGGCGGCCCCCAGCACATCGGCGCGCCAGTCGTCGCCAATGAACAGTACTTCCCGCGCCTTGAGGCCGGTCTCGTGCAGAAAGCGCTGGAAGAGCTTGCCGCTTCGCTTTTGCACCCCGTAGGCGCTGGAGACAAAGCCGCCGTCGAAACGGTCGTACCCGCAGCGCGTCAGCATCGCGTTGATCTGCTCCGGCGGGAGGTACATATCCGAAATATAATACAGCCGCTTGCCCTGCGCGCGCAAGGCGCGCACGGCCTCCCACACCGGGCGGTTGGCGGCGGCAGCCCTGCATTCCAGGGCGCATTCCGCGGCCGGGTCATACCCCGCCAGCGGCGGCCGGGCATAAATCTCGGCCAGCGTCACTTCCCGCCCGGCGGCAGTGCGCGCCTGCGTTTCGGCCTCCACGCGCGCCTGGGCAAACGCTTCGCCCCGCAGCAAAAAGAGATCCGTCGGGCGGGCCACATCCCGCTTGAGCAGCGTGTCAAAAACGTCCAGCGCCACCGCAGGGTACGGCGACGCTGCGCGCAGGATCATTTCAGTCAGATTCATGGCAGATAAGAGATGGCGGGGTGGAACCGCACCCCGGCGGCAAACCCCTGCCAGATCGTAGCGATGCGAACCAGGCGCTGCCCGCGCCGGTCGCGCAGGACCTGCACGGTGTGCCAAAGGTCTTTGGCCAGCAGCCACAGCCAGCCGCGCAGACCTTCGCGGCGGTACAGCACCACGTCGTTGCGGTAAAAATAGCGGTAGCGCGCCCAGCGCTGCGGTGCGTCGGCCGCGATGTTGACGGTGCCGGGGTTTTGCATGGCGTGGATCACCCGGCTGGCCGGCACCACATAACAGGGCCGCGCCAGCGAAAGGCGGCGGGTATACTCCCAGTCGTCAGACCAGATAAAAAACTCCGCGATCGGCAGCCCGTAGGCCCACACGCGGTCGGTGCGCAAAAACAGCGAAACAAAGCTCGCCATCACGGCCGGAATGCGCTCGCCGTCATAGCCGGGCAGGTCGGTATACGGCGTGCGGCGCTGGCGGTTCATCGGCTGGTCGCTGCCGTCGGGGGCCAGGGCCCGGCTCGACAGCCAGCCATAGGCGCCGTCCAGCGCTTCGTCCGCCTGCAGCAGCGCTTCCAGCGCCTGCGGCTGCGGCAGGGTATCGTCGTCCATCAGCCACAAAGCGTCGTACCCGGCCAGGGCGGCCTCCCGCACGCCATAGGCAAACCCGCCGGCGCCGCCAAGGTTGCTGCCGGTGTTGCGGTAGATGAGCTGCGGCCACGCCATGGCGCGCACCGCTTCACCGGTGCCGTCGGTGCTGGCATTGTCGATGACGAACACCGCCGCAGGCGCCACGGTCTGCGCCTGCAGCGCCGCCAGGCATTGGCGCAGCAGCGCCAGACGGTTGTACGTGACGACCACGGCCGCCACACGCAGCGCCTTACCCATGGTCGCGGGGGAAGAACTTGCGCCGCAAAAAGGAGAAGCCTTTGTGCAGCCAGTTCTGATGTTCCATATACACAAGGTCCAGTTCTTCGTAGTGGATGTTGTTGGTCGTCAGCCAGGCGTCCAGCAGGCGCTCGCTGACAAAGCCAAACACACGTTTGTCATTGTCGGAGTAGCCGGTCATATCCAGCTCGCGCTCCAACTCGAACAGGATATCGAACAGCCAGGCACAGTAGTGGCACAGCAGCTCCCGTTTCATCACGAACATGTTGAAATGATGCCCGTGCGTCTTGGACATGTACAGGTCGTACGCAGGCAGATACTCGGGGCATTTGCGCGCGATGATGGCGCGCGTGACCGTAAGATCCTGCTTGTGGTGCGCATGGATATACTGCGTATAGTTCGTCTCAATAAAATAGTGGCGCTCTTTGGGCAGCACGACGTTGGTGGTCGCCAAAATCGACGCCAGTTCCTCGTGACCGATGACGCGGTCCTTTTTAGGGGCAAAGCGGCTTTTTTTGCGGCTGGCAAAGTAGCGCCGGTAGTGCACGATGCCGATGTAGTCCGACTCGATATTATGGGCCGCCCAGTACAGGCCGGTGAGTTCGCAGAAATTGGCGTTGCGCTCTGAGATATTCTCGCCGGTATCATCCCCGATGTAACCGATGGCCGGGTGGATGGCATGCCCCATCTGGACCGGAAGATACATGGGATCGTCCGGCACCCAGTACGGCTTATGCGTGGCTATGATGATCGTCGTCTGCAAAATGATCTCCCCGACTTGCGATGGCGGCCAAAAGGCTGCTGCCTGCTTTGTGCCGCCGGTACTTCAGCGTATATACAAAGTTCAGTATACCGTTTTTTGGCCAGAATACAAGTTACAGATCGGTAACCGGGCTTATGCCTCGTCGGCTTCCAGTTCTTCCTGTTCCTGGGCAAGGCGTTCCCATTCGTCGAACAGTTCCTGCTGGTGGAAGCGCGTGTCGTCCAGCTCGTCGCACTTGTCGCGCAGCAGCAGGTGGTCGCGCAGGACTTCCGGGTCGTTGATCTCGTTTTCCAGTTCCACGATGTGCGCGCCCAGCTCTTCGATCTCGGCTTCCACGGCTTTTAAGCGGGTGCGCACCTCGGCACGGCGGCGGCGCTGCTCTTTGCCGTAGCCCTGCTTTTTGGCTTCGGGCTGGGGCAGCGCCGGCCCCGGCGCAGCGGCCTCGCGGTTTTTCAGGGCCGCAAAGTCCGGGTAGAAATTCGCTTTGCCATCCTCCAAATACAAGATCGGGCAGCCCAACGCCTGCATCAGGTACCGGTCATGGGTGACGAGCAGCAGCGTGCCGGTATAGGCCGCCAGCGCCTCGGTCAGGCTTTCGCGCATATAGATGTCCAGGTGATTCGTCGGCTCATCCAAAAACATCAGGTTGGGGCGTTCCAGCGCCATCTCGGCAAAGCGCAGGCGGGCCAGTTCCCCGCCGGAAAGCTGCGCGCAGTCCTTAAAGACCTCCTCGCCCCGGTAGCCGAAGCGCGCCAGGTGACTGCGGACTTCCAGCTCGGTAAAACGCGGGTACTGGTTCCAGATCGCGTCGATGACGCGCCCGGCGCGGCGCGCCTGCTGCTGGGTGAACACCCCCGGCTTGGCCCCACTGCCCAGGCGCACCATGCCGCCGCTGGGGCGGCGTTTGCCGTCCAGCACCTGCAGCAGCGTGGATTTGCCGGCGCCATTGGGCCCGGCGATGACCAGTTTGTCGCCGCGGTGCACCGTGTAGGTCAGGCCGTCGATCAGGGTGCGTTCCCCGATGCGGACGGTCAGATCCTTCAGGATGACCAGCTCGTCGTAGGGCTCGATGTCGTAGGCAAAGCGGAAATGCAGATTCCACGCTTCCGGTTCCGGCGCGTCGACGATTTCCAGCTTTTCCAGCTGTTTGCGGCGGCTCTGCGCCATTTTGGTGGTGGAGGCGCGCACCAGGTTGCGGTCGATGTAGTCCTGCAATTTCGCCGCTTTTTCGACCGCGGCGTCGTGCAGTTTCTGCTGGCGCTCGTCGGCGGCCTGGCGCTGCGGTAAATAAGCCGAATAGTTGCCGCGGTAGGTATGGATGCTTTTGCCGCGCAGCTCCCAGATCTGCGTGCAGACCGCATCGAGAAAATAGCGGTCATGGCTGACGACGAGCACCGCGCCGCGGTAGGTTTTGAGGTAATTTTCCAGCCATTCCATCGTGTCGATGTCCAGGTGGTTCGTCGGTTCGTCCAAAA
>DXEI01000091.1 GCA_019115045.1 Candidatus Gemmiger excrementipullorum | reverse complement strand
GGGGCATTTTCAGACCATATTCATAATGCCGCCACAGGGTCGCATTGATTCCTGTTTTTTCTGCGGCTTCCTCCTGCGTCATTTCTCGGTAAAGGCGCAACCGTTTGATACGGTTGCCCAAAATCTTCTTCTGTTCTTGAAAACTGATCGGTGTCTTATCTGCAGAGTGAGAGTAGTTTCCGAATTCATCACGCATCAACGTAAAATCTCTATCACTCACAGTTGTCCAACGCATTGACATACCTTTACCCTCCGCCTCGGTTCTGTACTTTTAAGGAACAACCTCATTATAACAAACTTTTGCTATCTATACAAGAGCGAGAATTTTCTTGTGTTTTCCTTAAAATATTTTTGTAAAAACGATTGACAGTAACTTAAAAGTACTATATAATTCAGATGTAGCATATGTAACTTAAAAGTACATTTGCATAGCGTCTTGATAATCCAATATGCCAAAACTTCCGAAACAGCTTTCGCATCTGTAAAACGCGAGAAAGGACCTCTTTTATGAACCGTATCCGTACTATTCAAGGCGCAGCCGATGAACTGCGCAAACGTGATCCCGGCTGTGCCATCAGCGCACACAACATTCGTCAGCTGGTGCTGCACAAGGAAATCCCCAGCCGTAAAGCCGGGTCAAAGTATCTGGTGGCGTTGGACGATGTAGAACGCTATTTCGGACTTACCATCGACGAAAACAAACCGAACCATGGCATCGGTTGAGAAACGCTACAATAAGGCTGGAACCCTTATTTCTTTTCGTATCCACGTTTTTCACGGGAGGGATGAATTCGGCAAGCAACTCCCGCCTTTTATCAAAACGGTCCGTGTTCCGCCCGAATTGAACGCGCGGCAGATCGAAACGCTGATCCAGCGCGAAACCGTCCATTTTGAGGAAGAGTGCGAGCTTATCACAGCCCGTGAAAAAGAAGAAGCGGCAAAAGCCGCCGAACCGAAATGCATCTCGTTCGAGGATTTTGCCGTTAAGGTTATGGAAATTAAGGAACGCACCGGCAAGGAGAAAAGCACCCTCGCACGATATCAGGATATGCTGGATTCCCGCATCAATCCGTACTTAGGCAAGACGCCCGTGGACGAAATCACCGGCGATATGCTGGACGATTTCTACGCCATGCTGCTCAAGCCGGGGCAGAACAAGAAAACCGGCGGCGGACTTTCCCGCAAAACAGTGTTGGAACATCACCATGTTATCTCCACCATTATGGAACACGCCATCCGCAAGCATCTGATTGCGTTCAACCCCTGCCGTGATGCCACGCCGCCTGTGGCAGACCCGCCGATGCCGAACTACTACCAGCCCGCCGACTTGGCGCTGATCCGTCAGGCGCTGGAGAACGAGAGCGTCAAGTGGTACACGTTGATCCACGTGCTGATGCTCTACGGCATCCGGCGCGGGGAGTGCGCCGGCATTAAGCTAAGTGCCGTAGACCTGAGGGGCAAGACCATCACCATCTGTTCCTGCGTCATGTACGACCCCAAGAACGGTGTGTACGAGAAGCCTTACCCCAAAAAGCGCAAGCCGCGCCAGCTGCCGATTACCCCGCAGATGGACGAAATCCTGCGCCGCTACCTAAAATGGCGCGGCGAACAGCCGGAATGGTACGGGGATCTCTGGCAGGAAAGCGGCTACTTGTTTACCAATGAGTACGGGGGACCTATGAATCCGGACAACATTACACAGTATCTGAACCGTATGGGGGACAGGCTGCAAAAGGAAAACCCGAATTTTCCCCACCTGAACCCCCACGCCTTCCGCCATGCGGTGGCATCCATCCTTGTGGCGAACGGTACTGACATTGTGACGACAGCTGCCTTTATCGGTGACAAACCCGCCACCGTTTCCGAGCGCTATGCCCACATCATCGACTCCGCCAAAATCAGGGCGGGGGACACCCTGAGCAGCGTGATTTTCGGAGATGGTAACAAATGAGTTACCACTTTGTTACCACTTTTCTTTTTTTGCGGCCTGCAAAAGAAAAAGAACGGTAAAACTTGACGTCTTACCGTTCTTTGTTGGTTGCGGGGACAGGACTTGAACCTGCGACCTCCGGGTTATGAGCCCGACGAGCTACCATCTGCTCTACCCCGCGACATGGGGCACCTTGTTTTTGGGTGCTCAAATATAATAGCACAAACAGAAGACAGAGTCAAGAGTTTTTTTGCCGGGCGCTTTCATTTTTTTTTGCGGGCCGGGGTCATCGCTCCTCCACCGGCAGCAGCAGGCAGGCGGGCCAGCGCCCGCCGTAGTGCACTGCGTTGTGCGCCACCACGGTGCGCGCGCTGTGGTAGCCCTCGCGCGTGTTGCTGTGGGGGAAGATAAAGTTTTTGGCGCTGGAGGTCACCGTCAGCCGCAGCCGGTGCCCCCTGGCGAAACAGTGCGAGATCTTGGTCGTGCGGATCACAAGCGGCACGACCTCGCCGGGTTGCAAAAACTCCGCGTGGTCAAACCCGCCGCGGTACCGCGCGCTGCGCATGCCGTCGGCCAGTTTGCGGGAACGCCCCTGCGCGTCGACGTCGGTGACGCGCACGACGAAGTCGGTGTCCGGCGCGTCGGAGGACACATACAGCCGCACCGTCATATCGCCGGTCACCACCAGGTCGTGCTCCAGCACGTCGGTGGTAAAGCACAGCACGTCGGGGCGCTGCTCCTGCTCGGTGTAGTCCTCGGGCACTTCCAGCTCGTTTTCCGAAAGGTCGATGATATGCACGGCAGGGTCGCGCGGGTCGTAGTCGTAGGCGTCGGCGCCTTCGTGCGGCGGGGGCGCGCCCACCAGCCGCCCCCAGCCCGGCGTGCCGCCGGCCAGGTAAAGCGCCGTCTGCGCGGTGTTCTCCGGCGGCCAGGTCGCAGCGGTTTTCCAGCGCTCCTGCCCGGTGGTGTAATACTCCACCGGCGGGCCTTGTTCCACGCCGTTGTCGATGCCTTTCAAGAAGTGGTCGAACCACCGGAAATACAGCCGGTCCAGGTCAAACCGCAGCGCGTCGGGGCCAAAGCGCAGCGCATGCAGGTCGTACCGGCTGTTGCCGCTGTGCTGCCACGGCCCCAAAATGACCTTGCGCAGCCCGCGCGGGTACTGCGCCGTCAGGTCCAGCGCCTCGGTGGTGCCCATGCCGTTGTCGTCAAACCAGCCGGATTGGATCAGCGCCGGGATCACCGCGCCCTGCGCGCGGGCGCTCCAGTCAGCCTGGCGCCAGAAATCGTCGTAGTCGCCGGGCTGCAGCCAGCGCGTCAAAAACGGCACGTCGTAGCCCAGCGCCTGGCGGGGCAGGTCGGCCAGCGGGCGGATGTTCAGCACCTCGTCCCAGTCGTTGCGCTCCATCAATTCCGGCTTGAACTGCTTTTGCGAGACCGCAAACGCCCACGCCAGCGAGCCGGAGGTAAACGACCCGCCCCGCCGCGGCAGGTCCACAAAGGGGCTGCCCGCGCATACCACGCTGATCAGCGCTTTTAAGTACGGGTTGCCGCTGGCGGCCGCCGCCCACTGCACAAACCCCAGGTAGGACCCGCCCACCATGCCGATGCGCCGGCTGCACCAGGGCTGCGCGGCGATCCAGTTCAGCGTGTCGTCGCCGTCCTCCACCTCGTAATAGTTGGGCATCCATTCGCCCTCGCTTTTGTTGCGGCCGCGCACGTCCTGGATCACCACGGCGTAGCCGCGCTGCACATAGCGGTAGTAGGCTTCGCGCCCGTCCTCCTTGCCGTAGGGCGTGCGCACCAGTACGGCGGGCACCGGGCCGGGGCAGCCTGCGGGCAGGTAGACGTCGGTGGCCAGGCGCACGCCGTCGCGCATCGGCACGGCGTGTTCGCCGTCATAAACCACCGGCCACAGCGTTTCGGCGGGGCGCTCGCGCCGCCAGCCCCGCAAAAAGGTCGTGTCCTCCTGCCCGGGCTCCACCAGGGCCACCGCCATCTCCCGCGCGGGGCAGCAGACGGCGGTCAGCCGCCCACCCTCCATGCGTTTGTTGGCGGGGAACTTGACGTCCCGCTGGCGGTAGGTCACACCGTCGTCGCTGGTATAGCGCTCGCCGTCGACCCACACCTCGCCCCGGCCGCGCAGCGCAGCTTCGTAGGCGGGCAGGGCCTCGGCGATGCGGCCAAGGTCCAGCTTGACAAAACTCTTGTAAAAATCCCGGTCCTCCGGCGTCAGCGGCCCCCAGGGGGAAAACGCCCCGCTGTACACATCCAGCTTTTGCAGCAGCGGCGTTTGCCCGCCCAGCTGCAGCCGGGCATACAAAATGCCCGAAACATAGAGGTCGAACCGTCTTGTGTTGTCCATCGCGTTGGCCGCCTTTCCTGCCCGGCGGGCTTAAAAGTCGATGTCCAGCCCCAGGCCCGGCCGGTCGCCCAGGGTGTATACGCCGTTTTGCACGGTAAAGCCGCCGGGCATGCCCATCTCGGGGTCGACGGCCGACATAAAGCTGTCGCAGTCCGCCTCGGTGATGTTGTCGCGCGCGGCCACCAGCGCCGCGCCGGCCGCCATGGCGACTTTCGTCTCCACCATGCAGCCCACCATGCACTCGACGTGGTTGGCCTCGGCAATGGCATTGATCTGCTGCGCCGGGTACAGCCCGCCGCATTTCATCAGCTTGATGTTGATGCTGTCGGCTGCGCCCATCCGGCAGGCCCGCGCTGCGTCGATGGGGGAGTGGACGGCTTCGTCCAGCATCAGCTTGATGTCCACACGCCCGCGCAGGTCGCGCATGCCTTCCAGGTCCCAGCCGGGCAGGCACTGTTCCACGGCTTCGACGCCAAGCTCGGCAAAGGCTTTCAGCGTGCGCACGGCGTCGCTGTAGGTATAGCCCTGGTTGGCGTCCACCCGCAGGCGGATGTGGGGCCCCACTGCCTCGCGGATCAGCTGCAGGGCGCGCACGTCGTCCGCCGGGCAGATGCC
Organism: Candidatus Gemmiger excrementipullorum; assembly: GCA_019115045.1. GTDB lineage: Bacteria > Bacillota > Clostridia > Oscillospirales > Ruminococcaceae > Gemmiger > Gemmiger excrementipullorum. The sequence goes on along the minus strand of DXEI01000091.1, from coordinate 640 downwards.
GGCCTTGATCTTCAGCACGCTGAAGCCGTCCTTCTCGACCCGCTCGCGCGCTTCGGCGGCCATCGCCTCCGGCGTGTCGATGCCGACGGTCATATCGGTGACGAACTGGTTTTTGCCGCCGCCCAGCACCTTGTACAGCGGCTGGCCCATCGCCTTGCCGCGCAGGTCGTACAGCGCAATGTCCACCGCGGCCTTGGCGGCGGTGTTGCCGGCGATCAGGCCGTCCATCATGCGGTGCGCGCCCTCGATGTCCAGCGCGTCGCGGCCGATCAGCCCCTGCCGGAACAGCTTGAGCACCTCCAGCACGGTGCCGGCGTTTTCTCCGGTCACCGGCTCAAAGGGCGCGGCCTCGCCGATGCCCCACAGGCCGTCGTCGGTCATGATCTTGACCAGCACATTGACCGAGTGGTCCTGCACCGCAAACGCGATGCGGAACGGCTTCTTCAGCGGGATATGCACGACTTCGGTTTTTACGTCGGTGATCTTCATACGGCAGCCCTCCCGGTGGCTGCGCAGCGGGGAAGTGTCCCGCCGCGCGTTTTTTCTCATTGTACTGCGCAGTTGGGGCGCGGTCAACGGGTTTGGCGCGTGTTTTGGTAAAAAAGTGCGCGGCAAAGGCAAAATTTCCGCAGCGGAAACG
>DXEI01000090.1 GCA_019115045.1 Candidatus Gemmiger excrementipullorum | reverse complement strand
CCAGGGCGCAGGCGGCGCACACCGCCGCCCGGAAGGCCGTCCGCCGCTTCGGCAGCAGCCGCTTCGGGGCGGGCGTCTCCCGCTCCGCCGCCCGCCGCCGGGCGGCGAACAGCACCCGGTCATTCAGCCCGGCGGGGGGCTGGATCTGCTCTGTCAAATCGCGATATGCGTTCTTCTTCATGGTCGTCTCCTCCCAGCGTGTCTCTCAGTCTCTTCCGGGCCCGGCGGAGCCGGGTGCGGACCGTGGCCGCCGGGATGTCCAGCAGCCCGGCGATCTCCTCCGTGGAATACCCCTCGGCATAGTACAGGTGGATGGGGATGCGCAGCTTTTCCGGCAGGCGGGCCACCGCGTCCCACAGCTCGGCGGCGCCGCTGTCCGGCGCCGCCATCTCCGGCAGGTCCGCCAGGGCCAGCACCGGCCGCCGCAGCCGGAAGCGGTGCAGGTCGCAGCAGCGGTTGACTGTACACCGCAGCAGCCACGCCCGCAGGTGCTCCTCATCCCAATCGGACGTGTCCTGGTCCAGCAGCCGGAGAAAGACGTCCTGGTACACGTCCTCCGCGTCCTGGATGCTCTGCATCCGGCACAGCGCCAGCCGGTACACGACGGAGCCGTGGTGCTCCATGGCATTGCGCAGCAGGATCTCTGACTCTTCCATGCAATGCCTCCTTTCTCTCGTCTGAAAAGCGCCCTTCACTCTATACACGCCGGGGACTGCCGAGATGTTCCCGCCGGAGCAAAATTCTCCTCCAACCAAAAGACAGGCAGGCGCTGAAAGCGCCTGCCTGCTTGTTCATGTCTCTTTGATGCCGTAGATCTCGAACCGGCCGATCAGGTTCTGCACCGTCAGCTTCTGGGCCAGCAGCTGCTGGAAGGATGCGCCCCGGTTTCGCCCCGCGGAGCGGAGCTTGTCCATGTCCGCGGCCACCTTGTCCCGCTCGGCCAGAAGGTCTGCGTACATACGGTCGTAGGCCGCCAGTCTCTCCTGATCCGTCATCACACGTTGAACCGGAAGTAGATCATGTCGCCGTCCTGGACCACGTACTCCTTGCCCTCGCTGCGGAGCAGGCCCTTCTCCTTGGCGGCGTTGACGCTGCCGCAGGCGATCATGTCGTCATAGGCGATGACCTCCGCCCGGATGAAGCCCCGCTCGATGTCCGTGTGGATCTTGCCGGCGGCCTGGGGGGCCTTGGTGCCCTTTTTGATGGTCCAGGCGCGGCATTCTTTTTTGCCGTCGGTCAAAAAGCTGATGAGCCCCAGCAGGTCGTAGCTGGCTTTGATGAGCTTGTCCAGGCCGGTGGACTCGATGCCCATCTCCTGCAAAAAGGCGAGCTTTTCCTCCGGGGTGGCATCGGCGATGTCCTCCTCGGTCTTGGCGCAGATCGGCAGCGCCTGCGCGCCCTCGGCGGCGGCGCGCTCGGCCACCAGCGGGTAGTAGCGGTTGCCGGCCAAGCCCTCCAGCAAATCATCCTCGCCCACGTTGCAGGCGTAGATCACCGGCTTGGCCGAAAGCAGCCCCAGTTCCTTGCGGGCGGCGGCCTGCGCGTCGTCGGCGGCGTCAAAGGCAAAGGTGCGCGCGGGCTTTTCGGCTTCCAGGTGGGCAGCCAGCTCGGCCAGCCAGGCGGCCTCGGCCGCGGCCGCCTTGTTGCCGGTCTTGGCGGCTTTCTGCTGGCGGGCCAGGCGGTGGTTGACGACCTCCAAATCGGCCAGGATCAGCTCCAGGTCGATGGCGTCGATGTCGCGCAGCGGGTCCACGGGTTCGGGCTGGTTGACGTCCTCGACCACATGCACGATGTTGTCGTCGTCAAAGCAGCGCACCACATGCACCAGCGCGTCGCATTCGCGGATATGCCCCAAAAACTTGTTGCCCAGGCCCGCGCCGTGCGCCGCGCCCTTGACAAGGCCGGCGATGTCGACGAACTCGACGATGGCAGGGGTCTTTTTATCGGTCTGCCACACCTCGGCCAGTTTGTCCAGCCGCGGGTCGGGCACGGCCACGATGCCGGCGTTCGGCTCAATGGTGCAGAAGGGGTAGTTGGCGGCCTGCGCGTTGCGCGTCGAGGTGATGGCGTTGAACAGCGTCGACTTGCCCACGTTGGGCAGGCCCAAAATTCCCAGTTTCATGGTAGTATCGCTCCTTTTGGCGGTTCAGTCTCGTACCTATTATACACACAACGGCGCGCCATGGCAACAAAATGCCAAAAACCGCCGCGGCGTTCTTTTTTTATCCACAATTATGCGGTATAATAGCCACAAGGGCGGCTATTATACCGTTTTTGCGCAAGCCCCGTGGTATAATAGGCCTAAAGCGGCCGGGGCGCGCTTTGCCGCGCGCAAAACCCCCGGCCTGACCAGCGCGGGGCTGCCGCCGCGCCCCGCAGAACGGAGGAAAATGAAAATGGCCAACGAAAAGATCCTCGTCGTGGACGACGATAAGAATATCTGCGAGCTGCTGCGTCTCTACCTTGTCAAAGAGGGGTACGACGTCACGATGGCGCACGACGGCGCCGCCGCGCTGGAGGCGTTTGACAAGCTGCACCCCGACCTGGTGCTGCTGGACGTCATGATGCCGGTCATGGACGGGTGGGAGGTCTGCCGCAAACTGCGCGCCAAGGGCGACACCCCCATCATCATGCTGACAGCCAAGGGAGAGACCTACGACAAGGTGCTGGGCCTGGAGCTCGGCGCCGACGACTACATCGTCAAGCCCTTTGACGCCAAGGAGGTCACGGCCCGCATCAAGGCGGTGCTGCGCCGTTCCACCAAAGAGGACGACACCAAGGGCGTCTATGATTTCGACAACCTGCACCTGGACATGAACCGCTACGAGCTCAAGGTCAAGGGCAAAGTCGTCGAGGCCCCGCCCAAAGAGCTGGAACTGCTGGCCTGCCTGGCGGGCCACCCCAACCGCGTCTATACGCGCGACCAGCTGCTGGACGAGGTGTGGGGGTTTGAGTATTACGGCGACTCCCGCACCATCGACGTACATGTCAAGCGCCTGCGCGAAAAGCTCGAGGGCGCGTCCGACCAGTGGAGCCTCAAGACGGTGTGGGGCGTCGGTTATAAGTTCGAGGTCAAGGAATGAGCCGCCGCAACACCATCAGCCGGGAGTTTTTCTCCACCATTGCGGCGGTGCTGGTGCTGGGGCTTGGCTTTATGTGCGCCATCCAGACAGCGCTTTCCGCCGCGTATTTCGTCAACGAGCGCAAGACCGCACTGACCGCCATCCTCGACGGCGCGACCGCCCTCAGCGAGCGCTTTGCCGAGGCCGGCTACATCGTCACCGCCCCGCTGGGCACCGACCGCGCCGACAGCGCCCGCAGCGGGTATGAGCTGTTCAACACCGCCTCGGGCGCGATGGTGTTTGTGGCGGACGAAAACGGCACGGTGCTGCTGCACACCCGCGGCGGGGGTTTCACGGCCCAGCCCGTCCCGCGGGAGATCCTGGCCCAGATGGACGCCGGGCAGGACCTGTTTGTGGCCGGCACGCTGGACGGCGTGTATGACGGAAAGTACTATACGGCCGGCCGCCGCATCGACATGGGCGGCACGGCGGGCTACCTGTTCGCCGCCAGCCCCATGGATGCGCTGGGTGCCTACGTGGGCGATATGCTCATCATGTTCGGCATCTCGGCGGCGGCCATATTGCTGCTGTGCAGCCTGCTGTGCTGGGTGCTGGCCCGGCGCATCACCGGCCCCATCGAGGACATCAGCGACGCCGCGCGCCGCCTGGGCAGCGGCGATTTCACCGCCCGCGCCCCGGTGGACGGCTGTGTGGAGCTGGCGGATTTCGCCACCACCTTTAACAACATGGCCGCCCGCCTGCAGACCATCGACAATTCCCGCGGGCAGTTCATGGGCAACATCGCGCACGAGCTGCGCACCCCCATGACGACGATCAAAGGGTTCATCGACGGCATGCTGGACGGCACCATCCCGCCCGAGGAAAACCGCCACTACCTCACCATCGTCTCGCAGGAGACCGGCCGCCTGGCGCGCCTGGTGCAGAACATGCTGGACATCACCAAGCTGGAAGCCGGCGAGGTGCCGGTGCACGCCCGCAGCTACGATTTGTGGAAAACCGTCAACGACGTCGTGTTCAGCGACGAACAGCGCATCGAGGACGGCAAGATCGACATCCAGGGCCTGGGCGGGCCGCCGCTGGCCATCTACGCCGACCCGGATTTTGTGCACCAGATCGTCTACAACATCGTCGACAACGCCATCAAGTTCACGCCCGAGGGCGGGGCCATCACCTTCTCGGCCCAAAAAAGCAAGGACGGCAAGATGGTGGAAGTCCGCATCGAGAACACCGGCGCCGGCATTGCCGCCGAGGCGCTGCCCTTTGTGTTTGAACGGTTTTATAAAGAGGACCGCTCCCGCGGGATGAACACGCGCGGCAGCGGCCTGGGGCTGCATATCTGCAAGATTCTCGTCAACCTTTCGGGCGGGCAGATCCACGCCGAAAGCGAAGAGGGCAAGTGGTGCCGCTTCGTCTTTACGCTGCCCGCCGGGCGCTGAGACCGATACCGCCGGCAAACCGGGCCGGGGCTTATGCCTCGGCCCGGTTTTGTGCGCCCGCTGCAGCGGTTATTCTGAAAGATAGATGTTCAACCGGCTTTCGGCGGCGTCTACTGCGTCCTTATAGGAGCTTTCGTCGCTTAAATACCCTTGCATGAGATCCAAAAACTGCGTTTGAGAAGATGTATAAAAGGCGCCGGTGATCTGGCCGGTGTAGGACATCAGTTCGTCGAAATCTTCCTGCGGTGCATCAAACGATTCGAACCCATAGGGATTGCTGCCCTTGGCGACGATAGGGGAAGAACGTTCTACGGTTTGGAGCCGGTAGTATGCCTCGTTGGCAGAATTTAACACGGAAAAGGCGGTGTATCTCCAGTCAAGCGTTTCCTGTTGGAATTCTTCACTCAGCAGGAACTTGATAAAATTATATGCGTTTTGCAGGTTGGGGCTGCTGTTGCGCACAGCGACAGAACAGGTAATTTCCGCCTGAATCTCTCCCTCTATGTCACGAATCGGCATCATGACAGCCTCATCAAAGGTGTTGATAACCCCTGCCCCCATCAAAAAGCCGTCTAGTGTAAAGAGTGGGTGTATCCATAAAGCAGAACCATCCCGAATATCGGCTGCACCGCTCAGGGCATCTTCGTCGTAGTGCAGGTCGGTCAGATTTTTGTGGATCTCGGTTCCCCGCTCCAACTCCGGGAACGACAGGTCGGCCTGTTGCCGGTCATAGTCGATATAGGGGATCCCCGCATACTGCGCAAAGTCATTGAAAGCAAGAATCGTGCGGAACAGGCTTCGCGTTTGTCCGGGTGTATTCTGCACCTTTTCCGCTTCAGACAAAAAGCCTTTGAAAGTGTCGCAGTTTTCCACCGAAAAGCCGGTCTCCGCCAGGGCGGTCCGGGAGGTGTAGAGCATCGGAATCTGGTATTCCAGTGGGATGACCAGACGGTGGCCGTCCCAGACGCCGGCGTCCATGACGGTCTGGTTATAGCCCGACCAATCAAAGTTGTCTGCTTCAAAATAGGGTTCGAGGTCGGCAAACACACCGCGCCGGGCCATCTTTTCAATATCCATACTGTCGTCTATAAAGAAAATCAGATCCGGCCCTTCACCGGCCATTACCTCGGTGAGCATCTGCTGGGTTTCGTTATCGCGTACAGTGTTGGACCCATCGGTAAAAATTTTTTCGGCAGTAACGAGCCGGTCGGGATGCTGCTGATTGTACAGGCTGATGGCTGCATCCATAATACTGGTTTGTGAACCATCGAGATCTGTATAGAAGATCGTCAGCCCCTCGTTCGTCTGCTCGACCGGCGGGGGGACTTCGATGGGCAGCGGTTCGGCATCGGCGTCGGCCGGCGCGCAGGCAGTCAGCGCAAAAACACAGGCCAGCGGCAGGCAGAAGCATTGGATATACCGTTTTTTCATAACATCTCCTCCTTCATATAGGGGCAGGATTTCTTGCACCTATCATACAAAACGAAAGTGGAGTTACGGTGGAGAAATCCGTGAAAGCATGAACAAATTGTTAATTTTTGAAAAATTCAGCGATTCAGATAAAACCTGCCCGACTTTTTTGGTAAAAAAGCCGGGCAGGGGAGGGGGCGTTTGCCTTATGATACCGTTTTTGTATTGCGATGGGGTTGGGTCTATGCGTAGGGGCGGCATATATGCCGCCTGCGAAACGTTGCCCGCGCCATCCGTTCACGGTTTGTATGGCGTTTCCCTCGTATTGTAGGGGCCGCATGCATGCGGCCCGCAAAACATTGTCCGTACCGCTCGTTTATGGTTTGTATGGCGTGTATCTCGCATGGTAGGGCGGGCGTTCACGCCCGCCGCACCGATTGTCTTTTCAAAATTGAAAAATAATAATGTTCGGCGGGGTCAAGACCCCGCCCTACAAACCGTGGGGAACGGGCAACCAACCGTAAACCCCGCGTGGGGCGCACCCCTGCCGGGAGGCATATATGCCTCCCCTACAAACAAGGGTACCGCGTCTATGACCTTGGAGACGGGTAGCGGCGGCAGGTTTGCGGGCCGCATACATGCGGCCCGTGGCCGTTTGCCTCAAAATACCGTTTTTGCGTCGCGACCGCGTTCGGTCCATGCGTAGGGGCGGCATATATGCCGCCCGCAAAACGGTGCGATTACCGCCCGTTTATGGGTTGTATGCCGTTTGTTTTGTATTGTAGGGCGGGGTCTTGACCCCGCCGCACCGATGATTTTTAACAAATGCAATGTTCGCGGCGGGCGTAAACGCCCGCCCTACAGAGCGACGGAAACGGGCAACCAACCGGCAACCCTGCGTGACCATACCGCCCCGCCTGTCCGGCACGGCTTATGCCTTGCCCCCCGCAGCAAAAACAGCCGGGGCTTTCGCCCCGGCTGCTGTGCGCCGTTAAAAATACGCTTTGATCTGGAACCGGTCCTGCGGGGCCTCGTCGGCCACCACCAGGTGCTCGTGGTTGAAATCGAACTTGACGGCCTTGCAGTCGTCGAGGTTGCGGGTCAGGCGCAGCAGCTGGTCCACGCGCTTTTCCTCGTCTTTGGTGTAGAACAGGTAGCTCGCGCCCTGCTTGCGCGCGCGGCCGGTGCGGCCGATGCGGTGGGTGTAGTGCTCGTTTTCCTCCGGCACGTCGTAGTTGATGACGGCGTCCACGTCAGACACGTCGATGCCGCGGGCCGCCACGTCGGTGGCCACCAGCACCGCGATCTCCCCGGCCTTGAAGCGCGTCATGATGCGGTTGCGCTCGGCCTGCGAAAGGTCGCCGTGCAGGCAGTCGACATTGAAGTGCAGGCGCGCCAGCTGGTTGGCCAGCATGCCGGTGTTGTATTTGGTGTTGCAAAAGATCATCACGCGCTTGTAATTTTCCGAGATGATCAGCTGCGCGGCGTCGGCCAGTTTGTCGCGGCCCGTCGTCAGCAGCTTGTACTGGGTGATCTTGGGGCTGGAATCCTCCACCGGCTGCACGCTGACCTCGGCGGCGTTGTGCTGGTACAGCCAGCCGATGTCCAGCACCTCGCGGCTGATCGTGGCCGAAAACATCGAGAGGCTCTTGCGCTGCTTCATCAGGTCGATGATATGCCGCACGTCCTTGTAAAAGCCCATGTTCAGCATCTCGTCGGCTTCGTCCAGCACGACGGTCTCCACCGCCGAAACGTCGATGGCGCGGTGGCGGTAGTGGTCCATCAGGCGGCCGGGCGTCGCCACCACGATCTGGCAGCCGGCTTTCAGCTGGCGCTGCTGCTTGTCCATGCCGGCGCCGCCATAGACGCATACGATCTTGATCTGGGGCAGAAACTGCGCCAGGTTCTGCAGGTCCTGGGCGATCTGCTGCGCCAGCTCGCGCGTGGGGCTCAAGATCACGGCCTGGGGTTTGCGCAGGGCGGGGTCCACCTTGGACAGGATGGGGATGCCGAACGCCACCGTTTTGCCGGTGCCGGTGGGGGCTTTGGCGATCATATCATGCCCGGCCATCATCAGGGGGATGGCTTTCTCCTGGATCTCGGTCATCTCGGTAAAGCCCATGGCCTGGGTGGCGCGCAAAATTTCGGGCGCTACGTTGGTAAGCTCGGTAAACTGCATAGCGTTTGTACAGCCTTTCTGTGTTTTGTCTCGCATTTTACATTATAACAGCCTTTGCGCCGCGCCGCAAGCGTAAAAACCCCGGCGCGGCGCGCAAAAAGCGGGCGGCCGCCGGGGCCGCCCGCTGCGGGGTCATTTGTTTTTGCTGGTGCGCCGGGCCGATTTGCCGCCGCTCTTTTTGGTGGTCTGGGTGCGGGTGCCCTTGGCCGCCCGCGCGCCCTTGGCCGGGGCTTTGGCCGCCTTGGCGGGCGGCGGGGCGATGTTCTTTTCCAGCAGGCGCTCGGGCACGGGGTCCAGCTTCCACAGCTGGTTCTCGCCCGATACATCCTGCCAGATCTGGGCCTGGGCGCCGTTTTCCACGCGCATATCCACCAGGTCCATCACTTTGTCGGCCAGCACGTTGCGCAGCTTCACGCGGCCGCCGCCGGCCTCCACCACCTGCCAGCGCTGGCCCGCGCCGGACGTCTGGCTCCACTGGTGCACCCAGGTGCCGTTGCTCACGCCCGACATCGCCAGGTCCATCACCTTGCCGGTAAAACGGTTTTTGATGCGGTACTCGTCCTCGCCCGCTTCCACAAACTGCCACTGCTGCCAGGGCTGGCCCTCATAGCTCCACAGCCGTACCGAGGCGCCGTTCTCGGTGTTGAAATCGGCGACTTCCAGCACGCGGCCGTTGGCGGCGGCGATGGTATAAAATGCGTCGGGACGCAGGATCGTCTGGGCAGATTTTTTCATAGCGGGTTCCTCCTTCGCGCAAGGCGCGGGCGGCCCGGGGCCGCCCGGCCGCCGCTTGGCAAAACGGCGGCGCGCCCTGTTGTTTCCCTTATTATAGCATGCCGCCCGCGCGCGGTTTTGCCAAACTTTGCGGTACAGTTTTGGGCAAAATGTCAAGCAAATGGCGGCGGAAACCGCGCCTTTTGGTGCTTTTGGGCGCGCGCCCCTTGCAATTTGGGCAAAATTCCTATATCATAATAAATACGGTTGCCTTTGGCGGGGCTGTGCGCCCCCCCCCCCAAAGTACAAGAGGGAGAGAGGATTGTTATGAGGATCGCGTTGATCGCCCACGATTCCCGCAAGGAGTTGATGGCCCAGTTCTGCACCGCCTATGTGCGCATTTTGTCGGAACATGAACTTGTCGCCACCGGCGTCACCGCCAAGGTCGTGCACGACGCCACCGGTTTGCAGGTGCGCAGCCTGTACCCGGGCGGCCGCGGCGGGGCCGAGCAGGTCGCCGCCATGGTCGGCTGCGGCGAGGTGGATATGCTGCTGTTTTTCCGCGACCCCGTCGGCGCCAAACCCGGCGAGCCCAACGACGCCTCGCTGCTGCGGCTGTGCGATATGCACACCATCCCGGTAGCCACCAACATCGCCACGGCCGAGGTGCTCATCCACGGGCTGGAGCGCGGCGACCTTGCCTGGATCGAACTGCAGCGCGGCCGCAAATAAATCCTAAGGCTATGCCAGGAAAACACGAACCCCCGGACCCGTCAAGGGCCCGGGGGCATTTTTGTGCAAAAGCTCAATAGCGGTAGACGATGGCGTCCTTGACGTGGCTGGCGGCCTCGGCCCCGGCCAGCAGGCGGGCCAGCGCCAGCCCAAACGGGATGGCCGCGCCCAGCGCCTCGCCGGTGACGATGTTGCCGTCGATGGTCAGCGGCAGGCCGGTGTACGCGGCCCCTGCGGCGGCGAGCGGCGCGTCCATGCCGGGGTAGACGGTGGCCTTTTTGCCCTGCAGCACGCCAAACGCGGCCAGCGCTGTCGGCGCGGCGCAGATGGCCGCCACGACCTTGCCCTGGGCGGCGTAGTCGGTGCAGACCTTGCGCACGGTGGCGTCGGCTTTCAGGTGGTCGACCCCCGGCAGGCCGCCGGGCAAAATGCAGGCGTCAAAGGCGGCGTAGTCCAGCTCCTCGGCCAGGGCGTCGGCCACCACGTTGACTTTGCGCGCGCTGGTCACGGTTTTCTGGCCGCCCACGGCGGCGATGGTCACCTCGACCCCGGCGCGGCGCAGGATGTCCACGCACAGCAGGCCCTCGCATTCCTCCAGGCCCTGGGCAAAAAAGATCACAGCTTTCGGCATCGTAAAAAACCTCCTTATGCAAGCAGATCAGCGGCCGGCTTATTGCCAGCCGAACAAAAACTCGAAGCAGCGCGGCAGCTGGCGGCGCCAGTCGGCCTCGCAGTGGCGGCCCTCCAACTGCAGATAGGGGTAGACGGCCGCGCCGCGCGCGCTCAAAATGCGGGTCACTTCCAGCGCGTTGGCGGTATACTGGGCCAGGGCGTGCGGGCCGTGGGCTTCTTTTTCGCCCCAGCTCAGGTAAAAGCGGGTGTCGGGCGGCAGGGTGGCGCGGCGAAGATCGGCGGTCAGCTCGTCCATGCACAGCCGCACCGACGGCGACAGGCAGGCCGCCTTGCTGAACACCTGCGGGTACATCGCCGCGGCGTACAGGCTCATCAGCCCGCCCATGCTGGACCCGCCGATGGTCGTGTGTTCGCGCCCGGGCAGGGTGGGGAACTGCGCGTCGATGTACGGCTTGAATTCCTGCACGAGCCATTGCAGGTACTGTTGGCCGGTGCCGTGGATGCCGCCGAACCAGTCGGAGTCATAGGGGCAGTATTCCTGCAGGCGCATGTCGCCCTCGTGGTTGCATTCCGGCGCGGCGACGATGGCGTCGGGGTGGGCGTCCAGGTATTCCTTCAGGCCCCAGCAGGTGCCGTAGGTGGCAGTGGAATCAAAAAACAGGTTGTGGCCGTCGAACATATACACGACCGGGTAGCGCCGGCCGGAAGTCTGCCAGCCGTCCGGCAGGTACAAAAAGACGTTGCGGTCCAGCCCGTAGGGCGTGATGTGGGTGGTAAAGGTCTCGACCATGCGGCGGGGTGCTCCTTTTTACAGTATGGGCCGTTGGGCAGTTCTATTGTACCGCATCGTGCGGCGTTTTGCAAACGGCCCGGCGGCAAACACAAAACGCGCCCACCCGGCGGGGTCGGCGCGCAAAAAAGTAAAAGGGGAGAGCGCGTAGCGTCAGCTGCGCTGCAGCAGCTTGCGCAGCGGCACCGTCACGGCGGTGGCCACGGCGGTGCAGGCGACGGTCTCGATCAGGCCCTGCAGGCCGACCATCGCGGCCGCCAGCGCCAGCGGGTTCGTCACGCCAAAGGTGTCGATCAGGTTCTGGATCTGCTCCATCCCGTAAAAAAAGCCCAGCAAACAGCTCATGAACAGCAGCGTGTTCAGCACGGGGGCGCTCAGCGCGCCCAGGGCGCAGGCCAGCTTGGGCCGCTCCGGCAGCAATTTGGCGGCGGTGCGGTACAAAAGCGCGCAGCCCAGGCCGCACAGCACGCGGGTAGCCACGCAGGTCAAAAAACAGGCCAGCGGGTTTTCCTGGAAGGCGAAGGCCGTCAGCCCGCCGGTACCGTTGACGGCGTTGACAAAGCTCGTCATGCCAAAGACGAAGCCCAGCCACGCGCCGCCCTCCGGGCCGGCCAGCATAGCGCCGATGGCCACCGGCACCGTCAGCAGGCTCATCGTCAGCGGCCCCACGCGCAGGTAGCCCAGCGGGGTGGAGGCCATCACCAGCACCACGGCGGTCAACAGCGCCAGTTCGGTCAGGGTGCGGGTCGTCTGCCCCGCACGGCGGTTTGCTTGGTTCATATTCAGTTTCCTCCTGCTGCCGTCTCCTACACATCGGGAGTACAGCGCATAGTACGGCGCCCCGGCGCAAAGCCGGGGGACCGTCCGGCCCCAGTATAACGCAAAACCGGCCGCGTTACAAGCGGCCGGGCGTAAAATTTTTAAGGCAGGCGTCAGGCCGGGGCGTCCAGCGTGCCGTCGCGCAGCAGGTCACGCACCTCGTACAGGTCGCGGCAGCAGCGGGTGTACAGGCGGCGCATCTCGTCGTCGGGCGCGGCCAGGTCGGGCACCATCACGGTCACGGCCCCGGCGGCGTGCCCGGCGCGCACGCCGTTAAAGCTGTCCTCCAGCACCAGGCAGCGGCGGATGTCCACCCGCAGGCGGCGCGCGGCCTCCAAAAAGATATCGGGCGCGGGTTTGCTGTGCTGCACGTCCGCCCCGCACACCACGTCGTGGAAATACCGCGCCGTGCCGGTCGTCTGCAAATTCTGCTCGATCATCGCCCGCGGGCTGGAACTTGCCACGATGCGCGGGATGCCGCGTTCTTCCAGCAGGGCCAGCAGTTCCTGCAGGCCCGGCTTGCAGGGCACGCCCTGGGCAAACCGCGCCTGGCCGATCTGCCAGACTTTGTCCAGCATCTTCTGCGCGTCCACCCCGGGGAAAAACGCCCGCAGGTGTGCCTTGAGCTTTTCGCCGGCCAGGCCGCGCCCGCCGGCGTAAAACGCCGCGGTGTCGGCGGGCATCGGCACGCCCAGCGCCGCGCACGCGGGCTCCCAAAAGGTGTCCCACAGGCGCTCGGTGTCAAACATCAGCCCGTCCATATCAAAAATCACGCCTTCGATCATGCGTATGCCGTCCTTTCCCGCCGGGGGGGCGTATCATACCGCTATTGTACCGTATTTTGCCCGCCGCCGCAAGCGTCCATGCGCCAAAACGGGGCTTGTATTTGCCGCTTTACAGCGCTATAATAAGGGCAACGGCTCCCGGGCTGCTGTGCGGCGGCCCGCCGGCTGCGATGCATTTGAGAGGGAGAGTGTAACTATGCTGGACATCAAGATCACCAAAACGACGTCGCCCAAGGCCAGACCGGACGAAAACAACCTAGGCTTTGGCAAAATTTTCAGCGACCATATGTTCCTGATGGATTATACCGAGGGCGAGGGCTGGCACGACGCGCGCATCGTGCCCTACGGCCCGTGGCAGATGGACCCCGCCACGACGGTGTTCCACTACGCGCAGGAGATTTTTGAGGGCATGAAAGCCTACCGCACGGCCGAGGGCCGCGTGCAGCTGTTCCGCCCCGACTGCAACGCCAACCGTTTTAACGACTCCGCCGACCGCCTGGGCATGCCCGCCATCCCGCCGGAGGATTTCGTCCAGGCCGTCAAGGCGCTCGTCGACGTCGACCGCGACTGGGTGCCCCATGCCGACGGCGCGTCGCTGTATATCCGCCCGTTCTGCATCGCCACCGACGTCGGCCTCGGCGTGCACGCGGCCAAGCATTACCGGTTCGCCATCATCTGCTCGCCCTCCGGCGCCTATTATGCCGAGGGCCTCGACCCCGTGCGCATCTATGTCGAGGATGAGTACATCCGCGCCGCCCCCGGCCTGACCGGCTTTACCAAGTGCGGCGGCAACTATGCGGCGTCCATCAAGGCCGGCGAACTGGCCGAGGAACGCGGCTTCAGCCAGGTGCTGTGGCTCGACGGCGTCGAGAAAAAGTACGTCGAGGAAGTCGGCAGCATGAACATTCTGTTCAAGATCGACGGCAAGATCTACACCGCCGCCTGCACCGGCACTGTGCTGCCCGGCGTGACCCGCCGCTCCATCATCGAACTGCTGCGCGACTGGGGCTATGAAGTCATCGAGGGCAAGCTCGCCATCGCCGACGTCATGAAAGCCGCCGACGAGGGCAAGCTGGAGGAAGTGTTCGGCACCGGCACCGCCGCCGTCGTCTCCCCGGTCAAGGAACTGGACTGGGAGGGCAAGGTCGCCCACATCAGCGGCGGCAAGATCGGCGAACTGACCCAGAAACTGTACGACACGCTCACCGGCATCCAGTGGGGCAAGCTGCCCGACACCAAGGGCTGGACCGTCCCCGTCGACCCGCAGTAAGCGCGTTTGCCACAATAAAGCACCCCGGCGGGGCTACCCGAAAGGCAGCCCCGCCGGTCTGTACAAGCTGCACAAAAGTTTACAGAACTTTTACAGCATAGTGCCCAAGACCCCCTTGCCAAAGGCCCCATTTTCTGGTATACTGAAAACGCAGAGGGAAAATTTCCCGCTGCGCAAGAGGAAGAATACCAGAGCGCCCTGCCGGTCCGGCCGGGAAGGGTTCCACTTGTAGAGGGGTGGGCTCCGTTCACTGCAAGAACGGCAAGACGTTCTGTTTTTCTCCTTCTTTTTTGGGAAACGAGACGGGGCAGTGGCCGTCTCGTTTTTCTTTTTTGCGGGTACGGCAGGGCCGGCCTTACTCTGCGGGGAAGCCACAAGCGCCGCCCGCCCGGCTTTTGGGGGCCAGGTCATACACAAACTTCCCCTGCCGCTGTGCAAGGGCGGCAAATTGTGCGGCGCCGCCCCAGCCGTGCGTCACATAGGTCACGACATAGTCGGCTTGCCGCAGCATCCAGCGGTTGCGCCAGGAGATGGCGAACCGCCGGGGTACCGCTTCGATGCCTTCCGGCAGCAGGGTCTCCAGCGGAAAGGCGTCCTGCTGCCGGGGGAAGTAAGCCAGCACCATGCGGCAGCGTATATGCGGGTACTGTGCGCGCAGCTCCTGCAATACGCTGGCGGCCAGCGCGTCAAAGGCTCCCTGGCTGCCTACATAAAAGGTCGATACCCCTTTTTCTTCGATCAACTCCAGCAAAACGCTGCGCAGCGCGGGACGGATCGAGGCCGGGCAATCCCGATGCCCAAAAAATGTGCAAGCTGCCACGCCGACCGCCTCCTTAGCACTACCCGTTTACGGGTAGTGCTAATTGTACGGCATTTTTTGCAGGGAAGTCAACCCGTATTCGGGTAATATATACCGCCTTTGTTGCTATTATCATAATAACCCAAAAATGGGTAATGATAAGCGCGAGGTCGGCGGCCGTGGAGTATTCGGAACTCTATATCAAAAGGATACGCATGCTGTGCAAAGCGCGCGGCATCTCCATCAACAAACTGGCGGTGATGAGCGGCGTCAAGCAGTCTACGCTGGACAACATCGTGCGCGGGCTTACCCAAAACCCCCGCGTGAAAACGCTGCACAAGGTGGCGATCGCTTTTAACATGACGCTGGCGGAATTTTTGGACTTTGACGAGCTGAACGCATACTCGTTTGAGGACGACGGCGAGGAGTAAAGCTCCTCCGCACCGCACAAAAAGCCCCGGCGGTTTGCGGAATTTTCCGCAAACCGCCGGGGACGTTTGTTTTGGGGGGATCACGCCAACAGTTTGCCTTCCAGGCAGGGGCAGCGCAGGTGATCCGGGTTGCTGTAGTACACGCTGGAATTGAAGTTGGAGATCTCAAATGGGTTATCGTCCGGCTTACAGGTGCAGCACGCGGTCCTTGATCTCCTGCGTGCGGCCCTGGTTCCAGAACTGGGTGCCGATGTAGCCGCAGGTACGGCGGGCAACGTTGAGCTTGTTCTGGTCGCGGTTGTGGCACTTGGGGCACTCCCACACCAGCTTGCCGTCCTCCTCGACGATCTGGATCTCGCCGTCGTAGCCGCACACCTGGCAGTAGTCGCTCTTGGTGTTGAGCTCGGCGTACATGATATTTTCGTAGATGAACTGCATCACCTTGATGACGGCCTCGAGGTTATCCTGCATGTTGGGCACCTCGACATAGCTGATGGCGCCGCCGGGGCTGAGCTTCTGGAAATCACTTTCAAACTTGAGCTTGGTGAAGGCGTCGATCTGCTCGGCCACATGCACGTGGTAGGAGTTGGTGATATAGTTCTTGTCGGTGATGCCGGCGATCACGCCAAAACGCTTCTGCAGGCATTTGGCAAACTTGTAGGTCGTGGACTCCAGCGGCGTGCCGTAGAGGCTGAAGTCGATGTTGTGCTGCTGTTTCCAGCCCGCGCAGGCGTCGTTCATGTGCTGCATGACTTGCAGCGCAAAGGGCTTGGCGGCCGGGTCGGTGTGGCTGCGGCCGGTCATATACTTGCAGCACTCATACAAGCCGGCGTACCCCAGGCTGATGGTGGAGTAGCCGCCGTACAGCAGCTTGTCGATGGTCTCGCCCTTTTTCAGGCGGGCCAGCGCGCCGTACTGCCACAGGATGGGCGCGGCGTCGCTCAGCGTGCCTTTCAGGCGGTTGTGGCGGCACATCAAGGCCTTGTGGCACAGCTCCAGGCGCTCGTCAAAGATCTTCCAGAACTTGTCAAAGTCGCCGCCGCTGGACAGCGCCACATCCACCAGGTTGATGGTCACGACGCCCTGGTTGAAGCGGCCGTAGTATTTGGGCTTTCCGTCGTAGTTTTTGGCGTTGGCGATGTTGTCCCAGCCGTTGCCGCTGCGGTCCGGCGTCAGGAAGCTGCGGCAGCCCATGCAGGTGTACACGTCGCCGTGGCCCTCGGTCTCGCCTTTGGAGAGTTTGTACTCCCGCATCTTCTTTTCGCTGATATAGTCGGGCACCATGCGCTTGGCCGTGCACTTGGCGGCCAGCTTGGTCAGGTAGAAGTAGGGCGTGCCCTCGCGGACGTTGTCCTCCTCCAGCACGTAGATCAGCTTGGGGAAGGCAGGGGTGATCCAGACGCCGGCCTCGTTCTTGACGCCCTGGTAGCGCTGGCGCAGCATCTCCTCAATGATGATGGCCAGGTCAGACTTCAGGCGCTGGTCGTCGCCGGCTTCGCCCAGGTACATGAACACCGTGATGAACGGCGCCTGGCCGTTGGTGGTCATCAGCGTGACGACCTGGTACTGGATGGTCTGCACGCCGCGCTTGATCTCCTCGCGCAGGCGGGCCTCCACGATCTGGGAGAGTTTCTCCTCGCCGGGGTCGATGCCCAGCTCTTTCATCTCGGCCTCGACGTCGCGGCGGATCTTCTGGCGGCTGACGTCCACAAAGGGGGCCAGGTGGGTCAGGCTGATGCTCTGCCCGCCGTACTGGTTGGACGCGACCTGCGCGATGATCTGCGTGGCGATGTTGCACGCGGTCGAGAAAGAATGCGGCTTCTCGATCAGCGTGCCCGAGATGACGGTGCCGTTTTGCAGCATGTCGTCGAGGTTGACAAGGTCGCAGTTGTGCATGTGCTGGGCATAGTAGTCGGCGTCATGGAAGTGGATGATGCCTTCCTCGTGCGCTTTGACGACCTCCGGGGGCAGCAGCATGCGCATCGTCAGGTCTTTGCTGACCTCGCCCGCCATATAGTCGCGCTGGACCGAGTTGACGGTGGGGTTCTTGTTGGAGTTTTCCTGCTTGACTTCCTCGTTGTTGCACTCGATCAGCGCCAGGATGCGGTCGTCGGTGGTGTTGCGCGTGCGCTTGAGGCCCTGCACATAGCGGTAGGTGATGTATTTGCGGGCGACCTCGTAGGCGCCGGTGGCCATGATGGCGTCCTCGACCAGGTCCTGGATCTCCTCGACGTTCATGGCATGGCCGCGGCCCAGGCAGTCGGCCTGCACCTGGTCCGAGATCTCGATGACCTGGTGTTTCGTCAAGCGCTGGCTTTCGGGCACAACGTTGTTGGCCTTGGTCACAGCCGCAATGATCTTGGTGATGTCGAACACGGCCTCGCTGCCGTTGCGCTTGATGATCTTCATGGTGCTTCTCCTCAACTGAACAGGGTGTCTATACGGTTTACAACAAAGTGTATAAAATCCGCAATTTATTTCGTACCGTATACGCTCGACTGGCGAGCATATTTATTCTATCGCCCGCGGGCCCAAAAGTCAATAGAACAAACCACAACATATTGTGTATATTTGTTCGATTTCCTCAAAATATGCCGTTTTCGTCGTCTCAACGCGCAAAAAAATAGTGACGAAAATCCCGCTGCTTTTTTGGTGATTTTGGGTGGAATCTCACAACCGGACGATGCAGCGTCAAAAATCTGCCGGCTCTTGCCCGGGCGGGGCTTGCGGCGGGGGCGCAAAGCTGGTATACTGGGGGTGTTTCTGGGGGACGCGCAGCGCCCGACCACAAGATATAGTGTATGCAGAAAAGAGGAGTTTACGCGGCATGAACTATGCAACGATCAAATACTGCGACATCGCCAACGGCGAGGGGGTGCGCACCAGCCTGTTCGTATCGGGCTGCCGGCGGCGCTGCCCCAACTGTTTCAACGCTGTCGCGTGGGATTTCGCCTACGGCGAGCCGTTCACCAAAGAGGTGCGCAACGCCATCCTGAAAAGCCTGGAGCCGGACTACATCAACGGCCTTTCGCTGCTGGGCGGCGAGCCGTTTGAGCCGGAAAACCAGCGCGAGCTGCTGCCGTTTGTCAAAAACGTCAAGGTGCTGTTCCCGCACAAGACGATCTGGTGCTACACCGGCAACCACTACGAGCGAGAGATCCTGCAGCCCGGCCCCGGCCGGTGCGAGGTCACCGACGAATTTCTGCAGTACCTCGACGTGCTGGTGGACGGCGACTTTGTGCAGGACCAGTACGACATCAGCCTGCGGTTCCGCGGGTCGAGCAACCAGCGCATCATCGACCTGAACAAGACGCGGGCGGCCGGGCATGTGGTGCTGTGGCAGGACGACCCGATCTTTGCCGACCACAAGATGTGACGCTTATATAAAAGGAAACAAAGGGGAGAACGCGCGTGTATTTTGCCTACGGCGAGACCGAGACCGAATACCTGAAACGCAAAGACAAGGCCCTGGGCGCGGTCATCGACGCCGTCGGGCACGTCTGGCGCGAGGTGGACGGCGACCTGTTTGCGGCCGTCGTGCACCAGATCATCGGCCAGCAGATCTCCAACAAAGCGCTGGCGACGATTTGGCAGCGCGTGCAGGCGGGGCTGGGCGTGGTGCCCAGCCTTACGGACCCGGCGCCTGCGGGCGGCAAAGCGGGCAGGCCGCGGCCGTAAGCGGCGATAGGAACCAACAAAAAAGCGAAGGTCCCCGCGGGGACCTTCTCTTTTTTGGGTTTGGGCCTTACAGGTGGAAATACCGCTTGGCGTTGTAGTAGCTGATGCCCTCGACGATCTTTTGCAGCGCTTTCTCGTCGTTGGGGTACTGGCCGTTTTCGACCCAGTTGCCAATGAGGTTGCACATCAGGCGGCGGAACAGCTCGTGGCGGGTATAGCTCAGGAAGCTGCGGCTGTCGGTCAGCATGCCGATAAAGTTGCCCAGCAGGCCCAGGCGCGCCAGCGTCTTCATCTGCTGGTACATGCCGTCGTCGGTATCGCAGAACCACCAGGCGGAGCCCAGCTGGATCTTGCCGGGCACTTCGTCGTCCTGGAACGCGCCCATCAGCGTGCCCAGCATGTCGAAGTCCGAGGGGTTCAGGCTGTACAAAATGACCTTGGGGCATTCGCCGGTGGCGGTCAGGGCGCTCAGCAGGCTGCTGATGGTGGCGCTGCAGTCGGTCACGGCGATCATGTCGTAGCCGGTGTCGGGGCCGAGTTTCTGGTACATCTTCTCGTTGACGTTGCGCAGGCAGCTGTAGTGCAGCTGCATGACGACGTCGTACTTTTTATACAGGCGGCCCAGCGCCAGCAGCACGTAGGTGGTGTAGGCGTCGCCTTCCTCCTGGCTCAGCGCCTCGCCGGCCATCGCCTTTTTAAAGGCGGCCGTCGCCTTGTCCACATCGGTGGGCACGTAGGGGATGTAGTCCAGCCCGTGGTCCGAGGCACGGCACCCCATCTGCACAAAGAACTGCAGGCGCTCGTCCAGCGCTTTGACGACGCAGTCGGCGCAGGCGAACTTGCGGCCGACGACTTCTTCCAGCTTATGAATATACTCGGCAAAGCCGGGCTTGCGGATGTTCAGCGCCTTGTCGGGGCGGAAGGACGGCGCGACCGTGACCTTGACCGTGGGGTCGTCTTTGATCTTCTGGTGCCATTCCAGGCTGTCGACGGGGTCGTCGGTGGTGCCCACCATGGCGACGTTGCTCTGCTCGATCAGGCCGCGCACCGTCAGCTTGGGGTCGTTCTGCAGTTTTTCATTGCACAGGTCCCAGACCTGCTGCGCGGTATCGCCGTTGAGCACGCCCTCATAGCCGAAGTATTTCTTCAGCTCCAGGTGGCACCAGGTGTACATCGGGTTGCCGATGCACATCTCCAGCGCCTCGGCAAATTTCTGGAAACGCTCGCGGTCGGGTTTGTCGCCGGTGATGTATTCCTCCGGCACGCCGTTGGAGCGCATCACGCGCCACTTGTAGTGGTCGCCAAAATAGTAGTCGCTGCCGTCGGCCAGCACCTGGTGGCCGCCCAGCCATACCTGGGCGATGTTCTCAAAGCGGCGGTCCTCATAGATCTCCTGCGGGGGGATGTGGCAGTGGTAGTCGATGATGGGCAGCTTGGCCGAGTAATCGTGGTACAGATGCTGCGCGGTGGGGGTGTCCAGCAAAAAGTTTTTGTCCATAAATGCTTTCATGTGCAGGCGCTCCTTAACTATAAAAGATCGGTAGCCGGAACAGGGATACCGGGCTGCGTACCCGCCGGGCGCACAGCGCATACTTTGCGCTGCCCGCGCGTGTGAATAACGCATACTCTGCTACTATTATACATAATGTGCCGGATGGCAACAAGTTGCAAAAATTGCGGAAAAATTGAAATATCCACCAAAAATAAAGGCGTTTTCTTGTGCAAGATGTGGAAAGCGAAAAAGTCCGGCGCATCTGCGCAAGATATGTTCCTTCGGCATGGAAACTGCCTTGACGGAAAACGCGAAAAAACCTACAATAACAATGAAAGTTCGGCGCAGCCACGGCGGCCGCGCCCGCGCAAACGCAACAAAAAAAGAAGGAGACAAGCGTATATGGAAACCTTGAACTACCCCGTCCTCAAACAGTCCGGTTACGACGGCTATATCCTGGAACATGCGCCGGAAAAGGTCCTGCAATTTGGCGAGGGCAACTTCCTGCGCGCCTTTGTGGACTACTGGTTCGACCTGGCCAACGAGAAAGCGGGCTGGAACGGAAAATGCGTGCTGGTGCAGCCCATCGCCCCCGGCCTGGCCAAGATGATCAACGCGCAGGACGGCCTGTACACGCTGTATCTGCGCGGCAGCGAGAACGGCCGCAAGGTGGACGACAAGCGCGTGATCTCCAGCGTGTCGCGCTGCCTGAACCCGTATGAAAAAGAAGATTATGAGGCCATGATGGAAGTCGCCGCCAGCGACGAGCTCGAGATCATCGTCTCCAACACCACCGAGGCCGGCATCGTCTACGACCCCGCCTGCCAGCAGGGCGACTGCCCGCCGTCCAGCTTCCCCGCCAAGCTGACCCAGGTGCTCTACCACCGCTACCAGGCCGGCAAGCCGGGCATCCTGATGCTGGCGTGCGAGCTCATCGACGACAACGGCAAGCAGCTGCTCAAGTGCGTCAACCAGTACATCGACCAGTGGGGCCTTGAGGACGGCTTTAAAAAGTACGTCAACGAGGACTGCACCTTCTGCGGCTCGCTGGTCGACCGCATCGTGCCCGGCCGCATCCGCGACCCCAAAGAAGTGGCGGAACTGGAAGAAAAGAACGGCTACGCCGACCCGCTGACCGACGTGGGCGAGGTATTCGGCGTCTGGGTCATCGAGGGCGACCCCAAGCTCAACGACGTGCTGCCGTTCCGCAAAGCGGGGCTGGAGGATCACGTCTTTGTCACGCCCGACATGAGCCCCTACAAAAAGCGCAAGGTGCGCATCCTCAACGGCGCGCACACCGGTTTTGTGCTGGGCGCCTACCTGGCCGGGTTTGACATCGTGCGCGACTGCATGCACGACGACACCATCCTGAAATACATGAACAAGATGCTGCTGGACGAGGTCGTGCCCATCCTGCCGCTGGACAAAGAGGACTGCAAGAAATTTGCCGCCGCCGTGCAGGACCGCTTCAACAACCCCTTCGTCAACCATGAGCTCATGAGCATCTCGCTCAACTCCACCTCCAAGTGGCGCGCGCGCAACATGCCGTCCTTCCTCGAATATATCGAGCAAAACGGCACGCTGCCCGCCTGCCTGACCATGAGCTTTGCCGCCTACATCGCGTTTTACAGCAACGACGTGCAGGAGCTCACCGACGCCGGGCTGGTCTGCAAGCGCGCCAAGGGCAACACCTACACCGTCAGCGACGACCGCTGGGTGCTGGAGTTCTACTACGCCCACAAGGACGACGGCATCCCCGCGCTGGTGCACGCCGTCATGACCAACGAGCAGATGTGGGGCCGCGACCTCACCCGGATCCCCGGCTTTGAGGATGCCACGGTCAACAACCTGGCCATGATCCGTGAGCAGGGCGCGCTGGCCGCCTACGCTTCCTGCCTGTAATTTCCCAAACCCTTGC
Organism: Candidatus Gemmiger excrementipullorum; assembly: GCA_019115045.1. Lineage (GTDB taxonomy): Bacteria > Bacillota > Clostridia > Oscillospirales > Ruminococcaceae > Gemmiger > Gemmiger excrementipullorum. Next base: position 2,446 of record DXEI01000090.1, on the reverse strand, counting down.
ACGCGGGGCCGGGGCTGCCCCGGCCCCGCATTTTTGCAAGTTTTTACCAAGAAGGAGAACGACTTATGCCGCTTGCCATCCAGATCCACCCCGACGACAACGTCGTCGTCGCGCTGCACCCCATCGCCAAGGGCATGGCCGTGCCGGCCGGCAGCACGACGGTCACCGCCGCCGAGGATATCCCCCAGGGCCACAAAATGGCCATTGCGCCCATCCATAAGGGCGAAAACGTCATCAAATACGGCTTCCCCATCGGGTATGCCACGGCCGACGCCGCGCCCGGCGCCTGGATGCACACCCACAACGTGCACACCAACCTTTCGGGCGAGATCGAGTACGCCTACCACCCCAACGTCCACCCGCTGGCGCCCGTCCCGCCCGAGACGTTCCTGGGCTACCGCCGCAAGGACGGCCGCGCCGCCATCCGCAACGAGATCTGGATCATCCCCACCGTCGGCTGCGTCAACGACTGCGCCAAAGCCCTGGTGCGGGACAACCAGGACCTCGTCACCGGTTCCATCGACGGGCTGTACACCTTTACCCATCCGTTCGGCTGCTCGCAGACCGGCCACGACCACGCGCAGACCCGCAAGCTGCTGGCCGCGCTGGTGCGCCACCCCAACGCCGGGGCCGTGCTGGTGCTGAGCCTGGGGTGCGAGAACCTGACCCACGACCAGTTTCTGGCCGAATTGGGCGATTACGACCCCGACCGCGTCAAGTTCCTGACCTGCCAGGACGTCGAGGACGAGCTGGCCGCCGGGCGCGAACTGCTCAAAGAGCTGGCCGCCTACGCCGGGCAGTTCCGGCGCGAGCCCATCCCCGCCAGTGAGCTCGTCGTCGGCATGAAATGCGGCGGGTCGGACGGGCTTTCTGGCATCACCGCCAACCCCACCATCGGGCGTTTCAGCGATATGCTGTGCGCGCGCGGCGGTTCCACCGTGCTGACCGAAGTGCCCGAGATGTTCGGCGCCGAGGGCTTTTTGATGGACCGCTGCCAGAACGAGCAAGTGTTCCAAAAAGCCGTCGCCATGATCAACGGCTTCAAGGACTACTTCATCCGCCACAACGAGGTCGTCTACGACAACCCCAGCCCCGGCAACAAGCAGGGCGGCATCACCACGCTGGAAGATAAATCCTGCGGCTGCGTGCAAAAGGGCGGCAGCGCGCCCATCATGGACGTCATCGGCTACGGCGACCCCGTCGTCACCAGGGGGCTCAACATGCTGTACGGCCCCGGCAACGACCTCGTCTCGGCCACGGCGCTGACGGCCGCGGGCGCGCACCTGATCCTCTTCTCGACCGGGCGCGGCACGCCGTTCGGCGCGCCGGCCCCCACGCTCAAGATCGCCACCAACAGCCAGCTGGCCGCCAAAAAAGCCAACTGGATCGATTTCAACGCCGGCGTTGTGGCCGACGGGCAGCGCACGCTGGACGAAGCGGGCGCCGACCTGTATGACCTGGTGCTGGAAGTCGCCAGCGGTAAACAGACCTGCGCCGAGCGCAAAGGCTTCCGCGAAATTTCCATCTTTAAAGACGGCGTCGTTTTGTGATATACTGGGGGTAAACAAGGGCGCAGGCCGCCCGCGGCGATTTTTTGAAACGAGGTGTTTTGTATGTCTACGATCCAGACCGGTACCTACGAGAAATACGGCGCGCGCTACGCCACGCTGACGCTGACCGACGGCGCCTACGCGCTGACCGTCACGCCGGAAAAAGGCGGCATGGCGACCTCCTTTACCAAAGACGGGCAGGAGTACCTGTGGCTGCGCGACAAAAACTTCGAGTCCACCGACCGCCCGCGCTGCGGCATCCCCATCCTGTTCCCCAACTGCGGCAAGCCGGACGGCGGCGTCCACCATTTTGCCGGCGGCGACTACCCCATCGAGATCCACGGCCTGGCCGATCTTGTGCCATGGCAGGTCAAGACGGCGTCCGACGACGCCATCGAGCTGGTGCTGCGCCCCAACGGCCTGACCAAGTTCGTCTACCCGTTTGAGTTTGCGCTGACGATGCGCTATACCCTTGCGGGCAACACCGCAACGCTGGCGCTGACCGTCGCCAACCATGGCGACGCCGATATGCCGTTCAACGTCGGCTTCCACCCGTATTTCGCGGCCAGCGATCTTGACAACGTCCGCTTTGACATCCGGGCCGCCACCTGCTCGCAGGACGCCAAGGGCCCGCAGCCCGCCGCCCCGGCGCAGATCACCCTCACGCGCAAGCCCGGCAGCGCCGATTCCATCCGCCTGCTCACCGGCGTGCAGAGCCCCATGGTCTTTACCGATTCCGGCAACGGCCACAAGGTCACCGTCGCTTTTGACGAAAGCTGCTTTGGCAACGGTGTGCTGTGGCAGCAGGACGCCGAGCGCTTTGTCTGCATGGAGCCGTGGAACGGCTGGGCCAACTCGGTCAATGAGCCGGCCAAGCGCGAAACGCTGGCCCCCGG
>DXEI01000089.1 GCA_019115045.1 Candidatus Gemmiger excrementipullorum | reverse complement strand
GCGTCCAGCCCGCAGCCGAAGGACACCAGCTGCACCAGGTCCATATCGGGCTGGGCCGTGCAGTATTTGGCGGCGGCGTACAGGCGGCTGTGGTAGGTCCACTGGTTCAGCACCGAGGTGTCGAACTTTTCCTCAAAACAGCTGACGGCGTCCTCGGTCACGACGGCCGCGCCCTGCCGGATGATCAGCTGGTCGATGCCGTGGTTGACCTCGGGGTCCACGTGGTAGGGCCGCCCCGCCAGCACGATGATATGCTTGCCCTGGGCGCGCGCGGCGTCGATGATGGCGGCGCCTTTCTCGCGCACCTGCTGCATGTGGCGGGCGTACTCGGCATAGGCGGCGTCGATGGCGGCGCGCACGGCGGCCTTGTCCAGCCCGGGCCAGGTCTTGGTGAGCGACTGGTAGAAGCGCTTGGTAAAGTCCTTGCGGCGCTCAAGGTTGAAGTAGTCGTACAGCAGCGGGATGTTTTCCAGCTCGGGGCAGTTGCCGGCCAGCACTTCGGGGTAGTAGGCGACGACGGGGCAGTTGTAGTGGTTGTCGCCCAGGTGCTCGTCCAGGTTGTAGCTCATGCAGGGGTAGAACACGGCGTCGACGCCCTGCTGCGCCAGCCAGTGGATGTGCCCGTGGCTGAGCTTGGCCGGGAAACAGGCCGTGTCGCTGGGGATGGTCGCCTGCCCGGCCTGGTACAGCGCCCGGCTCGAGAAGGGGCTCACCACCACCGCAAAGCCCAGCCTGGTAAACAGCGTATGCCAGAACGGCAGCAGCTCATACATATTCAGGCACAGCGGGATGCCGATGCGCGCTTTGGGGTGTTCCGGCGCGGGGGCGCTGCGGTAGCCTTCCAGCAGTTTCAGCTTGTAGGCATACAGGTTCAGGTCCTCGTCGTTGGCCTTGCCGGTCACCGGCTTGTCGCAGCGGTTGCCGGAGATATAGCGCTGGCCGTCGGCAAAGATGTTGATGGTCAGCTGGCAGTGGTTGCCGCATCCCTGGCACTGCACGGTGTTGACTTTCTGGCTGAAATGTTCCAGCTCCTGCTCGGTCAGTACGGTGCTGTGCGCGTTTTCGCCGGCGCGGCGCAGCCCGTACAACGCGGCGCCGTAGGCGCCCATCAAGCCGGCGATGTCGGGGCGGATGACCTCGACGCCCATCTCTTTTTCAAACGCGCGCAGCACGGCCTCGTTGTAGAAAGTGCCGCCCTGTACGACGATGTTGCGGCCCAGTTCCTCGGGGCTGGACGCGCGGATGACCTTGTACAGCGCGTTCTTGACGACCGAGATCGAAAGCCCGGCGCTGATGTTCTCGATCGACGCGCCGTCCTTCTGCGCCTGCTTGACCGAGGAGTTCATGAACACCGTGCAGCGGCTGCCCAGGTCGACGGGGCGGTCGGCAAACAGGCCCAGCGCCGCAAACTCCTTGACGTCGTAGCCCAGCGCCTGGGCAAACGTCTGCAAAAAGCTGCCGCAGCCCGAGGAACACGCTTCGTTGAGGAAGATGTTGCTGATGGCCCCGTCCTCGATCTTAAAGCACTTCATATCCTGCCCGCCGATGTCGATGATAAAGTCGACGTCGGGCATAAAGTGCTTGGCGGCCGTAAAGTGGGCCACCGTCTCCACCAGGCCGCGGTCGCAGTGGAAAGCGTTTTTCACCAGTTCCTCGCCGTAGCCGGTCGTCGTCACGCTGGCGATCTGCAGCCCGGGGTGGTCCTTGTACAGTTTCAGCAGCGTCTCGCGCACCAGCGGGATGGGGTTGCCCAGGTTGGGGCGGTAGCTCTCAAACAAAATGTTGGCGTTTTCATCAATGACCACCAGCTTGATGGTGGTGGAACCCGAGTCGATGCCGATGTGCACCGGCCCGCACTGCGCGCCAAACGGCAGGCAGGGCACCGACGCTTTCAGGTGCCGCGCGTGGAAGGCCTCGTACTCGTCCTGGTTGGCAAACAGGGGCGGCAGGCTCACATAGGTGGCGGTGGCGCTGTAGTCGTCCAGGCGGCGGGCGACTTCGTGCAGGTCGCACACTTCGTCGGCGTAGTACGCCGCGCCCAGCGCCACAAACAGCAGGCTGTTGTGCGGGCAAAGGCCGTGCACGCCCAGCGTTTTGTCAAAACTCTCGCGCAATGTCTTGCTGAAAGTCAGCGGCCCGCCCAGGTACAGCACGTTGCCCTGGATGGGCCGGCCCTGGGCCAGGCCCGCGATGGTCTGGTTGACGACGGCCTGGTAGATGGACGCCGCAATGTCGCCGGCCTGCGCGCCCTGGTTGATCAGCGGCTGGATGTCGCTTTTGGCAAACACGCCGCAGCGCGACGCAATGGTGTAGGTGCGCGTGGCGGTCTGGGCGGCGGCGTCCATCTCGTCGGCGCCCATCTTCAGCAGCGTCGCCATCTGGTCAATGAACGCGCCGGTGCCGCCGGCGCAGCTGCCGTTCATGCGCACCTCGGTGCCGTTGGTCAAAAACAGGATCTTGGCGTCCTCGCCGCCCAGCTCAATGATGCAGTCGGTGCCGGGGGCCAGGCGGTTGGCCGCCACGCGGGTGGCGAACACCTCCTGCACAAAGGGCACCTTGCTGCTGTCGGCCAGGCCCATGCCGGCCGAGCCGGAGATCGCCAGGTAGGCGCGGCCGTCGGGCAGGCAGTCGCGGGCTACTTTTTCCAGCAGCTCTTTGCCTTTTTCCAAAATATGGCTGTAATGGCGCTCATAGGTCGAAAAAACGATCTCGCCGGCGTCGTCCAGTACGACGCATTTAATGGTGGTGGAACCGATGTCCAGGCCAACTCTCATATAGGAATACCTCCTGCCAGGCGCAAAGCACGCCGTCCGGGCGCTGCGCGTCAAAAAAACGGGGGAAATACGGGGTCACGGTTCCGCGTCAGGGCCAAAAGGCCAACTTTCAGCGATACCATAATACTTTATTCTACCTTTTTTTGCGTGTTTTTGCAAGCCTGCGGGGCCAAAAATCACCCCCGCAACACCAAAGCGGCACAGGCGAAAAGCCCGTGCCGCTTTGGCGTCAAAAGAAAAGAGGAGTATGGATGAAAAAACTTGGGGTCCCTGCTCTCAGGTCGGGTCCCTGCTCCCTTCCTGAGCGCACTTACAGTATACGGGACGTTTGTGACAAAGACGTGAAAGAACTTTCAACAAATTGCAAAAGAAATCCGAACAAAGTTTGAAACCGCCCGCCGCGCGGCCACAAAAAATTAACACCCAAAACCCCAGCGCAGTGCGTGCAAAACCCGGCACTATATGGTATGATAAAGGCGGGCGGCCCCGGCCGCCCGGGTACCATACCGCAAACACAGGGGAGGGGGGCGCGCCATGCCCAACCGCATCAACTACCAACAGCAGATGGAAGGGGTCCTGCGCGCCCTGGACGAAGCCGGGCAGCGCCCGCGCCTTTTGCTGCACGCGTGCTGCGCGCCGTGTTCCAGCGCCACGCTGGAGCGCCTGGCCGCCCATTTTGATTTGACCATCCTGTACTATAACCCCAACATCTACCCGCCGGAGGAATACCGCCGCCGCGAAGCTGAGCTGGAACGCTTTGTGCGCGACGCCGGGTACCGGTTCCCGGTGGTGGAACTGCCCTACGACCCGCAGGCGTTTTATGCGGCCGTGCAGGGCCTCGAACAGGAGCCCGAAAAAGGCGCGCGCTGCACGGTGTGCTACCGCCTGCGGCTGGAACAGACCGCGCGCTACGCCGCGCAAAACGGGTTCGCGTGGTTTTGCACGACGCTGTCCATTTCGCCGCTCAAAGACCCGGTGCGCATCAACGCGCTGGGACAGGAGCTGGGCGCGCAGTATGGCGTGCGCTTTTTACCCAGCGAGTTCCGCAAAAAGGACGGCTACAAGCGCAGCCTGCAGCTCAGCGCCGAATACGGGCTGTACCGGCAGGACTACTGCGGCTGCGTGTTCAGCAAACAGGCCCGCGGCCTGTAAGCCCGCCGCCCCCAAAACCTGCCCTGCAGGGAAAGGAGCCTTCTATGACCGACCCGCAACGGCATATCCTGGTAGCGTTGCCGCTGACCGCCGCCCAGCGCGAGACGCTGCGCGCCGCCGCGCCGGGCTTTGCTTACCGCTTTACCACGCAGGAAACAGCCGCCCTGGCCGACGTGCTGTGGGCGGACGCCATCCTGGGCAACGTGCCGGTGGAGTTCATCCGCCAAAACAGGCACCTGGCGTGGTTCCAATCGAACTTTGCCGGGCCGGACCCCTACCTTGCGCCCGGCGTGCTGCCGCCGGACTGCGTCATCACCAACGCCACCGGCGCCTACGGCCTTGCCATCAGCGAGTGGATGCTGGGCATGTGGCTGGCGCTGGCCAAAGACCTGCTGCTCTACCGTGACCGCCAGCGCCGCCAGGCATGGGAGCCCATCGACCGCCCGGTGCGTTCGGTGGCCGGTGCACGGGTGCTCTGCGTCGGCATGGGGGACATCGGTTCCAGCTTTGCCCGCCGCGCCCACGCGCTGGGCGCGCAGGTCGTCGGCGTGCGCCGCCGCCCCGCGCCGGCGCCGGCGTACTGCCTGCGCGTCGTCGGCGTCGACCGCCTGGACGAGGAACTGCCCGCCGCCGACGTTGTGGCGCTCAGCCTGCCCGGCACGCCGCAGACCGAAGGGCTGTTTGACGCCGCGCGCCTGGCGCGCTGCAAGCGCGGGGCCATTTTGCTCAACGTCGGGCGCGGGTCCGCCGTCGACAACGATGCCCTGGCCGCCGCCGTGCAAAGCGGCGCGCTGTTCGGCGCGGCGCTCGATGTCACCGACCCCGAGCCGCTGCCGCCCGGCCACCCGCTGTGGGGGCTGGACAACGTCCTCATCACGCCGCATATCTCGGGGCGGTTCAGCCTGCCGCAGACGCTGGAAAACATCGTCGGCATCTTTGCGCACAACCTGCGCCTGTACGCCGCCGGCCAGCCGCTGGACAACCAGATGAGCCGCACACAGCGCTATGTCAGCGCCGACACCCCCGGCCGCCGCCTTACCAATGAATGACAGGAGGGCTCTATGAGCTTTTACCAGGCCGTATTTCTGTTTTTTGCCTACTCGTTCCTGGGCTGGGTGGGCGAAGTCTCCGTCACCGCCGCGCGCAGCCGCCGCTACCAGGACCGCGGCGTGCTCAACGGCCCGCTGTGCATTTTGTACGGCATCGGCGGGCTCATCATCACCTTTGCCCTGCGCGAACTGCGCGGCGGCTGGTTCTTTCTGTTTCTGCTCAGCGCCGTCTACGCCACCGTGTTGGAATGGGTCGCCGGCCATATTCTGGAGCGCACCAGCCACACCCGCTGGTGGGACTACAGCGACCGCCCGCTGAACCTGGACGGCTACATCTGCCTGGGGGCCTCGCTGCTGTGGGGCGTGCTGGGCGTTGTGCTCCTCCACTGGGGCAACCCGCTGCTGCTGGCGCTGTTCGGGCTCATCCCGGCCACGGTGCGCACCGCCGTGCTGTGGGTGCTGCTGGCGCTGCTGGCCGTCGACGCCGTCGGTACCATGCTTACGATGCTGGGCCTGCGCTACCGCTGGCCGCCGGCCGCCGCCGTGCAAAGCGGCCTGGCCGGCCTGACGCTGCGCGGCGGGCTGTGGATCCTCGACCGGGTCGAGCGCCGTATGGCCAAAGCCCACCCGGCCCTTACGTTCCAGCGGCCCAAGCGCGCGCGCACCACGGCCTTTGCCGTGGGGTGCAGCTTCAGCAAGATCTTTCTGCTGTTCGTCATCGGCGCGTTTTTGGGTGATATTACCGAGACGATCTACTGCCGCATCACCGCCGGCTACTGGATGAGCCGTTCCAGCGTCGTGTGGGGGCCGTTCTCCATCGTGTGGGGGCTGGCGCTGGCGCTCGTCACGGTGCTGCTGTACCGCTATAAAGACAAATCCGCCAGCTGGCTGTTCGTGGCCGGCACGCTGCTGGGCGGCGCGTACGAGTACCTGTGCAGCGTCTTTACCGAGGTCGTGTTCGGCGCAGTCTTTTGGGACTACAGCGCCATCCCCTTCAACCTCGGCGGGCGCATCAACCTGCTGTACTGCTTTTTCTGGGGCTTTGCGGCCATCGCCTGGTTCAAGGTGTGCTACCCGCCGCTCTCCCGCGCCATCGAGCGCATCCCCCGGCGGTTCGGCCTGGTGCTGACGGCGGGGCTGTGCGTCTTCATGGCGGCCAACATTACGGTCAGCTCGCTGGCGCTGGCGCGCTACAACACCCGCACCGAGGGCTTGCCCGCGCAAAGCGCCCTGGATACCTACCTGGACGAACACTACGGCGACGCGCGCATGCAGAAGATCTACCCCAAGGCCGTGCACACCGGGTAAGCGCCCGCACGGCAAAGAATTGTAACTTGCAGCACATTGTGTTATAATCACTTTGCACGAAGCAGAAGATGTGAATTTGTATAAACTGCCACAGGAGGACTTTGCCATGACGCACGCAGAGGCATTGGAATACTACCTGAAAGCGCAAAAACTGGCCCAGCGGGACTACCGCGAAAAGACCGCGGCCGGTCAGTCGCCGTTTTTGCCGGTGCTGGACGATATCTTGCAAAACGTCCAGGTCGAAAACCAGCTGCCGCTGGGCCTCATCGAGATGCCGCTGGACCTGCTGGTGGGCACCAAGACGGCGGGGCGCACGGCGGCGTTTGCCAGCAACTTTATGCCGCTGCTGGGCAGCCGCACCGAGTTTGCCGCCAAGTGGACCAACCTCTGCGCCGCCCACCTGGACGAAGGCATCCGCGAGCCGCTGAAATGCTTTGAGTACATGGGCAGCTTTTATGTGCAGGAGGGCAACAAGCGCGCCAGCGTGCTCAAGTTCTTTGGCGCCAGCAGCGTGCCGGCCAACGTCACCCGCGTCGTGCCCAGCTACAATGACTCGCCCGAAGTGCGCCTGTACTACGAGTTCATGCACTACTACCCGCTCATCAACACCTACGCGCTGCGCTTCTCCAAGCCGGGCAGCTTTGCGCGCCTGCAAAAGGCCATGGGCAAAGGCCCCGAAGAAGCGTGGAGCGATGAGGACCGCGCCGACGCGCTCTCGCTGTACAACTGGGTCGGCAAGGCGTTCAAGGCCCGCGGCGGCGACGCGCTGCGCTGCACGGCCGGCGACGTCATGCTGCTGCTGCTGCGCCTGTACCCCCGGCAGGAGCTGGCCGCCTGCTCGCCCGCCGAGCTGGACAAAAAGCTCGACGCCCTGTGGGACGACGTGCTGGCCCTGCAGGCCGAGGACCCCGTCACCGTCAGCGCCAAACCGGCCGAACCGGCCAAACCCAAGGCGGCCGATACGCTCATCGAGCGCATCCTGCCCGGCATCCGCCCGGCGCCGCCCACCCACCTCAAAGTGGCGTTCGTGCACGAGAACTCGCCTGAGGTCAGCGCCTGGACCAGCCAGCATGAGTTCGGCCGCACCCAGCTGGACACAGCCTTTGCCGGCAAGGTCGAGACGGTGCCCTACTTTGACGCCACGCCCGGCAAAAATGCCGACGAACTCGTCGAAAAAGCCATTGCCGAGGGCGCCAACATCGTGTTTACCACCAGCCCCAAGCTGGTGGGCGCGTCGCTGCGCGCCGCCGTCAAACACCCCGAGGTGCGCATCCTCAACTGCTCGATGGAGATGCCCTACGCCAGCATCCGCACCTACTACACCCGCGTGTATGAGGCCAAGTTCATCACCGGCGCCATCGCCGGGGCCATGGCCCACGGCGACCGCATCGGCTATGTGGCCGACTACCCCAGCTACGGCGTGCCCGCCAGCATCAACGCCTTTGCGCTGGGCGCGCGCATGACCAACCCCTGCGTCAAGGTCGAGCTGTTCTGGACCTGCCTGCCGCAGGAGGAAGAACCCCTGACCGTCTTCACCCGCAAGGGCATCGAGGTCATCTCGGGCCGCGACGCGCCGGTGCCGGGGCGCCCCCACCGCGAGTTCGGCACCTTTTTGATCCGCCCGGGCGGCGTGCTGCAGGACCTGGCCACGCCGTTCTGGCACTGGGGCCAGCTGTATGAAAACGTTGTGCGCAGCGTGCTGGACGGCAGCTGGACGCGCGACAAATCCGGCACCGACGGCCGCGCCGTCAACTACTGGTGGGGCATGAACAGCGGCGTCATGGACGTATTGCTCAGCCGCGAGCTGCCGCCCGACGTGCAGCACCTGGCGCATATCTTGCGCGACGGCGTCATCTCCGGCCTGGTGGACCCGTTCGCCTGCCGCATCACCGCGCAGGACGGCACGCTGCAAAACCTCGGCCATCACGGCTTTGACCTTGAGCAGATCGTGCACATGGACTGGCTGTGCGACGCCGTCGACGGGCATATCCCCGAATATGACGAACTGGCCGAGGCTTCGCGCGCGATGTACCGCATGCAGGGCATCCACCGCGACCGCCTGCCGGCCGAGAAAGAGGCCGACCTATGAGGCTGCTGGCCGTGGCGGATGTCGAGAGCAAGGCCCTGTGGGACTATTTCAGCCCCGAGCGGCGCGGCGGCGCCGAGCTCATCATCGCCTGCGGCGACCTCGACCGCCGGTACCTCGAATATCTGGCCACCATGATGCCGGTGCCGGTGTTTTATGTGCACGGCAACCATGACGAAAGCTACGACGACCACCCGCCCGAGGGCGTGCGCTGCATCGACGACGACCTTGTGGTCTACCACGGGCTGCGCATCGCGGGGCTGGGCGGGTCCTGCCGGTACCGCACCGGCCCCTGGCAGTTCACCGAGGCTGAGATGCGCAAACGCATCCGCCGCCTGCGCGCCAAGATCGAGCGCCACCACGGCCTGGACGTGCTGGTGACCCACGCCCCGCTGCACGGCTACGGCGATATGAGCGACCTGGCCCACCGCGGGTTCACGGTGTTCCACGAACTGCTGGACCGCTACCAGCCCCAGCTGATGCTGCATGGCCATGTGCACATGAACTATGGCGCCAATTTGCAGCGCGAGTATCAGTACGGCGCAACCCGCATCGTCAACTGTTACGAGCGCACCTACCTGGACGCCGAGCCCGGGCCCGTGCAGCCGCGCGTGCCGTTCTGGCAGGCGCGCGCCGCCCGCCAGACTGAAAAGTAAGGAGTATACGAACCAATGCTGAAGATCGCCGTTTTTGGCGCAGGCACCTGGGGCATCGCCCTGGCGCGCCTGCTGGCCGCCCACGGGCGGGACGTCACGGTGTGGAGCGCTATCCCCGCAGAGCTCAAGGCCCTGGCCACCACCCGCCGCCACCCCAACCTGCCCGGCATGGAACTGCCGGCCGCCATGCACTATACCGCCGATATCGCCGAGGCCTGCACCGGCCGGGACATCCTGGTCTTTGCGGTGCCCTCGCCCTTTGTGCGCGCCACCGCCAAAAAGGCCGCGCCGCATATCCCGCAGGGCCAGCTCATCGTCGACGTCGCCAAAGGCGTCGAGGACAAGACCCTTTTTACGATGAGCGAAGTCATTGAGGATGAGCTCGCCAAACAAAAGCGCACCGCGCGCGTCGTGGCGCTCTCCGGCCCCACCCATGCCGAGGAAGTCGCCCGCGACATGCCCACGCTCATCGTGGCCGCCAGCGCGCAGGAGGACGCCGCCAAAGCCGTGCAGAAAGCCTTCTCGACCCCGACGTTCCGCGTCTACACCAACGACGACCGCCGCGGCACCGAGCTGGGCGGCGCGGTCAAAAACGTCATTGCGCTGGCCGTGGGCATCGCGCTGGGCCTGGGCTACGGCGACAACGCCAAGGCCGCCCTCATCACCCGCGGCAACGCCGAGCTCGCCCGCCTGGGCCTGGCCATGGGCTGCAAGCCCGAGACGTTCGCCGGGCTTTCGGGCATGGGCGATCTGATCGTGACCTGCACCAGCATGCACAGCCGCAACCTGCACGCCGGCATGCTGCTGGGCCGCGGCAAAACGGCCGAGGAAGCCAAGGCCGAGGTCGGCCAGGTCGTCGAGGGCATCAACGCGCTGCCCGCGGCCTGCCGCCTGGCCAAAAAATACAAGGTGGACATGCCCATCGTGCAAAGCGTCGACGCCATCCTGCACGGGCGGCTGGCGGCCGGCAACGCCCTGGCCGCGCTGATGGGCCGCGACCTCAAGCGGGAGTAAGCCCCGCCGCTTGTCCCCGTTTGCCGCGCCGCTGCATAGCTTTCTTTCCCCCTGCGTACACTGTACGCGGGGGGATGTTTTGTATGGCGACAAAACTGCGGGCGCTGCGCGCGCGGCTGGCCGTGCTGCCGGCGCTGGACGTGCCGTTTTTGGCGGTGCTGCTGGCGCTTTTGTGTTACGGGCTGCTCATGCTGTTTTCGGCCGGGTACGCTGTGGCGCTCTACCGCCGCGGCGATGCCTACACCTACATCCGGCCGCAGCTGCTGTTTGCGGTGCTGGGGCTTATGGCCATGTACGCGGCCAGCCTCATCGACTACCATATCTGGCACAAGCTGGCGTGGCCCGTTTTGGGCGTTTCGCTGGCGCTGCTCGTCGTCGTGCTCTTCATGCCGGAGTATAACGGCTGCAAACGGTGGATCGTGCTGCCGGGCCTGGGCACGCTGCAGCCCAGCGAGATCGCCAAGTTTGCCGTGGTGGTGGCGTTCGCGCACATCATCTCGCTCAACCATGACCGCATGCGCACGTTTTCGGCCGGGGTGCTGCCCTTTGCGCTGATCCTGGGTGCGGTGGCGGTGCTCATGCTGTTGGAGCCGCATCTCTCGGGCACGGTGCTGATCCTGGCCATCGGCGCGGTGCTCATGTTCGTGGGCGGCACGGGGCTGCAGTGGTTCGCGCTGGCCGGGGGCCTCGGCGTCGGGGCCATTGCGGCGGCGGTCCTTGCGCTGCCGCAGCTGGTGCCCTATGCGGCGGGGCGGCTGGCCTCCTGGCAGGACCCCTTCGCCGACCCTTTGGGCGAGGGGCACCAGACCATCCAAAGCCTGTACGCCATCGCCTCGGGCGGCATGGCGGGGCTGGGCCTTGGCAACAGCCGGCAGAAATACCTCTACGTGCCGGAACCGCAAAACGACTTTATCTTTTCGATTTTATGCGAGGAACTCGGCTTTGCCGGCGCGGCGCTGGCCGTGGGGCTGTTTTTGCTGCTGCTGCTGCGCGGGGTCTCCATCGCCGTGCGCGCGCGGGATAAATTCGGCGCGCTGCTCGTCGTGGGGTTCGTCGTGCAGGTCGTGCTGCAGGCCGTGCTCAACATTGCGGTCGTCACCAACACCATCCCCAACACCGGCATCAGCCTGCCGTTTTTTTCCTCCGGCGGCACCAGCCTGCTCATGCTCCTGGGCGAGATGGGCGTCGTGCTCTCGGTCTCGCGCCAGGCCGACCCCGGGTAAAATATCCAGGAAATTTCACAGGGCCGCGGTTGAAAGCCGCGGCCTTTTGCCGTATAATAAATCCATATTTGTGCAAAGAAAGCGGGGGGATCGTATGGCGCAGCCGCAAAAAGCCAGGCTGCCGTTCGCGCTGCGCGCGCTGGCGGTGTTTGGCGTCACGCTGGCGCTGCTGTTCGCGCTGCTGCTGGGCGCGTATGCGCTGCCCGGCGGCCCCGTGCGCGCGCACCTGGTCCCCTCGGCCGCAACGATCGTGGACGAGGGGCTGTACCCGGCGTTTTTCGGCTTCAAGCTGTTCCAGATGGACAACTACACCGACACCCTGATGCTGATGGAAGCCGCCACCGCCGACGAGACCGGCCCCCTGGCCGCCATGATGACCAACACCGCCTACAACGTCGATAATTTTGAGACGCTGGGCGAGGACCTGGCCGCCTACCTGGCCGCGCGGCAAAGCGGCGGCCCCGACGCCGCGGCACACACCGGGCTGGAGCCGTTCTCCTACGCGCGGTACTGGCATGGGTACCTGATCTGGCTGCGGCCGCTGCTGTGCCTGATGCCCTACACCGGCGTGCGTGTGGTGCAGTACATCGCGCTCGCCGCGCTGCTGGCCGCCGTGCTGGCGCTGCTGCGCCGTCGCTGCGGCGGGCGGGCCGCCGTGTGGTTCGCTGTCAGCCAGGCGCTGGTCACGGTGTTCTTTGTGCCGCATCAGATCCAGTATTTCACCTGCTTTGCCATCGCCTACGCCGGCTGCGTGTGGGTTCTGGCCCGGCCCCGCCGCAGCGACGTGCTCTGCCTGGGGCTGGTGGCGCTGGGCGCGGCGACGGCCTTTTGCGATTTGCTCGTCACGCCGGTGCTTACGCTGGGGCTGCCGCTGGCCTGCTGGCTGCTGCAGCCGCAGCAGCGGCTGCGCGCCGGGGGCCGCCAGTGCGCGCTGTGCGTGGGCGGCTGCCTGTGCTGGGGCGTCGGCTACGGGCTGTGCTGGGCGTCCAAGTGGGTGCTGGCGGGCCTCATCACCGGGCAGGATGTGCTGGGCGACGCGCTGCGCCAGGTGGGCGTGCGCACCACAGCCGATACCTGGCACGGTATGGCGCTGACCTGGGGCAACATTTTTACCTTTGTCTATACCACGCTGCAAAGCCGCGGGCTGTTCTGGCCGCTGGCGGTGCTGGCGGTGGCGGCGCTGGCGCTGTTTGCGTGCAGCGTGCGCAGCCGGGCGGCGCTGGCCAAGGCCGCGCCGCTGGCCCTGGCCGCCGCGCTGCCGCTGGCCTGGTACGCCGCGCTGCGCACCCACAGCATCCAGCACGGCTGGTTCACCTGGCGCGCGCTGGGGCTGACGCTGTTTGCCGGCCCGGCGTTTTTGTACTTTGCCTGCGACGCACGCCTGGCGCTGCGCCGCCTGGCCCCCAAAAGGAAAACAAAATGAACCAAACGGAAGAAAAAATCAAAACCGAAGAAACCGAGACCCCGCAAACGCAGGGAGCCGAACAAGCGCAGCCAGCGCCCCAAAGCGGCGCCGCCGCCCGCAAGGCGCTGCCGCGCTGGGCCAAAGCGCTGCTGGGCATAGCCGCCGCGCTGGCGGTGCTGCTGGGGGCCGCGGCGCTGTACGTCAACGGCAAGCTGGACCTGCTGCGCTATGACGACGGCGCCCTGGCCGCCGTCGGCGACGTCGACGCCAGCGAGGACCAGGACCTCGACGCGTCGGGCCTGGTACATAACACCGGCGAGATGGAGATGCCCGAGGGCAGCCCCTTTGCCGACGAGGACGTGCTCAACATCCTGCTCATCGGCACCGACGAGCGCACCGAGGCCGTCAACGACGCCGACGCCTTCACCCACCTCAACCAGCTCGACGGCACCGAGGGTACGACCGAATTCAGCGACGATGCGCGCGCCGACGCGATGATCCTCGTCTCGCTGGACCTGCGCGACCACACCATCCGCCTCGTCTCCATCGAGCGCGCCACCGGCGTGCCCATCCTGCTCGACGGGTTCGAGGGTCAGTACGACTGGATCACCCACACCTTCCGCTACGGCGGGCCCAAGCTGACGATGGACACCGTTGAGGACTGCTTCAACGTCGAGGTCGACCACTACGTCCGCGTCAACTTCAACTCCTTCGTGCAGATCGTCGACGCCGTCGGCGGCGTCGATATCGAGATCACCGACCTCGAGGCCAAGGCCCTCAACTGGGAGGTCCCCACCAACTCGATGCTCATCGTCGACAAAGTCGAGCCCGGCCTCAACCACTTCGACGGCTACACAGCGCTGCAGTATGCCCGCCTGCGCCAGATCGACAGCGACTGGAAACGCATCGAGCGCCAGCGCACCGTCATCACCGCCGTGCTGGACAGCGTCAAAAACGCCAGCGTCGCGGAACTCGACGACCTGCTCAACACCGTGCTGCCGCTGGTGCAGACCAACTTTACCAAGACCGAGATCGCCGCGCTGCTCATCCAGCTGCCGGGCTTTTTGGGCGCCGAGGTCGAGCAGCTCTCGATGCCGCTGCAGGGCACCTACGGCGTGCGCACCGGCATGGACGACCGCCTGATGTACGACCCCGACTGGGCCGTCAACATTGAGGCGATGCAGAACTTCCTCTACCACGGCCACACGGCCGAGGAGGTCATCGCCGCCACGCCGGAGTCCGCCGCCACGGCCGAGACCGCGCAAGACGCCACTGCCGAGACGGCCAGCGACGCCTGGGACCGTGAGATCGACCCCGACGAGCGGTACATCCGCCGCAGCCTGCACATGGTGGACCTGGCTTACCCGCTTTCTGACACCGATTTCGGCCGCGCCGGCTACCGCCTCTACCTGGCGGGGTCGGGCGGTGCGCGCGACGCCGAGGTGCAGCCCGCCCTGGCCGACTACCTGGCCGGGCAGGGCGTGCGGGTGGTGGCGGTGCCCGGCGGCGCCGCGGCCGGCATTTTGCTGGACCGCTACCTGCAAACGGGCGATACGGCGGCGCTGACGCAGTACCTGGCCACATTGCCGCAGGCGCAGCGCGCCGCGGCCCGCGCCGCCTGGCAAAACGTCTACCTGCGCTGGCCCGGCGTGCTGCATGCCGCCGGCCTGGGGGAGGAAACGAGCCTTTCCGCCGCCGGGTATGCCGCCGCGGCACTGGCCCGCAGCGCCGTAAACTGGCCGGAAGAAGCGATCCAGCCCGTCGCGCAGGCGCTGCAGGGCGGCAGCGACCCGCGCACGATGGCCTACTGGTTCTGTAAAGGCATGCGCACCGCCCCGCGCGAGATGGAGCGCTGGCTGGGCGACGCCTACCAGACGGCGCTGCGGCTGTACCAGGGGGTGCAGGGCACCGTCTACACCGGCGGCGTCACCCTGACCGAGCGCGACCTGCGCACTGTGCTGGATGCCTGGCCCGATGGCGCGGTGCTGGCCTTTGTGCCGGGGGACGACGCCCTGCAGACCGGCGAGAGCCTGGGCAGCGCGATGCAGCGCTGCCTGCGGGAGGCCGACGGCACGGTGTGCTCCATCGGCGTGCTGTACGGCGTCTGGGGCAACGACGCGACCTTTACCGCCGATGCGGCCGATACGCTGTGGGACGCCGAAGCGCTGGGCCGCTGGCTGGGCGAGTATGTCACCCCCGGCCACGACGCCCTGCTGGCGCTGGACGGCGACGACTGCCCCTTTGACGAAGGCGACGCGCTGCTGCGCGGGCTCGACGCCGACGTGACCGACGCGGTGCAGAAACTGCTGGTGCTGGACCCCGGCAACGCCTGGCAGCCCCCCGCCACGCCGGAGACCGCCGCCTGGGGCTGGTAAAAAAATTTTGTGCGGGGCGTTGACAAATGCGCCCCGGTGTGGTATAAATGCTTTAAACCAGTGAAGCGAAAGTAAAACTGCAAGCGCAGCCACAGAGAGCCCCCTACGCTGGGAACGGGGCGCAAAGCGGTGCAGCACAATGGTTCGCTGAGGGCACGGGGAAATGGCAACGGCCAGAGTATCCGCTGACGGCAGCCCCCGTTACCGGGCAGGGGAATGTCAGTTCCCTGCAGAGCGGCCGCGCTGTACCGGTGCGGCAAGCAAGGTGGCACCACAGATCGATCCGTATCTGCCCTTGCACAGAGGCATCTCTGTGCAAGGGCAGTTTTTCTACCATACAAACCGGGGGAGGGGACCTGTATGAAAACGATCCTGCTGCAAGAGCGATGGCGCCGCGTCTGACCTGCCTGCCGGGCCGCGCCGCGGCCCGCCCCACAGCCTACGCTTGTAAAGGAGAAACCTTATGAAAAAGTTCATCGCCATGCTGTCCGCCGCCGCTATGCTCGCCAGCCTTTCGGCCTGCGGCGCTTCCGTAGACGTCAACATCTCTTCCGACGCGGCGTCCGACGCCGGCACCGGCGAAGCGGCCGCCGCCGGCTACAAGATCGCCATCGTCCAGCAGATGGACCACGCCAGCCTCGACGAGATCCGCACCGCCATTGAGGCGGAGCTCGACGCCAAAGCCGCCGAACTCGGCGTGAGCATCGAGTACAAGGACTTCAACGGCCAGAACGATGCCACCACCCTCAACCAGATCGGCACCCAGGTCGTCTCGGACGGGTACGACGCCGTCATCCCCATCGCGTCGCTGGCCGCCCAGTGCATGGCCGCCGCCTGCGAGCCCACCGGCACGCCGGTTATTTACGCCGCCATCTCGGACCCCGAAGCCGCCGACCTCACCGGCATCGACTACGTCACCGGCACCTCCGACGCGCTCAACACGCCGTTCATCCTCGATATGATGCTGGCCGTCCAGCCCGATGTCAAGACCGTCGGCCTGCTGTACTCCAACTCCGAGGCGAACTCCCAGACGCCCATCGCCGAGGCCAAGGCCTACCTTGAGGGCAAGGGCATCGAGTATATCGAAAAGACCGGCAACACCAACGACGAAGTCCTCACCGCCGCGGCCAGCATGGTCGGCCAGGTCGACGCCGTCTTTACCCCCACCGACAACGTCGTCATGGCGGCGGCCGCCGCTGTGTCCGAGACGCTGACCGACGCCGGCATCCCGTTCTACACCGGGGCCGACAGCTTCGTCACGGCCGGCGCGTTCACCACCTGCGGCGTCAACTACACCGACCTCGGCACTACCACCGCCGACATGGCGCTGGAGATCCTGCAAAGCGGCGAAGTGCCGGAATACCACGTGATGGACGGCGGCATCATCACCGTCAATACCGAGACCGCCGCCGCCCTCGGCATCGACTACAGCCCCTTTGCCGAGATGGCCGGCCAGGTCGTCGAAGTGACCACCGCCGCCGAATGATCGGAACTACCCCGCGCATGGCAAGAGAGACGCGCCCCGCCCCGGCGGGCCGTCTCTCTTGCCGCGCGGCACACCCTGCACAACAAAGGAGAGTCTGCCCCGTATGTTCACCGTCGCTACCGTGCTCAGCGCATTGGAACTGGGCTTGATCTACGCGCTGGTGGCCATGGCGCTGTTTTTGAGCTTCCGCGTGCTCAACATCGCCGATATGACCACCGATGGCGCGTTCACGCTGGGCTGCGCCGTCTCGGCCACCGCCGCCGTGGCCGGCCACCCGTTTTTGGGCCTGCCGCTGGCCATGCTGGCCGGCGCGGCGGCCGGGTTCATCACGGCCTTTTTGCAGACGCGGCTGGCGGTGCCGTCCATCCTGGCCGGCATCATCACCAACACCGGGCTGTACACCGTCAACCTGGCCGTCATGGGCTTTTCCTCCAACGTGCCCATGCTCAAGACAAAGACGGTGTTCACGGCGGCCGAAACCCTGCTGGGCGAAGCCGCGCCCTATAAGCTGCTGGTAGCGGCGCTCATCACGCTGGCGGTGTGCGCGGCGCTCATCCTCTTCCTCGGCACGCGGCTGGGGCTTTCCATCCGCGCCACCGGCGACAACCCCGATATGGTGCGCGCCTCCTCCATCAACACCACCTTCACCATCACCATCGGGCTGTGCATCGCCAACGCCATGACTTCGCTGTCCGGTGCGGTGCTGGCGCAGTACCAGCGCTCGGCCGACATCAACCTCGGCACCGGCATGGTCGTCATCGGGCTGGCGTCGCTCATCATCGGCGAAACGCTGTTCGGCCGCGGCGGCATGTGGGCCAAGGC
>DXEI01000088.1 GCA_019115045.1 Candidatus Gemmiger excrementipullorum | reverse complement strand
TTGTAGGGCGGGCGATTTATCTCCGGCCTAAGAGCCGCCGCTGCGCGGCGGTTGGCCATCTCCGCGCTAAGAGCCGGGCCTTGCGGCCCGGTTGCGCTCCGAAACGGCGCTGCGGCGCCAGTCCGAAACGCGCCTGCGGGCGCAGCGCCCGCCGCTCCGATAAATTTTAAAAAATTTTCAATGTGCGGCGGGGTCAAGACCCCCGCCCTACAAACCGGGGCAAACGACCGATTTTCCCGCAACCCCCGCGCGGCAAAACACCCCTGCCGGGAGGCATATATGCCTCCCCTACAAATAAGGCAACCGCGTACACAAACCAAAAACGTTGCCATGAGGCGAACGCGCAATAAACCCGGTTTTTGCATTGCGACCGCGTTCGGTCCGTGCGTAGGGGCGGCATACATGCCGCCCGCAAAACGTTACGGCCATTGCCTGTCCACGGTTTGCGTGCTGTTTCTCTTGCTCGGTGCGGCGGAAGCATGCAACCAACCGGCTCCCCGCCGTCACACATTCAACCCTGCGTACTCGTCCAGGCCCAGCATCAGGTTCATGCACTGCACCGCCGCGCCCGACGACCCCTTGCCGAGGTTGTCGAACCGGCTGATGAGCTGCATCTGCTCCCCATCGGGGCTGGCCAGGCAGAAGATCTCCAGCCCATCGGCCCTGGCCAGGGCGTTGGACGCCAAAAACCCGCCGTCGGTGCCTTCGCCCAGCGGATGCACGGTCACGGCGCGCTCGCCCGCGTAGTAGGCAGCCAGCGTGTCAGCCACCTGCTGCGGCGTCAGGCCCAGCCCCGCCAGGTCCAGCGGCACCATCGTCACCATACCGGCGTAGTAGTCGGCCACGATGGGCACAAAATTGGGCGGCGTGTCCAGCCCGGCGACGGCGCGCATCTCGGGCAGGTGCTTGTGGTGCAGCGCCAGGGCGTAGGGCCGCGGCGCGTCCAGCGCGGGGTTCTGGCGCGGAGCTTCGTAGTCGGCGATCATCGCCTTGCCCCCG
Source organism: Candidatus Gemmiger excrementipullorum (assembly GCA_019115045.1). Lineage (GTDB taxonomy): Bacteria > Bacillota > Clostridia > Oscillospirales > Ruminococcaceae > Gemmiger > Gemmiger excrementipullorum. The sequence continues at coordinate 3,509 of DXEI01000088.1, read as the reverse complement.
CCGGAATACCCGGTCAGGCTGTAGCAGCACAGGCGCGCGGTTTTGGGCAGCAGCCCGCTTTGCACCAGCGGCGCCACCGGGGCGATGAACCCCGTGGCGTGGCACCCCGGCACCGCCACGCGCGCCGCCGTTTGCAGCGCCGCGCGCGTGCCGTGCAGTTCCGGCAGACCATAGACCCAGCCGGGGGCCGTGCGGTGCGCGGTGGAGGTATCCAGCACGCGCACGTCGGGCCGCAGCAGCGGCACGATCTCGCGCGCGGCAGCGTCCGGCAGGCACAAAAACGCCAGGTCGCTGCCGTTGATGGCCGCGGCGCGCGCCGCGGGGTCTTTGCGCTGCGCTTCGGGCAGCGTCAGCTGCACAAACTCCGGCCGGGCGGCCAGGCGCTCGGCAATGCGCAGGCCGGTGGTGCCGGCGGAACCGTCAACGAAGATCTTGTACTTTGCCACAAAACCACCTATCTCTTTATTGCCAAGTTGTGAAAATCATCCCCGCCGGCGGGCATCTCCGGCCTAAGGGGCGAGCCTATGGCCCGGTTGGCCATCTCCGCGCTAAGAGCCGGGCCTTGCGGCCCGGTTGCGCTCCGAAACCGCGCTGCGGCGCCGGCCCGACGCGCCTGCAGTGTCAGTGCGCGACTGTTGCCCCTTTTGAGAGCTGGTCGCGCACCAGCTCGATCTGGTGCAGCACGCTGGCCTTGGTGGGGCCGCCATAACTGGTGCGCCCCTCGCAGCAGGCGCTCAGGTCGATGGCCGCGTAGACATCCTCCGCAAACAGGTCGCTGTACTGTTTGAACTCGTCCAGCGTCAGTTCCTCCAGCGTTTTGCCGGCCGCGATGCAGGCCGCCACCATGGTACCGGTACACTTGTACGCGTCGCGGAACGGCATGCCCTTTTTGGTCAGGTAATCGGCGCAGTCGGTGGCGTTGATGAACCCCTGGGCCGCCGCGCGGCGCATGTTGGCGGGCAGCGGCGTCATGGTGGCCAGCATCGGCGTCACGGTGCGCAGGCAGAGTTCCAGCGTGTCGACGGCGTCGAAGATGGCCTCCTTATCCTCCTGCATGTCCTTGTCATAGGCCAGCGGGATGCCTTTCATCATGACCAGCAGCGTGTTCAGGTCACCGTAGACGCGCCCGGTCTTGCCGCGGATCAGCTCGGTGACATCGGGGTTTTTCTTCTGCGGCATGATGGACGACCCGGTGGTGAAGGCGTCGTCCAGCTCAATGAACTTGAACTCCCAGCTGCACCAGAGGATGACCTCCTCCGACAGGCGGGAAAGATGCATCATGCAGGTCGCCAGCGCCGCCGCGATCTCGATGCAGAAATCACGGTCGGACACGCCGTCGATGGAGTTGGCGCACGGCGCGGCAAAGCCGAGTTCCTGCGCGGTATAAAAGCGGTCCAGCGGGTAGGTGGTGCCGGCCAGCGCGCCGGAGCCCAACGGGCACTCGGCGTCCATGCGCGCCTGCGCGTCGCGCAGGCGGCCCAAATCGCGCAGCAGCATCCAGGCGTAGGCCATCAGCTGGTGGCCGAAGGTCACCGGCTGCGCGCGCTGCAGGTGGGTGTACCCGGGCATGACGTACCCGGCGCTTTTTTCCGCCTGGGTACACAATACGCCGATGAGCTCACGCAGCTGGGTCTGCAGGTGCTCGACCTCGCCGCGCAGGTAGAGCCGCAGGTCCAGCGCGACCTGGTCGTTGCGGCTGCGGCCGGTATGCAGCCGTTTGCCCGCGTCGCCGATGCGCGCGGTCAGCGTCTGCTCCACAAAGGTATGCACGTCCTCGGCCGCCGGGTCGATGGAAAGCGCGCCGCTGTGCAGATCGTCCAGGATGCCGCGCAGCCCTGCGTGGATGGCCTGCACGTCGCTTTGCGCAATGACGCCCTGTCTGCCCAGCATGGCCGAATGCACCATGCTGCCGCGGATATCCTGCTCGATCATGCGCGCATCAAAGCGGATGCTGGAGTTAAAGTCGTTGACGCGGCTGTCCACCGCTTTGCTGGCGCGGCCCTGCCAAAGTTGTGCCATGGTCATTTCCTCCCCAAGGTATTATACATGTTCCGGCTGGCGGGCCGGGTCCAGCGCCGCAAACCATGCCAGCGCCTTTTGGTTCAGCGGGCGTTCCAGGCACCGGTACGAGACCCAGCCGATGCCCCACAGCGCCGCCGCGCTCAGCAGCATCCCCGGCAGGCAGACCAGCACGGCCGGGTCCTGCCCCAGCAGTTTGGCGATGCTGTATAACAGGATGTAAAACGGTATATGCCACAGGTAAACGCTGTAGCTGATGCGGGCCAGCCCCTCCCACAGCGGCAGGCGGCTGACGGCGCTGCAGGGGGGCTGCTGCAGCAAAAACAGCAAAGCCGGGTATACCAGAAACGTCAGCGGGAACGGCATGTACGGCATGCGGCCGCCGTTTTTGTACAGTTCTGCGCCGGCCGCCGCCAACAGCACCAGGCATACCCAGGGCGTGCCGCGCCACTTTTGCAAAAGCGGCCACAGCGCCGCCAGCACAACGCCGGCAAAAAAGGCGCTGTACCCGCGGCTGGCGCCGTTGTCCAGCAGCGGCAGCTGCGTGTGGAACGTCTGCCCTGCGCAGCCCAAAAACACCAGAAACACCAGCCCGTAAAACGGCGAAACGCCCAGCCGGCCAGACCAGTACACAACGGCAAAAAACAGCAGGCAGCACAGCAGCAGCACGCTGCAGTACCAGGTGGCGCTGTTCAGGTAGGGGTCTGCAAAGCCCCAGCCCGCCTGGATGCCCAGCGCATGCAGCACCACCCCGAACAGCGACGGGTCCCCCGCCCAAAACGAGGTCTGGTATGCCTTGTCGTACACCACCAGCACGGCAGCGCACACCGCACCGCTGAGCGCCAGCAGCGGCAGCAGCCGGGCGGCCCGGCGTGTGTAAAATTGGTAAAACGTCAGGCCCTGCCGGATCTTTTGCAGGTACGGCAGCATAACAAAGCCGGAGATCAAAAAGAACAGCTCCACCACATACCCCCAGCTGAAATCTTCCGGCTGGACAGCGCTGCTGTAAAAGCTGGGTCCGGGCATCGTCTGCCCCGTGACCATCACCCCCACCATCTGATAGTGGTGGAAAAGGATGAAACAGGTGGCAAAAACCTTTGCCATATCCAGGGCATGATTTCGTGTCGTTTGCATGGTAGGGCCTCTTTCGCAGGCGGCGCTGCGCGCCGTGTATGCCAAAACCGCCAAGGAGGAAAACGCCTCCCCGGCGGCAGGGTTTCGGTTCGTGGACCGCTGTGTTACAGTTGCTGCGGCCACTTTTTGGCCAGCTTGGCGCGCTCGGCAATGGGCAGGCCAAACAGGTTGATGAACCCGGCGGAATCGGCCTGGTCGTAGTCGTCGTCCTCGCCGAAGGAGGCAGTCTGCTCGTCGTACAGCGTGTAGGGGCTGGTGACGCCGGCGTTGATCATGTTGCCCTTGTAGAGTTTGAGCGTCACGTCGCCGGTCACGGTCTTTTGCAGCTCGTCGGTGAACGCGCTCAGCGCCTCGCG
>DXEI01000087.1 GCA_019115045.1 Candidatus Gemmiger excrementipullorum | reverse complement strand
ACGTGCGGCGTCAAACAGATCTACGACGGCAGCTTCTCCAAACGGCTCATCGACGGGCAGGGGATGCTGGCCGCGGCGTTGCAGGCGCAGGGCGTCCCGCTGCTCGACGTCGAGGACCTCGACCAAAGCACCGCGCTGTGATACAAGAAACGGCCCGCCGGGGAAACCCCGGCGGGCCGCTGTGCGCGGGTGGGCGCTTATTCCGAAAGGTAGATGTTGAGCTGGCGCTCGGCGGCGTTGGCCGCTTCTTCATACGACGCATCTCCGGAAAGATAGTCACCTATATTCCTCATAAAATTTGTCTCTTTGGCATAGAAAAACACCCCGCCGACCTCGTCCATATAGGATGACAGCTCGTCATAGTCTTCCTGCAGCAATACGATATTGCCCTCGAAGCCATAAGGATTATCGGGGGCAATCATCGAATTGTCCCGTTCGACTGTGTTTTCGATGTAGTATCTCTCGTTGGCTGCATCCAGCACCGAAAAATTCTGCCAGCGCCACCCGATTGTGTCCAGCTGGAACTCCTCGCTGAGCAGGAACTTGATGAACTCATAGGCGACCTGCAGGTTGGGGCTGCTGTTGCGCACCATCACGGCGGAGGTGATCCGCGCCCGGATGCCCCCCTGTGTATCCCGGATCGGAACCATGACCGCATCGTCAAATTTGTTGATACAGCCTTCCGTCAGGAAGAAACCATACAGCGGAAAGTTCGGACAGGTAAACAGGCATTTCCCATCCCGGATATCGGCGGCACCGGCAATATCATTTCCATCGCTAAAACCAAACTCAATGACCGGATTCAAGTTTTTATAAATGGAGGCTCCCTGTTCCAGTTCCGGGAAAGAAAGGTCCACTTTTTGCCGGTCATAGTCCGCATAGGGGAGCCCGGCATTGTACGGAAAATAATAAAATGCCTCTTCCGATCGGAAAGCTTCCCGCGTCTGTGCAGGATCGGACTCCATCTTCTCGACCTCATCCAAAAAACCGTCAAACGTGTTGCAGTTTTCCACCGAAAAGCCGGTTTCCTCCAACGCCGTCTGCGAGGTGTACAGCATGGGAAGCATATAGGACAGCGGCACGATCAATCGGTGTCCGTTCCACACGCCGCCCTCCATGACGGCCTGATTGTAACCGGACCAGTCAAAGTTATCCGCTTCGAAATAGGGTTCCAGATCGGCAAACACCCCGCGGCGGGCCATTTTTTCTACGTCCATGGTGAGGAAGTCGTAAAGAAAAAGATCGGGCCCATCGCCCGCCATCACTTCGGTGATCATTTTCGTATAGCCGTCCTGATGACTTGTATACAACCCATCCGTGAAGTATTTATCCGCTGTGATCGGGGTTTCCGGATGCAGTTGGTTGAACTGGTTGATTGCGGCGTCCAGGATTTTGGCTTCCACTTCGTTGTAATCGGTGTAGAAGATGGTCAGGCCGGTGTTTTCCTGTTCGACCGGCGGGGGGACCTCAATGGGCAGGGGTTCGGCATCGGCGCCGGCCGTCCCGCCGCCCGGCGCGCAGGCGGTCAGCGCAAAAACACAGGTCAGCGGCAGGCAAAGGCATTGGATATACCGTTTTTTCATAACATCTCCTCCTTCATATAGGGCAGGGTTTCTTGCACCTATCATACAAAACGAAAGTGGAGTTACGGTGGAGAAATCCGTGAAAGTATGAACAAATTGTTGATTTTTGAAAAATTCAGCGATTCAGACAAAACCCGCCCGGCTTTTTTGGTCAAAAAGCCGGGCGGGATGTTGTCGGGTGCGTGCCTATGGGTTGTAGGGTGTTTGCCTTATATTGTAGGGCGGGGTCTTGACCCCGCCGCAAACCGTCCTGCGCCGCCCCTTCACGGTTTGCGCGTTGTTTATTTCGCCTTGTAGGGGCCGCATGCATGCGGCCCGTGCCCGTTTGCCTCATAACACGGTTTTTGCGTCGCGACCGCGTTCGGTCCATGCGTAGGGGCGGCATACATGCCGCCCGCAAAACGGTGCGGGCGTTGAGTGTTTATGGGGGTACATGCCGTTTGTTTTGTATTGTAGTGCGGGGTCTTGACCCCGCCGCACATTATTATTTTTAAATTTTTGAAGGTTCGGCGGGCGTGAACGCCCGCCCTACAGAGCGGCGTATACGGCCGATTATCCCGCAAACCCCGCGTGGGGCGCACCCCTGCCGGGAGGCATATATGCCTCCCCTACAAACAAGGGTACCGCGTCTATGACCCCGGCGACGGGTGGCGGCGGCAGGCTTGCGGGCCGCATACATGCGGCCCCTGCGAACCGCCCGGGAAGGGCAGGTGAACGGGCAAGGCCGACGTCTGCCGCAGGCCGCCGCGGCGGGGCCAAGACCCCGCCCTACAGAACAGGGGAAAACGTCCCGCACCTCGCGAAACCCTGCATATCCATGCAAGAACGCGCCCGCCGCCCAAACCAAACGGCGCGCCGGAATCTCCCCGGCGCGCCGTTGTGCGGTTTATGCAAATATCAAAGATGCTCCACCATGTACGCCACAATGGCCGTGGCGGTCTTGACATACTCGGCAATGCTGAAATCCCGCACCACCAGCACCTCGTACCCGGCCTCGTCGGCGTTGTCGCTCATGGCGCGCAGTACCACGCAGGGCACGCCGTTGCGCGCGGCGATCTGGCTGACGGCCGCGCCCTCCATCTCAACGCAGTCGGGCGCGCAGGCCGCCGCAATGGCCTGCTTGGTGGCGGCGTCGCCCACAAAGCGGTCGCCGGTGGCGATCTTGCCCGCAATGGCCTTGACGCCGCGCGCCGCACAGGCGTCCAGCGCCGCGCGCACCAGGGCGGGGTCGCCGTGGTACTCGGTGGTAAAGGGGGCGCTCTGGCACAGCATGTCCATGTCGGCGTCGTGGTAGACGACGGTCTCGCCCACGCAGACGTCGCCGATGCCGATCTTGCTCGTCATATTGCCGGCCACGCCGCTGAAGATCAGCTGCCCGATGCCGTAGCGCGTGCACAGCACCTGCACGGTGCTGGCTGCGTTGGCCTTGCCCATACCGGCGCAGCACACCACCACCGTTTTGCCGTGCAGCGTGCCGCGGTGGTAGTCCACCCCGGCGTAGGTCTCGCAGGTCACGTCCTGCAATTTGGCGCACAGCTGGTCCACTTCCTCGGGCATGGCGCCCATGATGCCGTAGATCATCGCGTCCTCCTTATACGTTGAACAAAAATTCGATCACATCGCCGTCCTGCACCACATACTCTTTGCCCTCGGTGCGCTGCAGGCCCTTGGCCTTGACGGCGGCGTAGTTGAAGTCGGCGTCGGCCAGGTCCTGGTAGGCGATGACCTGCGCGCGGATGAACCCGCGCTCGAAATCGCTGTGGATCTTGCCGGCGGCCTGGGGGGCCTTGGTGCCCTTTTTGATGGTCCAGGCGCGGCACTCTTTTTTGCCGTCGGTCAAAAAGCTGATCAGCCCCAGCAGGTCGTAGCTGGCCTTGATGAGCTTGTCGAGGCCGGTGGACTCGATGCCCATCTCCTGCAAAAAGGCGAGCTTTTCCTCCGGGGTGGCATCGGCG
>DXEI01000086.1 GCA_019115045.1 Candidatus Gemmiger excrementipullorum | reverse complement strand
GGGAAATTGCTTGTTTCCGCTACTCTGTAGGGCGGGGGTTCACCCCCGCCGCACCGATGATTTTTTAAAAATTCAATGTTCGGCGGGCGTGAACGCCCGCCCTACAATACGGCGTATACGGTCGTGTTTCCCGCAACCCCCGCATGACCATGTACCCCTGCCGGGAGGCATATATGCCTCCCCTACAAACACCCGGAATCGCGTCTATGACACCGGGGACGGGTGGTGGCGGAAGGTTTACGGGCCGCATACATGCGGCCCCTACAACGCGAGGCAAACAACCGGTAAACCGTGTACAGGCGGTAAGGCGAGGGAGTTGCGGCGGGAACGGGCAACAAACCACGCCCCGCGCGCCCTCACCGCTCGTTGTTGTGCAAAAACTCCCGCGCCAGCTCCATGTAGGCCTCGCAGCCCTTGCCGTTGGGCTCGTAAAAATTGATGGGCATGCCGAAGCTGGGCGCCTCCGACAGACGGACCGAGCGGGGGATGACCGCCTTGTACACCTTGTCGCCGTAATACTTTTTGACCTGCGCCACCACCTGCATCGTCAGGTTGAGCCGCCCCGAATACATCGTGAACAGCACACCCTCGATGTCCAGATACCGGTTGTACTTTTTGCGCACGGTTTTGAGGGTGCTCATCAGTTCCGTCAACCCCTCGAGCGCGAAAAACTCGCACTGCAGCGGGATCAGCACGGTATCGCAGGCGCACAGGCCGTTGACGGTCAAAAGGTCCAGCGACGGCGGGCAGTCGATGAAGATATAGTCGTACAGCGGCACGACGGGCGCCAGCACGGTGCGCAGGCGCATCTCGCGCCGGGGCAGCGCGACGAGCTCCACCGCCGCGCCCGCCAGCTGCGTGTTGGAGGGCAGCAGGTCGGCGTTATACTCGGTCTTGACGATGGCGTCGCGCACATCGTCGTCGTCGATCAAACAGGTGTAGAGGTCGGCCTCGAGCTTGTTTTTGGCCACGCCGTAGCCGGACGTCGAGTTGCCCTGCGGGTCAAGGTCGACGACGAGCACTTTTTTGCCCAGCGCAGCCACGCAGGCGCTCAAATTGACGGCGGTGGTCGTCTTGCCGACGCCGCCCTTCTGGTTTGCTACCGCGATGACTTTGGCCACGGCGTGCCCCTCCCTTTTTTGGCGTTTTGGGCGCGCTGCGCGCGTCCGGACTTTTATTATAACACAGCCGCGGTGCGTAAAAAAGGGGGTAGGGCACAAAAAATCCCCTGCAATGTTCCACGTGGAACATTGCAGGGGCGTGAAAATGAAAAATGAAAAATGAAGAATGAAAAATTGTGGAGGATCGCGGCCTGCGGCCGCTCAAAATTTCGGGTCGCAGCGCGATAAACGCGGCGTTTTTCCGTTTACGGGCCGTATGACGTTTCTCTTTGGTTTTATAAACATTTAAAAAATCATCGGTGCGGCGGGGTCTGCGGCCGCTCACAAAAAAGTGCGCAGCAGCGCAACTTCCGCCTCGTAGGGGTCGTAGGCGGCCAGCGTAAAGGTGCCCAGCGGGTAGACCTGCGCGACGCCGTTGACCAAAAGCGCCGCATTGTCGGTGATGCTCAGCGTGCTGACGGCGTCGAGGTCGACGCTGGCGCTGCCGCTGCTGCCGGCCGGCACCGCCGCCAACACCCGGCCGTCCTGCACGATCCACTGCCCGCCGGCCGCAAGCGCCTCTTCCGGCACGCCCAGCTGCGCCAGCAGCGCGGCCAAGCCTGTGCCCGGTCCCGTCAGCCCGGGCGGCACGCTGACAGCCACCGCCAGGGCGGGGCAGGCGGCCAGCGCCTGCAGCGTGGCGGCGGGGTCGTTTTCCGGCGTCTGCAGCAGCGCTTCCAGCGCCCAGCGGTGGGCGGCATAGCGGGCGTTTTCCTCCCACAGGGCATAGCGGGCGTCGCCGCGCCGGTCGGGGAAGGTATACCGCGCGCACAGTTCCTGCAGCAGGTATTCGCTGACTTTCTGCGCGCCGTAGGCGTTGAGGTGTTCCTCGTCCCGGAAATCCGCCGCATAGTCCAGGCCCAGCGCCTCGGCGCACAGGTTGAGGTCCAGGCAGTCGACGCCCCGTTCCTGCAGGTACTCTTTGGCGCCGTTCAGCACGGCCTGCTGGTCCTCGGTCACGATCATGGGGGTGATCGTCGCCACCAGCGCGCTGCCGTGTTCCTGGCACAGCGCGCAGATGGCGTCCAGCCAGGCGCGCCCCTCGGCCGAAAGCTCGGTCACGCGGGTGGTGGCAACGGCGGCTGGGTCCTGCGTGACAGCGTTGGCGATAAAGTAGTAGTCGTACCCGCGGCCGAACCGGCTGGGCTGGTACTGCACAAAGTCAAAGGCCTGCAGTTCGCGGTAGCGCGTGTGCACGATGGGCCAGCGCAGCAGGTAGTCGCCGGCGCCGCCCTGCGGGGCATAGTCCAGCACCGCCTGCACAAAATCAAGCGACGGGCGCATCGTCAGGTAGTTGCGGTAGACGAAGGCCTCGTCCTCCCGCCCCAGCAGCAGGCTGTACAGGTCCAGGCAGACCACCTGGGGCGACTGCGTCTTGAACAGCTCCCGCAGGTGGTACTCGGCCGAGGTGGTGTCCATCGCCGCGACCGACAGGTCAAACGCCGCGATGCCGCCCTGCTGCCAGAACCAGTCGGGGTCGATGTTGCAAAATACGTGGCTGCTGCCCAAAAACACCAGGTCGATGCAGTCGTCGCCGGTGGCGTACAGCTGCTGCGCGCTGGAAAGGTAGGGGGTGCCGGCGGTGTCTTTCCACGCCAAAACAGGGAAGACCGTGCCCAACAGCCCTGCCAGCAGCGCCAGGAACATGCCCGCCGTGAGCAGTTTCTTTTTCATGCGCGCACCCCCTTAAAACTGGAAATACAAAAACTGGCTCGCGTCAAACGCGACGCCGTACATGCCGAACACCGCCACCGCCGCCGCCAGCCCCAGGCAGACCGCCCAGCGGAACGGCAGGTTCTGCCCCTGCAGCCAGGCCGGGAACGCGGCGCCGCGCTTTTCGCGCAGTATATCGGCGCACAGCACCAGCGCCAGCCCCAGCCAGAACACCGCGCCCTCGACACCGGCCCACCCGGCCGTAAAGCTGCCGTCAAACAGCACCCAGGGGTTCCAACGCGTCGCGATGCGCGCCACCATCGTCAGCGCGTCGGGCAGCGTCGCGGCGCGGAAAAAGATCCACGCAAAGCTGACCAAGCAGAACGTGCACAGCCGCTGCCCCAGCCGGAACCCAAACGTCCCGGTGCGCACATTGTATTTTTGGTACAGCGCCTGGCGCGCCGGGCGCGTCAGCACCCCCGCCACCTGGTACAGCCCGTGCAGCAGCCCCCACACCACAAAGTTCCAGGTGGAGCCGTGCCATATGCCGCTGAGCAGCATCACCGCCAGGATATTGCCCAGGTGCCGCGCGCGCCCCGCGCGGCTGCCCCCCAGCGGGATGTAGACGTAGTCGCGCAGCCAGCGGCTGAGCGAGATATGCCACCGCCGCCAGAAATCGCCGGTGCTGGACGCAAAGTAGGGCGCGGCAAAGTTGTCCAGCAGCGTAAAGCCAAAGCACCGCGCCACGCCCTGCGCAATGTACATGTAACCGCTGAAATCCAGGTACAGCTGCAAGGTATACCCCAGCGACGCCGCGATCAGCTGCACCGACCCGTAGGCCGCCACATTGCCGAAGATGGGGTCCGCAAAGGCGGCCAGGCGGTCGGCCAGCACCATTTTTAAAAACAGCCCCCACAGCACCTCATACGCGCCGGCGGTCAGGCGGTCCCAGTCAAAGGCGCGCAGCGCCTCGATGCCCTTGACCTGTGCCAGCAGGTTGTCCGTGCGCTCGATCGGCCCCTGGATCAGCTTGGGGAAAAACGCCGCGTACAAGGCATAGCGCAGCAGGCTGCGCTCAGCCGGCTGGCGGCCGCGGTAGACATCGACCAGGTACCCCACCAGCTGGAACGTGTAAAACGAAAGCCCCACCGGCGCCAGCAGGTTGACGAAGGTCTGGTACAGCGCCGGGGGCAGCACGCGCGCCAGCAGCGGGCTGGAAAGGCCGACCCAGACATCGTAATACTTAAAGAACACCAGCGGCGCCAGCGTGACGGCCACGCCGGCGGCAAGCCACCGCCGCCGGTGCGGCGGCGCGCACCCGCCGATGCGCAGCGCCGCCGCCCAGGACACCAGCGTCGTGAACAGCAGCACCGCCAGCGCAATGCCGGAAAAGCTCAGGCAAAAGGCATAGCTGGCCGCCAGCAGCCAGGGCGCGCGCGCTTTGCGCGGCACGACCCAGTAGACAAGCAGCACCGCGGCCAAAAACAGATAAAACACCAGCGATGTAAACGCCATAGGCAGGTATCATCCCTTTTCTCTTGCTGCCTTTAGTATAGCGCACCGCGCGCCCGCTTGGCAAGAAAAACCGCCCCGCGATGTTCCACGTGGAACATTGCAAGGGCGTGAAGAAAATGAAAAATGAAAAATGAAGAATGAAAAATTGTGGAGGACCGCGGCCTGCGGCCGCTCAAAATTTCGGGTCGCAGCGCGATAAACGCGGCGTTTTGCGGGTGGCATATATGCCGTACAAACACCCGGTATCGCGTCTATGACCCCGGGGACGGGTGGTGGCGGAAGGTTTGCGGGCCGCATGCATGCGGCCCCTACAGACCGAGGTGTACAACAGGCGCCCCGGCAACAAGCAACGCCTCGCCGTTTGCCCCAGTTTTTTCAAACCGTCGCGCGACGCGCGACACCTTCATTTTTCATTTTTATTTTTTCATTTTTCATTTTCACAGCAGCTGCACCGCAAAGTCGCCGGTCTGGGGCGGGGCCTCGGCGGGGGCGAGCAGCGCCTCCAGCTCGGCGGCGGTCAGCGGGGCGGCCTGCAAGGCTTCGGCGGGCGGCGGGGCCTGGACGGCCGCGGCGCGCACGGCCTGCGCGGCCTGCACCGCTGCCGGGCGGGGCGCTTCCTCGGGCTGCGGCGTTTCCGGCTGCGCGGGCGGGGCGTTTTGCGCCGGATCGGGGGCCCGGTGCGCGCCCCTTTGCTGCGCGTCCGGGGCGTTTTGCGCCGCGGCGTCCGGGTCGGCTGGGGCTGTCGTTTGCAATTCCTGCGCGGGGCCGGCGCGCGGCGCGACGACCGGTGCGGGGTGGCCTTCGCCGACGGGGATGCGCACAGTGTATTCCAGGCAGCCGTCGCGCTTGCCGCAGGTGGTGGTGGCGGCGATGCCCTTTTGCGTCATCAGGTCGACGGCGTGCTGCAAGGTGTTGACGAAAAACCGCACGTCGCGCACCATCGGGATGGTGCG
>DXEI01000001.1 GCA_019115045.1 Candidatus Gemmiger excrementipullorum | reverse complement strand
CGGCACAGGTATGCGCGATCGAGATGCGCGCTTCGCCGTGGCAGGCGCGGATGAAATCCAGGTTACCGGGTTCTTCCGGCGCAACGTCCACCAGCTTGATCAGCCCGCCGCTGCGCGCCTGCAACCGGCGGAACATGCCGGCGTCGGCGCCCATGACGTATTTGGGGTTCTGCGCGCCCACCTTGCTGGGGCTGATGTAGGGGCCTTCCATGTTGATGCCCACCAGGTCGGCGCCGCGGCCGTTCTTGTGGGCGGCGGCCACGTCCATGATGCCGTTCAAAATTTCTTCGTTAAAGGTCATCGTGGCCGGGCAGATGGCCAGCACGCCCTTGCTGGCCTCAAAATCGGCGATGGCCTGCAGGCCCGCCTCGTCGGCGTCGCAGAAATCATGGCCCACCGCGCCGTGGAAGTGGATATCCACCAGCCCCGGCAGGGCATAGGCGCCGCCGGCGTCGACGATCTCCTCATCCGCGCGGGGCGTCGCACCAAACACGATGCGCCCGTCGCGGATCACCAGGTCTTTTTCCACAAAGCGGCAGCCGTCGGTAAATACTTTGGCATTGCGTACGATCATAGCCGTTTCCCTCCTGCGCAGCGCTCAGATCAGGCTCAGCGCTTCCTCGTCGCCCACCAGCACAAAGTCGGGGTGCATCTGCAAAATGCTGGCCGGTACCTCCGGCGTGACGGGGCCGAAGAAGGACTTTTTGACGATCTCGGCCTTGGCTTTGCCGTTGACGACCATCAGCACCTTGCGCGCCTGCAGAATGGTGCGGGTGCCCATCGTGTACGCCTGTTTGGGCACAAGGTCGACGTTGCCGTCAAAGAAGCGCTTGTTGGCCTCGATGGTTTCGGGCTTGAGGTCGACGCAGTGGGTGCCCAGGTCAAAGGCGTCGCTCGGCTCGTTAAAGCCGATGTGCCCGTCATGGCCGATGCCCAGCAGCTGCAAATCGACGCCGCCCACACGGCGGATCACTTCGTCGTAGCGCGCGCACTCGGCCGCGGCGTCCATGTTGGTGCCGTCGGGCAGGTTGATGGCGGCGGGGTCGATGTTGACATGGTCAAACAGGTTGCGGTGCATAAAGCTCCAGTAACTCTCGGGGTGCTCGCGTGGCAGGCCGCGGTACTCGTCCAGGTTGACCGACGTCACTTCCGAAAAATCCAGCTCGCCCTGGTCATACCATTCCACCAGCTGTTTGTAGGTGCCTACCGGCGTGCCGCCGGTGGCCAGGCCCAGCACGCAGTCCGGCTTCAGGATGACCTGGGCGGCAATGATATGGGCTGCCTTGCGGGACATATCGTCGTAGTCTTTGGCGCGGATAATTCTCATGGCAAAAACCTCCTGCTTGGGCGGGGCGGGCCGCCCGTGTGATCGTCTTTATTATAGCACAAATACCAAAAAGAAACAGCAGAAAAATGGAATTTCTGCAAGACTTTACCAAAAAAGGGGGCGCGAAAGTATACAGACCGCCGTCGCGCCTGGCCGTCACCCTTTTGGGGGCTAAAAAAGCGCCGGGGACAGGCTTGACGCCCGCCCCCGGCGGAGTTGGCGGAAAGGGAACCAGAACCTTCCCACCGGGGCTGTAAGGGGAACTTACAGCATCTTCTTCAATTCATCGTAGACGAACTGCACCTTGGGGCCGATGACGACCTGGCAGGCGTTCTTGCTCGGGCGGATGACACCGGCGGCGCCAGCGGCCTTGACGGCCTTCTCGTTGACGGCGGTGGAATCCTTGACCTCAAAACGCAGGCGGGTCGCGCAGTAGTCGACGTTGGCCACGTTGGCCTTGCCGCCGATGGCCGCCAGCACGCCGCTGGCAATGGCGGTAAAGTCGTTGTTGGCCAGGGTGATGTTGGCCTCGGCCGCCTCGGCGTCCTCATCCTCGCGGCCCGGGGTGACCAGGTCAAACTTGGTGATGGCGAAGCGGAACACCAGGTAGAACACCACAAAAGCCGCAATGCCCAAAGGCAGGATCATCAAGGTCTTAGCGGCGGCGGGCAGGGAAGCGGAGAAGACCAGGTCCGTGGCACCGGCAGAGAACATGAAGCCCGCGCGGAAACCAACGTAGTAGGTAATAACGGTGAAGATGCCGTACAGCACCGCGTACACAACGTACAGCGGGAAGCACAGGAACATGAAACCGAACTCGAAGGGCTCGGTCACGCCGCAGACGAACGCGCAGATGGCGGCGGAGGTGACCAGGCCGATGGCGGCTTTCTTGTTCTTGGCGGTGTGGACCATGGCCAGCGCCGCGCCGGGGATACCGAACATCATGCAGGGGAAGAAGCCGGACATGTACATGCCGAGATCCCAGCTGACGTCGGCGGAAGTCTCACCGGCCCAGAAGTGGGTCAGGTCGCCCAGGCCGATGGTGTCGAACCAGAACACGTTGTTCAGCGCGTGGTGCAGGCCGGTGGGGATCAGCAGACGGTTGAAGAAGGCGTACAGGCCGGCACCGATGCCGCCCAGGCCCACGATGCCGTCGCCCAGCGCAACCAGGGCGTTGAAGATCAACGGCCACAGGAACAGCAGGATGACGGACGCCACGATGGAAACCAGGCCGGTGACGATGGCGACGCAGCGCTTGCCGCTGAAGAAGGCCAGCCAGTCAGGCAGCTGGGTGTTCTTGAACTTGTTGTAGCAGGTGGAGCCGATGATGGCAGCCAGGATGCCGATGAAGGCGTTGCCCGCGGTTTTCTGGAACGCGATGAAGGTGGAAGAGCCTTCTTCCAGGGTCATGATCGCGCCCACGACGCCGGTGGAGAGCAGCTGGGTCATCATCAGGTAGCTGACCAGGCCCGCCAGGGCGGACGTGCCGTCGTGGTCGTCAGACAGGCCGACGGCCGCGCCGACGGCGAACAGCCAGGACATATTGTCGATCAACGCGCCGCCCGCTTTGATCAGGATAAAGCCGGCGGTGTAGGCAAGACCTTCGGTCGAGCCCGCGGCGCCCATGGCGGCGGGAGCCAGGGCGTAGCCCAGGCCCATCAGGATGCCGCAGATGGGCAGCGCGGCAACAGGCAGCATAAGCGCCTTGCCGAGCTTCTGCAGATATTTCATCATAAAAGCATTCCTCCAAAATTGTGATGGGTTGCTTAACGTGGCGCGCCGCCGCCCTGGTTCGCGCAGCGGTCCGCCCTGTTGGTTTCATCTTAACACAATTTTCATAAAAAAGAAAGCATATTTGGCCGATTTGGCAAAAAGCCGAAAAAATCTACCAAAAGTTGGGCAAAACGCGAACAAAACCGGCCGATTTTGCGAAGCCTGGCCGGTTTGCCTTGCGAAAAGTTGAAAAATATTTTTATGCCGATACACAAAATCGTAAAAAATTCAACTTTTGCCCGCCGCGCCCCGGCGGGTCAAAACAAAACGCCCCGGCCGCTTTCGGAACAGCAAAGGAAGCGGCCGGGGAAGTTTCTTTATTTACTTTATTTATAAGGTTGCGGGCAAGCAGGGCAGGGGGCGTTATACTTCCTGCGCGCGGAACAGCTGCGGCGCAGCCTTGCAGATCAGCACGGCGGCCACGGTCGTCAAAATGGTCTCGGGGATCATGTAGCTGCCGTTGTAACCCAGGCTGTACACCCAGGCGGGCAGGCCCTCGCTCAAGTTGCCCCAGATCAGCACGCCGGACAGGAAGCTGCACAGGTAGCGGATCAGGCAGACGGCCGCGGTGCCCACGGCGACGCCCACCATCCGGTTGGCGAACGGCTTGGCGAAGGCGTCGGCCAGGCCCAGCAGCGTAAAGGCCAGCACGTAATCCAGCAAAATCATGCCCACCAGCGGCAGCAGGCCGGGGGCCGGCGGCGCGTAAAAGCCCAGCAGCATCTGCAAAAGGCTGTTCACAAAACCGGTGAACAGCCCCCATTTGACGCCGTGGCGGAACGAGATCAGCACAAACGGCAGCATGCTGAACAGCGTCACCGAACCGCCGTTGGGCAGCTCGTAGATCTTGATGTTCGCCAGCACGGTGCCCAGGGCGATCATCAGGGCGCACTCTACCAGGGTGCGCGTTTTGGAGTAGGTCTTGGTCATGGGTCAGTCCTCCCAAAAAAGGTAAAGTACATAAAAACAAGAAAATGCGCCTGCAAAAACGCAGGCGCAAACGCAGTATGACTTCTTATGGGTCAAACTCCCTACGCCGGCATTATCCGGATCAGGTTCAAGGTGACCCGAAGCTGCTGTTCGCTTCGATCTCAGCCGGGGATGCCCCCCAGCGCCCCTGTTTTTATGTCCAACCACCAGTATACACAGCGCAGGCGTTTTGTCAAGGGTTGGCGGCGTATTTTTGTGCAGGTCGCCGCGCCAGGGTGCGCGCGCGGCGCAAAATGGCCGCCCGGGCCAAAAGAGAACCGGTAGCAGTTGTGCCAATACAACTTGTAGTATCAGCGGGCGGGCGCTTCCACCACATAGGCAAAATACAATGTGTAAAACCCCAAAAAACCGGGAAAACCGACAAACCTCCGACGAAAAAATCGGCAGTTTTTACCAGAAAAAACACGGTTTCTGGCAGGTTTTGGCTCTTGCAGGCGGGGGCGCTTTATGCTATGATTCTATACGTAGTGTTATATTTCCCCCTAACAGCAGTGAGGTCAGCATGTTCAACAAGCGCAATCCCATGAAATATTTCTCCGGCAGCGCCTTTGCGCGGCTGCCGCTGTACAAGCTGGTCGCCGGCGGCACGGCGGCCGCGCTCACGGCCAGCGTCGGCCTGGGGGTGTTTGCGGCCTCCTTTGTGCCGGCCCCTGTGCCCGAAGCGACGCCCACGCCCACGCCGGCAGCCACCCCGGAAACGGCCGCCCCCACGCCCACGCCGGAGCCGGATATTCCGCTGCTGGCGGACATCACCGTCATCCAGCAGGACGTCGGCGTGCAGCTGTATACGCTGCCCGAGGAAACGCCCGAAAGCGCCCCCACGCCCACCCCGGCGCAAGAGGGCGAGGGCGAGGCGCTGCCCAACAAACACCCGCTGCTGGGTGTGGAGGCCGCCATCACGCTGACCGATACCGAGGGCGCTGTGACCGAATACGCCATCGACCCCGAGACCGGCACCGCCCTGGCCGAGGACGTCGAACCCGGCGAGTACACGGTGGCCATCCAGCCCATCGAAGGGTACATCCTGCCCGAAGCCTCCACGGTGGAAGTGCAGGAAAAAGTCATCTACAAAGCGGACGTCGAGGCCGTTAAAGAGAAGATCAAACAGGCCAGCGAAGTCAACGAGAGCGCCGAGGACTCCGGCGGCGGCGCGGCGCCCATCGCCGAGGAAGTGGTGGACACCGTCCAGTACGCCGAGAGCAGCAAAGAGGAATCCGGCCGCAAGACGGTCTATACCGCCAAGCTCAGCAGCAGCGGCCATCTGCTGTTTGCGGACGGCAGCGAGTCGCCGTACCTGCCCGTCTACAAGGACGGCACCCAGGAGCTGACCGGCGCGCAGCGCGACGCCAGCGCATCGGCCAACGCCATGTCGGTCTGGCTGCCCGGCGCGGCCGATTCCATCGTGACGCTGGGCCGCAACGGCCGTACGATGGCGATGGCCCACCGCAACGACGAACCGCAGGGCGAAGGGAATGAGATCGACCTGCTGAAAGGCACCGGGACGGACGGGACGGCAACCACCCCCAGCCCCGACCCTTCCGCGGAGCCGAGCACTTCGCCCTCCCCGAGCCCGGAGGTAACGACGCCCCCGGAGCCTACGCCCGAACCTACGCCGGAGGCCACGCCGACCCCGACGCCGGAACCGACGCCCACCCCGACCCCGGAACCCACGCCGACGCCGACCCCGGAACCGACCCCCACCCCGACGCCGGAACCGACACCGACCCCGACGCCGGAGGCGACGCCCACCCCCACGCCGGATAAAACGGCGGACTGGCCCGACGCCATCGAGGCCGCCAAACTGGCCGAGTACGGCTTTGCCGTGACCGGCACCGAAACGGTCGAGTACATATATACCGGCTGGCAGGAGATCGACGGCGCGACCTATTACTATGACCCGGCCACCCACCAGCCGGTCACCGGCAGCCAGGTCATCCAGGGCAACGTCTACACCTTTGGGGCCGACGGTGCGCTCAACCGCACTTCGCGCGGCATCGATGTCTCCAAGTTCCAGGGCAGCATCGACTGGAACGCCGTCAAGGCGGACGGCATCACCTTTGCCATCATCCGCTGCGGGTACCGCGGCTACGGCACGGGCGCGCTGGTCGAGGATGCGACCTTCCGCCAGAACATCCAGGGCGCGATCAACGCGGGCCTGCGCGTCGGCGTCTACTTCTACAGCCAGGCCATCAACGAGGCTGAAGCTGTCGAGGAAGCCAGCATGGTCCTCAGCCTCGTCAGCGGGTATTCGCTGCCGCTGGGCGTCTACTATGACACCGAGACCGTCGCCGGCGGCCGCGCCAACGCCATCAGCGCCAGCGAGCGCACGGCCTGCGCCGTCGCCTTCTGCGAGACCATCCGCAATGCGGGCTACCAGGCGGGCGTCTACTCCTACGCCAGCTGGTTCTACAACGCCCTCAACTTTGCCAACATCAGCAAGTACAATATCTGGATCGCCCAGTACCGCGACACGCTGGACTTTAACTACCATTACAACATCTGGCAGTACACCGGTTCGGGCCGCGTCAACGGCATTTCGACCGCCGTCGATATGAACATCGGCTGATATAAAAACCGGCGGCTTCCGGCCGCCGGTTTTTGACTTTTCAATAAAAAGGAGGGAGGGGCCGCGCATATGGAAAAGACAGTCTCAGTCAACGGCAGGGAATACCGTCTGCTCCGTTTGCTGGGGAAAGGCAAGGGCGGTTACTCCTACCTGGCACAGTCGGAAAACGGGCCGGTGGTGGTCAAGCAGATCCACCACGAACCCTGCTCCTATTACCAGTTCGGGGACAAAATTGCGGCGGAGATCAACGATTACCGGCGCCTGTGCACCGTGGGCATCGCCATGCCCCGGATGCTGGAGGTGGACCGGCAGGCTGAACGCATCGTCAAAGAGTACATCGAAGGCGAAACGGTGTACGAACTGGTCGCGCGGAATGCGCTGCCGCCGGTATGCCTGGAACAAGTGCGGGAGATGAGCGCCCTGCTGCGGTGCGCCGGCCTGAACATCGACTGGTTCCCCACCAACTTTATCCCGCGTCAGGGCAGGCTCTACTATGTGGACTATGAGTGCAACGAGTACAGCGAGGAATGGAATTTTGAAAACTGGGGCGTGCGCTACTGGTCCCGGACGCTGGAATTCCTGGCATATGAGAAAGGCCGCCTGTGAGGGACGGCGTACCGGCAGATAAAAAACCACCGCCCGTCGGGCGGTGGTTTTTTGCGGGGAGGAAGTTCACCCGCAGGGCGTCTGCAGTTTGGCGGCCGCGCCGCCGCGCACCTGCCCGCTGCCGTGGATGATGTACTTGTAGGTGCACAGTTCGGCCAGGCCCATGGGGCCGCGGGCGTGCAGCTTTTGGGTGCTGATGCCCATCTCGCACCCCAGGCCGAACTCGCCGCCGTCGGTAAAGCGGGTGCTGGCGTTGATGTACACGGCCGCGCTGTCCACACAGGCGGCAAAGCGGGCGGCGGCCACTTTGTCGCCGGTCACGATGGCGTCGCTGTGATGGGTCGAGTGCCGGGCGATATGTTCGACGGCGTCCTGCAGCGAGGGCACGACCGCCACGCTGAGC
>DXEI01000085.1 GCA_019115045.1 Candidatus Gemmiger excrementipullorum | reverse complement strand
ATTTTACGGCAAACCGCGCACTCGGCCGCGAGGGCCTCGCACACAATTTGCCGCAAAATTTTCCTGGATGTGTCGCCGTCGTCGGCGCATGTCCGCCGACGGCGACGTTTTTTGACTTTTTCGACAGTCTGAACGATATGTATCGTTTGTTATAGAGGAGTGGACCACCTATGCAGAGAACCGAACTCGCCGCGCTGTATACGGCGACCCCGGCGGACGGCACCAAAGTCACCGTCTGCGGCTGGGCCAAGACCGTGCGCGATTCCAAACAGATCGGCTTTATCTCGCTGACCGACGGCAGCTGCTACAAGCCGGTGCAGATCGTTTTCCAGGCCGACAAGCTCGCCAATTATGCCGAGATCGCCAAGTGCGGCCTGTATACCAGCTTTGAGGTCACCGGCACGCTGGTGCTGACGCCGAACGCCAAGCAGCCGTTTGAGATCAACGCCGACGCCATCACGGTGCTGGGCCCCTGCGGCCCCGACTACCCGCTGCAAAAGAAAAAGATGGGCATGGACTACCTGCGCACGATGCAGCACCTGCGCCCGCGCACCAACACCTTCAACGCGGCGTTCCGCGTGCGCAGCCAGGCGGCGTTCGCCATCCACCAGTTCTTCCATGAGCACGGCTTCACCTACGTGCACACGCCGATCTTCACCGGTTCCGACTGCGAGGGCGCGGGCGAGATGTTCCAGGTCACGACGCTGGACCTCAACGACCTGCCCCGCACCGAGGACGGCGCCGTCGACTACAGCAAGGATTTCTTTAAGCGCCCGGTCAACCTGACGGTCTCCGGCCAGCTGGAGGCCGAGGCCATGGCGATGGCGCTGGGCAGCGTCTATACCTTCGGCCCGACCTTCCGCGCCGAAAAAAGCTACGACACCCGCCATGCGGCCGAGTTCTGGATGATCGAGCCCGAGATGGCGTTCGCCGACCTTGACACCTACATGGACACCGCCGAGGCGATGACCAAGTATGTCATCCGCTTCCTGCTCGACCACTGCCCCGACGAGCTGGCGTTTTTCAACCAGTTCTTCGACAAAGGCCTGCTCGAGCGGCTGGAACTGGTGGAGACCTCGGACTTCGCACGCGTCAGCTATACCGACGCCATCGAGCTGCTCAAGCAAAACGACGCCAACTTCCAGTACAAAGTCTCCTGGGGCATGGACCTGCAGACCGAGCACGAGCGCTACCTGACCGAGCAGATCTTTAAAAAGCCGGTGTTCGTCACCGACTACCCCAAAGAGATCAAGGCGTTTTATATGCGCCTGAACGACGACGGCAAGACGGTGGCCGCCGCCGACATGCTGGTGCCCGGCATCGGCGAGCTGATCGGCGGTTCCCAGCGTGAGGAGCGCCTCGACGTGCTGGAAGCCCGCATCGAGGAGATGGGCATGCACTGCGCCGACTATGACTGGTACCTCGACCTGCGCCGCTACGGCAGCGTCAAGCACGCCGGCTACGGCCTCGGGTTTGAGCGCCTGCTCATGTACGTCACGGGCATCCCCAACATCCGCGACGTCATCCCGTTCCCGCGCACCTGCGGGGGCTTTTGATGGAGCCCATCGCACCGCGGCTGCTGCCCTGGTTCCACGCCAACAAGAGGCTCCTGCCGTTCCGGCAGGAGCCTTCTGCGTACCACATCTGGGTCAGCGAGATCATGCTGCAGCAGACCCGCGTGGCCGCCGCCATCCCGTATTACCAGCGCTTTATCGCCGCCCTGCCCGACCCCGCGGCCCTGGCCGCCTGCGAGCCGGACGCCCTGCGCAAGCTGTGGCAGGGGCTGGGGTACTATAACCGTGTCAACAACATGCAAAAGGCCGCGCGCATCGTCTGCGCACAGTACGGCGGCGCACTGCCGGCAAACTACGACGCGCTGCGCGCGCTGCCAGGCATCGGGGACTACACGGCCGGGGCCATCGCCAGCATCGCGTTCGGCATCCCGGCCCCGGCGGTGGACGGCAACGTGCTGCGCGTGTTTGCGCGGCTGTATAACGACGACGCCGACATCACCCAGCCCGCCGCCAAACGGTTGTTTACGCAGCGCGTGCTGGACCAGATGCCCAAAGACGCCCCCGGCCCCTACAACGAGGCGCTGATGGAACTCGGCGCGCTGGTCTGCGTGCCCGGCGCGCCCCGGTGCGACGCCTGCCCGCTGGCCGGCGTGTGCCGCGGCCGTGCGGCCGGCCGCCAGGCGCAGCTGCCGGTCAAGCCCGCGCCCAAAGCCAAGGCGCGGGTGCCGGTCACGGTGGCGCTGGTGCAAAGCCCGGCGGGCCTGCTGCTGCAGCGCCGCCCGGCCAAAGGGCTGCTGGCGGGGCTGTGGCAGCCCGCTGCCTGGGAGGGCGCGCTGACGCAGCAACAGCTGGAAGCGGCCCTGCGCGCCGCCGGCGTGCAGCCGGTATGGGGCGCGGCCCTGCCCCCGGCGCGCCATGTCTTCACCCACAAAGTGTGGGAACTGGGCGGCTGGCATGCGTCGGCCGCCGCCTGCCCGCTGCCGGACGGCTGGGTCTGGGCCGCGCCGGACCAGCTGGCGCAGGTGTACCCGGTGCCCAACGCTTATGCAGCGTACCTGAAAAAATAGCGACGTAAGCTGTCATTTTTTACATACGCGGTGTTGTATTCCGGCGTAAGGTCGGGTATAATAAAAAGAACCCGGGCAGGCACAGCCTGCACAGCGGGACGTTCACGGGCGCCTGGCCGCAGGTCCGGGCCCCCGACGCTGGAAAGGAGAATGCCCCATGATGAAGAAATCGACGTTTGGCGCCGTGCTGGCGTTCCTGTTCGTCGCTGCCGGCGCGCTGACTGCGGCGGCCCTCTACCTGTACCGCCGCGAGAAGGAACTGGACGAGTACGAGCGTCTTTTGTTCAGCGACGACTATGCGGACGACGCGGAGGATGAGGACGAGGACGACGTCTACGGCGACGAGCCCGTCTACGAGAAGATCGACGACGCCCCTGCGGCGGACGCTGGCGAGGATGCGCAGTGACCCCTGGCTGAACACAGGGTCCCATGCCGTGATAGGCCGCCGGGCGCAGCCCTGACCGCGCCCGGCCTTTTTGGCTGCCTGCGGTGCGCCGCATTTTGGCGCGCCTGCCGGCAGTGAGGAGAAACGATGCGCAGATTGCTGCTTTGGCTGGTGATGGTCGCCGCCATGGTCGCGCTGATCCTGGGCGGCGCGGCGGCGTTTTTGTACAGCCGCACGGGGGAGGATTCCCTCCCGCAGGAGCCGGTCACCTTTGGTGAGCAGGCGCTGGAACCCAACGGCTGGGACTGGACGGTCCCGGTCCTGGGCGACGCCGTCAACAAGACCTACCACAGCCCCACCAACCTGACGGTACAACAGCTGGGAACGTTCTCAGACAGCGTTCCCCAGCTTGCGCTGCCCGCCTGGGTGACGCGTGCCGAGATCACCCTTACCGCGCCGGACGGCACTGCCTGGGCCGCCGACGCCGAGACCTGCAATACGTATACTTACACCCAAAACGGCGAGTATGAGATCGCCGTCACCGCCTACAGCCAGCCGGCCGACGACCCCGGCAGCCCGCAGGGGTGGTACGCCTACCGCGCCAACTACACCATGCAGCTTGCGCCGTCGGTCACCCTCAGCACCGAGCGCGCGCCCCAGGGCAGCATCGTGGCCATCCGTCTGGCCGGCATCCTGGACGGCGAACCTTCGCTGGAGACCGACCTCGGCGCGGTGTGGTTCCGCAAAACGGCCAACGGGTATATCGGGTACATCCCGGTCACCTATAATGCCGAGAGCGGCGACCACGAAATGACGCTGACCTGCGGCACCCTGACGCAGGCGCTCACCCTCACGGTCAGCAAGACCGAGTATGGCAACATCGCCGCCGAGGCCGAGGAGGCAAGCGGCGGGGCCGAGGAGTTCCGCAACGCCATCTGGCCGCTGTATACCACCGGCGAAAGCGAAAAACTCTGGTCGGGGCCGTTCCAGAACCCCAGCACCGCCCCGGTCGCCTGCGACTACGGGCTGGTGCAGATGGTGGACGGCCAGCGCAGCGGCCAGGCTACGGGGCTGACCTACAGCGCCGCCCCGGGCGAGAGCGTGACCGCGCCGCAAAACGGCAAGGTGGTCTATGCCGGTACGCTGACCCTGACCGGCGGCACCGTCGTCATCGACCACGGCTGCGGCGTCAAAAGTTATCTGTTCGGCCTGCAGCAGGTCACCGCCCAGCAGGGGCAGACCGTGGCGGTGGGCGATGCCGTGGGCACGGCCGGCGATGCGCACGATCTGATCTATGAGCTGCGCATCGGCAACAAATCAGTCGACCCTGCGGCGGCCATCGCGGGCCGCAGCGGGCTGCAGTACCATGAGGCAGAATAAAGCGCCCTGCGCGCACATATCCATACGGTAACCACGCGGCGCGGGCAGCAGCCCGCCTGCGATCAAAAGGGAAAACGGGAGAGTGGCAAACCCAATGCAAGAGGAAAAGAAGGCAACCACGCCGAAAAAGCAGGCCCCGGCAAAGCGGCGGCGCCGGCGCAGTGCGCGCAGCGCCGCACCGGCGGCGCGCAGCACGCAGGCTGCTGCGCAAACGACTTCGACGGCAGAACCGGCGGCCGAGCAAAACGAAGCCGCGGCAGCCCCGGCCCCTGCGCCGGAGACCGCCGCACCGTCTGCCCCGGAAACGCTGCAAGCGCCGCAAACGGAAGAGGCGGCCCCGCAAACGCCCGAACCTTCGGAGCCGCAGACCCCGGCCGAGCCCGGCGAGGACGAACCGGCCAAAGCAAGCCAGCCCGCTGAAGAAAAGCCGCAGGAAGAAGCAGAGCCTGCCGCCGATGCCGGCGACGCTGAACCGTCGGAGCCGGAGACCCCGGAAGAAAAGACGGAAGAAAAGCCTGCGGACGAGACCGCCGCGGCCAGCGCCGAAGAAACGGCCGAGGCCCCCGCCGCCGCGGAAGCGCCGGATGCGGAGCACCCCGCAGAGCCGCAGACCCCGGCCGAGCCTGGTGAGGACAAACCGGCCGAAGAAAGCCAGCCCGCCGAAGAAAAACCGCAGGAAGCGGCCGAGTCTGCCGCTGATGCGGACGATGCCGAACCGGCGGAGCCGGATACGGAAAGCCCTGCAGAACCGGAGGCGGACGAACAGCGGGTGTCGGACATCACGCGCACAGTCCAGCTTTCCATCGAACAGATCACGGCGCATCTTGACGCGGCACCGCCGCAAAGCGAGACGGAGGCAACCCCCCAAAGCCCGGAAGAAACCGTGGAAGAAGCACCCCCCACGCTGGCCGACCACCTGTTGGGCGGCCTGGGCGGCATCGCGCGCTGGCTGCTGCTGGTGCTGATCTTTGTGCTGGTCATCGCCATCAGCGGCGTCGTGTGGCTGTACCGCAGCGCTACGCCCGACATGCTGCCGCAGATCCGCGTGACGTTTGCCGGGCAGGAGGTCGCGCCTTCCTCGTACCAGTGGAAAGTCCCCGTCGTGGGCAAGGCGATCCGCCGCACCTATGCCGAAACGCTCAGCAGCGCGCCGGCCACGCTGGCGCAGCCGGTCGAGCAGACCTCGCCGGATTTCACCGTCTCGCCCGACAGCTACCGCAGCGAACTGACGGTGACCGACAGCGAGGACGCCGTCGTTTTTGAGGGCGACGTCGAAACGTTTGCCAACTTCCAGTTTACCGAAAACGGGGAGTACACGGCCGAGCTGACGCTGTACAGCGACGAAAGCCCGGTGGCGGGCGACGCTGCGGTGATCGGCAGCGAGACCTGGCAGCTTTCGTTCAAGGTCGAAGTGCGCCCCACGGTGCACCTGTTCGCCACATCGGTGCAGCAGGGCGGCGTGGCCGCCGTGACGGTCAGCGATACCGTCGACGGGCGGCCGCCGCAGATCCAGACCACGCTTAAAAATGCGGGCTTTGCCAAGGCGGGCACCGGCTGGGTGTGCTACCTGCCGATCCCCTGGGATCATGCGGCCGGCACGCAGCAGCTCGTCGTCACGATGGGCGACTACCGCGAAACGCTGGAGTTTGAGGTGCAGGCAGCCAAGTGGAATTACAAAGACTATTCCAGCACCTCCCAGTTCGTCACGCCGTATATCGGCCAAAACGACATCCCGGCTGAACTGCAGAATGTCCTGGGGCAGAAAGTGACCCCGGCGGCCTGGGCGGAAAGCAACTTCGTGCAGCCGCTGCTCAACACGCTCGACGTAGAGCTGTACTATGGCATGACCGAGTACGCGGGCCGCAGCCGCAGCCAGCGTGCCAGCAACTCTGGCGGCGGGCGCACGGCCACCAACATGGTGCTGTCCACCACCTGGGGCGAGCTGCTCATCGCCCCGGCCAACGGCACCGTCGCGCTGGCCAAAGATCTGGGCGATGGGTTCGGCAACACCCTGGTCATCGACCATGGCGCCGGCGTCAGAAGCATCTTCTACCACCTGCAGCAGATCGACGTCAAAGCGGGCGACCAGCTCAAGCAGGGGCAGAGCGTTGCGACCTGCGGCTCCACCCTGGTGGCCGAGATGCGCATCGGCACGGTGCCCATCGACCCGCGTCCGGTCTGGCGCGCCCAGTGCGACGCACTCAAGCATTATTGATCGATCCCCGTTCTTCCCCGCGCCCTGCCGTTTGGCAGGGCGCTTTTTTTGCGTCTGCACGCACCGTGTGCGGCGCGGCATAGTATGGCGCACAAGGAACAGGGGAGGGGATGCGGATGCCAAAGCTGTTTTGCGCAGCCGGCCGGGATGCCCGCCAGCAGGCAGCCGCGCAGGTGCTGCGCCGGGCTGGCTATGCGGCCGCCGGGCCGGAATGCGCGTCCCGGGCGGACTACCTGCTGCTGCCAATGTCGCAGCAGCGCGTCAGCGATGAGATCGCGCGCGTGCTGCAGGCGGCGCGCCCCGGCACACTGGTGCTGGCGGGGCGGCCCGGGCCGCCGGTGCGCGCGGCGGTGCGGCAGGCCAACCTGCCGCTGGTAGACTATTTTGCACGCCCGGAGCTGGAGATGCTCAACGCTGTGCCCACGGCCGAAGCCTGCCTGGCGCTGCTGCTGCAGCTGCGCCGGCGCACGATCTGGGAAAGCGATTTCCTGGTGCTGGGCTACGGCCGCGTGGGGCGCGCTGTGGCCGACCGCCTGGCCCTGCTGGGCGGGCGCGTTACGGTGGCGGCACGCCGGGCCGAAGCGCGCGCTGCCGCCCGCTGTGCCGGGCACCGGACCGAACCGCTGGCGGCGCTTCCCGGCCTGCTGCCTGGGGCGTCGGCCGTTATCAACACCATCCCCGCGCTGGTGCTGCCGCGCGCGCTTTTGCAGCAGCTGCCGCCCGGCGCGCTCGTCGTCGATTTGGCCAGCGAACCCGGCGGCGTCGATTTTACAGCAGCGCAGGCGCTGGGCGTGCAGGCCGTGCAGGCGCTGGCGCTGCCGGGGCGCTGCGCGCCGTATACCGCGGGGGAACTCATCGGCCAGGCGGTGCTGGCCATCTTGGCAGACAGGGGGGAGCAGCCATGAAACCATCTTCCGGCGCGCCGCGCACAGTAGCCTTTGCCCTGTGCGGCAGTTTTTGCAGTTTTTCGGCCGTGCTGCCGCAGGTCGGCGCGCTGCGCCGCCGCGGGTGGGACGTCCTGCCCATCCTCAGCGTCAGCGCGGCCGGGCAGGATACCCGTTTTGGCACGGCGGAAACTTTGCGCCGCACCCTGTGCGAGCTGACCGGCCATGCGCCGCTGACGACGCTGCAGCAGGTCGAGCCGCTGGGCCCGCAGCGCCTGGCGCAGGCGCTCGTCATTGCGCCGGCCACCGGCACTACCATGGCGCTGCTGGCGGCGGGCATCAGCGCTACGCCGGTCACGCTGGCGGCCAAAAGTCTGCTGCGCGGCGGCTGCCCGGTCGTGGTGGCGCCCTCCACCAACGACGGGCTTTCTGGCAGCGCCCCGGCGCTGGCGGCGCTTTTGCAGCGCAAGCACTACTATTTTGTGCCCTTTGGCCAGGACGACAGCTACAAAAAGCCCTGCAGCCTTAAAAGCGATTTCACCCAGCTGCCCGACGCGCTGGAAAGCGCGCTGCGCGGCGTGCAGATCCAGCCGCTGCTGCTGTAGCCGCTGGGCATAACCCGCCGCGCGCGGCCATATATGTAACTAGACCGATCCTTGGTCGATACGGGCAGCCCGGCGCCGGCCGGACGGTACGGCGCCGGGCTGCCGCGTGTATTTTGCAGCGCCCCGCACGGGGCAAAAAGGGGGCCGCTATGCAGACGATCACCATCACCGGCGGGCAGACCCTGCACGGGCAGATCCGCCCGGCCGGGGCCAAAAACAGCGTGCTGCCGCTGCTGGCGGCCACGCTTTTGTGCGGCGCGCCCTGCCGGCTGTGCGGCGTGCCGCGCCTGGCGGACGTCGACACCAGCCTGGCGCTGCTGCGGGCCGTGGGGGCCAAAGCGGTGCGCAAAGGGGCGGACATCTGCACGCAGCCTGCTGCGCCGGAGGTTTTGTGCGGCGAGATCCCGGAAGCGCTGGCCGGGGCGATGCGCAGCTCGGTGTTTTACCTGGCGCCGCTTTTGTGCCGCGCCGGCAGCGTGCGCCTGCCGCTGCCGGGCGGCTGCCGCCTGGGCCCGCGCCCCGTCGACATCCACCTGGCCGGCCTGGCCGCCATGGGCGCGCAGGTGGAGCTGGAGGGCGAAGCCGTCATGCTGCGGCGGCTGGGCCCGCTGCGCGGGGTGGATTTTACCCTGCGCCTGCCCAGCGTCGGCGCTACGATAACGCTGCTGCTGGCGGCCTGCTGCGCGCAGGGCACTACGGTGCTGCGCGGCGCGGCCTGTGAGCCGGAAGTCTGCGACCTCGCCGGGTTCCTGCGCGCCTGCGGGGCGCAGATCACAGGGGCGGGCACGCCCGTCATCGTGGTGCAGGGGCGGCGCGCTTTGGGCGGGGTGTCGTACACGCCGCTGCCGGACCGCATCGCTGCGGCCACCTATGCGGCGGCGCTGGCGGCCGCCGGCGGGCAGGTCGCCGTCACGGGCTGCCTGCCGCAGTATTACGGCGCGTTTTTGCATTTCTTACAAGATTGCGGCGTGCAGATCGAACCGGACGGCGACACGGTGCGCCTGGCGCGGGACCCTGCGCGGCCTCTGCGCGGCGGGCAGCAGCTGTTTGCCAACGCCTGGCCGGCGTTTGCCACCGACACCGCGCCGCTGGCGGCGGCGGTGCTGCTGCGGGCCGACGCCCCCAGCGAGATCTACGACCACCTGTTTGCCGACCGCTTTGCCTGCGCTGCGGGGTTTGCCGCCATGGGGGCGGTGTGCACGGCGGCGGGGCGCAGGCTTACCATTGCCGGCGGCGCCCGGCTGCACGGGGCCGCCGTCACAGCGCCGGACCTGCGCGGCGGCGCGGCGCTGGCGGTGGCGGCGCTGGCGGCCGAAGGCACCACACAGCTGCGGGACCCCGGGCATATCCGCCGTGGCTATGCCGATTTGCCCGGCGACCTGGCGGCCCTGGGGGCGGTGTGCCGGGCGGCGGCCGGGTAGCCGTTCACGTTTGTGCCAAAAACCTTCACCAGCTGCCCCTACAGTTGGTGATTTCGCGGCAAAACAGGCATTTTTTATGAATTTTACCGCCAGGTATTGAAATCGGGATGAAAATTTGGTATTCTAATAATCGGTTATATGCAAAAAAATCACGGGTCAGTGTGCCCATTTGTGGGGACGCCGTTTCGGCCCGCTGACACTTTTACATTTTAGGGGGATACTCTCATGGCATTCGTTCTCGACGAAGAAATGCAAAATGTGACCAATATCAAGGTCATCGGCGTAGGCGGTGGCGGCGGCAACGCGGTCAACCGCATGGTGGATGCCGGCCTGTCCGGGGTCGAGTTCGTTGCAATGAACACCGATCAGCAGGCGCTGCTCAACTCCAAAGCCACGCAGAAAGTGCAGCTGGGCGCCAAGCTGACCAAGGGCCGCGGCGCCGGCGCGGACCCGGAGATCGGCCAGCGCGCTGCGGAGGAGAGCCGGGACGAGATCTCCAACGCCCTCAAAGGCGCGCAGATGGTCTTTATCACCTCCGGCATGGGCGGCGGCACCGGCACCGGCGCGGCCCCCGTCGTGGCCGAAGTTGCGCATGACCTCGGTATCCTGACCGTCGGCATCGTCACCAAGCCCTTCGCGTTTGAAGGCAAGCGCAAAATGAGCCTGGCCGAGCAGGGCATCGCCTCGCTGATGATGCACGTCGACTCGCTGATCGTCATCCCCAACGAGCGACTCAAGCTCATCAGCCAGGAGCGCATCACTCTCATGAACGCCTTTGAGGCCGCCGACAACGTGCTGCGCCAGGGCGTCGAGAGCATTTCCAGCCTCATCAACACGCCGGCGTTCATCAACCTCGACTTCGCCGACGTGCGTTCCATCATGAAAGACGCCGGCTTCGCCCACATGGGCGTCGGCGTGGCCAAGGGCGCCGGCAAGGCCGAGAACGCCGCCAAGGCCGCCATCTCCAGCCCGCTGCTGGAGACCAGCATCGCTGGCGCGCGCGGCGTGATCATCAACATCACGTCCAGCCCCGACATTGGCCTCGACGACGTCGAGACCGCTGCCTCCATGATCACCCAGTCCGCGCACCCCGACGCCAACATCATCTGGGGTACTGCGTTCGACGAGCGCCTGAGCGACGAGATGAGCATCACCGTCGTCGCCACCGGCTTCGAGAGCACGCCGGAAGTCGACGAGCCCATCCAGGCGCACGTCGACGCCAAGCGCGCGGGCGCCGCCCAGCAGCGCGTTGCGCCGGAACCGCCGGCCGCCGAGAGGCCGCAGCCTGCCGCCGTGCAGCCGCCGGTCGAGGCTAAGATCCCCGACCCCATCTTCACCCAGTCCTTTAATACGGGCGTCGGCATGCAGCCGGTCCAGGACGCCCCGGCGGAGGAAGAGGACGACAGCGATTACTTCGACGACCTGCTCAGCATCTTGAACAAGCGTTCCTGAGTTGCTGACAGTTCGCCGTGAGAGGATGTAAAACGCCATGCCATCGGAAGTAAAGAGCATTCAGGAACAGGGCTTTCGCTCCAGCCTGTTTGGGTTCGACAAAAATGATGTGCTGGCGTACATGAACGCTCTGGCCGACGAGACCCAGCAGCGCGAGATGGAGTACGAGCAAAAGCTGCAAAACCTGCAGACCGACCTGGACGCCCAGCGCCAGGCCCGCACTGACGCCGACGCCCGCGCGCAGGCATTGCAGGCGGAAGCCGCCGCTGCCACCCAGCGCGCCGATACGGCTGAGGCCCGCCGCCGCGAGGGCGAAGAACAGCTCAGAACCCTGCAAAAACAGCTGGATACATACCAGAACGGCCAGAAAGAAAGCCAGAAAAACGCCAACATCTGGCAGCTGAAATGCCATGACCTGCAGCAGCAGGTCGAGGACTTGCAGCAGCAGCTTGCCGACGCGCAGCGGCAGGGCGCGGCAGCGCCCGCGCCGGACGCCGTGCGGGAAGCCAAGCTGGAAGCGCGCAAGATCTTGGCTGACGCGCACCTCTACGCCGAAAGTGCCGAGAAAGAGCTGCGCCAGCAGGCCGAGGCGCAGAAAAGCCGCATGGCCGAGAATGCCCGCGGCATCGCCGCCGGCGTGATGCTGGTGCGCGACCGTCTGGCCCGCGTGGATCAGCGCCTGAGCGCCGCCACGCTGGATATGGAAGGGCTGACCCGCTCGATCTACCAGGCGCTCGACGACACCGAGGCCGAACTGCGGGAGCTTGGCGCCGAGATGAAAGATTTCGCCAAGGGCACGCCGGAGCAGGACGACCCCGCGCCGCCCAGACCGGCCGCGCCGCAGTTCCGCGTCCGGGCGTCGGCCCAGCCGGTACGGCCGCGCCGCAGCGCGCCGCCCCCGCCGCCCGCCAAAACGCCTGCGCCGCCCAAACCGGCCGTGCGCCGCCTGCGCAGCGTACAGCGCCCGGTCTCGCAGCTGCTGCAGGACGAGATCGACCGCCTGGACGACCCCGCCCAAAAGAAATAACACGAGAGAACCGCCGCCCGCCCGGGCGGCGGTTTTTGCATGCGCGGCAACAAAACGACGCCCCGGCGGGAACATTCCCGCCGGGGCGTTTGGCGCAGCTTATTTGGTTTTGGGGTGGCCGTTTTCCACGCTGCTGGTGCCCTGCTCCATCAGGTAGGTGGCGGTCAGGTCGGCAATGTGCAGCTTGACGGCCAGCGGGTAGGTGTTGTAGGCGTCGCTTACGGCATAGCTGCCGCCGCGCACGGCGTCGTCAAACCCGCCCATGTGCCAGCGGAT
>DXEI01000008.1 GCA_019115045.1 Candidatus Gemmiger excrementipullorum | reverse complement strand
AAGCGCCGCATCGACAATCTGGTGGCGGCCATCGAGCAGGGCATCCTGACGCCCTCCACCAAAGCACGGATGGAGGAACTGGAACAGCAGCGCGAAGCGCTGGAAACCAGTATCCTGCAGGAACAGATCGAGAAGCCGCCCATCACCCGGGAACAGATTCTGTTCTGGTTCGATCAGTTCCGCCACGGCAACCCGGCGGATATCGCTTTTCAGGAGAGGATCATCGACTGTTTTGTAAACTCTATCTATCTGTTCGATGACCGCGTTGTGGTGAATTTCAACTATCAGGAGGGCGGACGCCCGATATCTTTGGAAGAAGTACTTGGTTCGTTTTTGGATGGGAATGGTGCACCAAGGTAAGCCCTACGAAAGCGTAGGGCTTACTTTTTTGTATTACGCTCCGGGAAGGCAGGCGTTTGTGCACCATCGGGGACGAGAACAGCTGCGCAGGCGACCGCCGCCTGCGGCGGAAACAGGGAGCCGAAGCAGGGGCAGCGGTCGGAGAGGGCAAGCCCCGCCCAAGGGGCGCCGCCCGATGCGGGTACCGCAACTCGTACAGTGCCGGCCGTCCCACGTCCCGGCCGGCAAAAACGCCCCTGCGGGGCGTTTTTAGAGCGCGGGAGAGTCCCCGGGGAAGTTCCCGGCCGGCAGCGCGCGGCGGGGGTAGAGCCTTGCGGAAACGCAGGGCTGTTTTTGTTTGCAGCATCCCGGAACGTTGCGAACAAAAGGTGCACCATCGGGGACTCGAACAGCTGCGCAGGCGGCCGCCGCCTGCGGCGGCTGACCCGCCCCCCAAAAAACACACGACCCCCGCCGCGCAGGCACGCAGCGTGCTTACACGGCGGGGGTTTTGGTTGGGGAAAACAGGCTTCAGCTGCCCAGGCGGCGCTTGAAGTCGGCGTAGCCGAACCGCACCAGTTCGCGGCAGACGCCCGCGGCGTCCCGCGCCCAGATGGCGGGCAGCGGCATGCCGTTGAAGGTGTTGTTTTTGCAGGTGGTGTAGATGGCCATATCGCCAAACGCCAGCAGGTCGCCCACGGCGGGCGGCGCGTCAAAGCTGTAGTCGCCGATGACGTCCCCCGCCAGGCAGGTCGGCCCGGCCAGGCGCACGGTGTACGGTTTTTCGCCGGGCTCGCCTGCGCCCAGCAGCGGCGGGCGGTAGGGCATCTCCAGCACGTCGGGCATGTGGCAGGCGGCGCTGGCGTCCAGAATCGCGATGGTGGCAGCGCCGTTTTGCACGACGTCCAGCACGCGCGCCAGCAGGTACCCGGCGTTGAGGGCGCAGGCCTCGCCCGGTTCCAGGTAGACCTGCACGCCCCAGGCGCGCTGCGCGCGGGCGATGCAGCGTTCCAGCGTGGCCAGGTCGTAGCCCGGGCGGGTGATGTGGTGCCCGCCGCCGAAGTTGAGCCACTGCATCCGGGGCAGCAGGTCGCCGAATTTTTCGGCCACCGCGTCCAGCGTCAGCGCCAGCGCATCGGCGTCCTGCTCGCACAGGGTGTGGAAGTGCAGCCCGTCCAGCAGATCCGCCAGGGCGGGGTCGGCGGCCAGCGCGGCGTCCCACTGGGCGCGGGTGGTCCCCAGGCGGCTGCCGGGGGCGCAGGGGTCGTAGAGGGCGTGGCCCTCCTGCGTCGAACACTCGGGGTTTATGCGCAGCCCCACGCTTTTGCCTGCGGCTTTGGCCGCCGGGCCAAAGGCCGCCAGCTGTGCCGGCGAGTTGAAGACGATGTGGTCGGCCCAGCGCAGCAGTTCCGGCATTTCGTCGGCGCGGTAGGCCGCGCAAAAGACGTGGACCTCTTTGCCGGGCATCTCCTCGGCGCCCAGGCGCGCCTCATACAGGCCGCTGGCTTCGGTGCCCGCCAGGTGCGGGGCCAGCAGCGGGTAGAGGTCATAGTTGCTGAAGGCTTTTTGCGCCAGCAGCACCTTGCAGCCGGTGCGCTGCGCCAGCGCGCCCAGAACTTCGGCGTTGCGCGCCAGCGCGCCCTCGTCCAGCAGGTAGCAGGGCGTGGGCAGGGCGGCCAGCGCCGGCGGCAGCACGCCCCCCAGCGCCGCAAACGGCGCGCGGGTGTCGGGCGCGGGCATCAGTCCACCAGCGCCGGGGCGGCGTTGACGCTGCGCGGCAGGCCGTAGCGGTCCAGCGCGTCCAGGAACGGGTCGGGGTCGAACTCCTCAACGGTATAGACGCCGGGTTTGTTCCATTGGCCGGTCAGCAGCATCAGCGCGCCGCACATGGCCGGCACGCCGGTGGTGTAGCTGATGGCCTGGCTGCCGACCTCGCGGTAGCAGGCTTCGTGGTCGCAGACATTATAGATGTACCAGGTCTTGGGCTGGCCGTCTTTGGTGCCGGTAAAGATGCAGCCGATGTTGGTCTTGCCCTTGGTGCGCGGGCCGAGGCTGGCGGGGTCCGGCAGCAGCGCTTTGAGGAACTGGATGGGCACGATCTGCTGGCCGTTGTACTCGATGGGCGTGGTGGACAGCATACCGACGTCCTCCAGGCAGCGCATGTGGTCGAGGTAGCTCTGCCCGAACGTCATAAAGAAGCGGATGCGCTTGACGCCGGGGAAGTTTTTGCCCAGCGACTCGATCTCCTCATGGTGGAGCAGGTACATATCCTTGCGGCCGACCTGGTCAAAGTCGTATTCGCGCTTGATGCTCATGGCCGGGACCTCGACCCAGCGGCCGTTTTCCATATAGCTGCCGGGGGCGCTGACTTCGCGCAGGTTGATCTCGGGGTTGAAGTTGGTGGCAAAGGCGTAGCCGTGGTCGCCGCCGTTGCAGTCCAGGATGTCGATGGTGTCGATGGTGTCGAACTCATGCTTGGCCGCGTAGGCGCAGTACGCCTGGGTCACGCCGGGGTCAAACCCGCAGCCCAGCAGCGCCGTCAGGCCGGCGTCGGCGAACTTTTTCTTGTACGCCCACTGCCAGGAATA
Organism: Candidatus Gemmiger excrementipullorum; assembly: GCA_019115045.1. Taxonomy (GTDB): domain Bacteria; phylum Bacillota; class Clostridia; order Oscillospirales; family Ruminococcaceae; genus Gemmiger; species Gemmiger excrementipullorum. The sequence goes on along the minus strand of DXEI01000008.1, from coordinate 9,400 downwards.
GTCAAAGTAGGCCGAGAAGCCTTCCTCCTTGCAGCGTTTCTCGTACACAGCGCGCCAGGCGGGGTCGTCGGTGTTTTCCGGCTCGTAGTTGGCGGTGTCCATGTAGTTGACGCCGCACGCCAGGCAGGCGTCCATGATCGTCAGGTCCTGGTAAGGCAGGGCGATGTTCATGACAAGGTCCGGCCCGTACCCTTTGATGAGGGCGATGAGCTGGTCCACGTCGTCGGCGTCGACCTGCGCGGTGGTGATCTTAGTCTTGGTGGTGGGGGCCAGCTTGGCCGCCAGCGCGTCGCATTTGGACTTGGTGCGGCTGGCGATGCACAGCTCGGTAAACACTTCGCTGGCCTGGCAGCATTTGTGGATGGCGACGCTGGCGACGCCGCCGCAGCCGATGACGAGAACTTTGCTCATGATACTACTCCTTTTCTTTACGGGGGCGCGCCCCGGGGTCACAGGTGGCAGGGCGGGCGGCGGTGGCAGATGGCCAGCAGCAGCTCGCGCAATACTTTGCAGGCCGTCGCGGTCGACGCCCCGCTGGCGTCCAGCATGGGGGCCAGCTCGTTGAGGTCGGCGCCCACCAGGCGCGCCTGCGCCACGGTGCGGATGGCCCCCAGCAGCTGCGGGAAGCTGACGCCCCCGGCTTCCGGCGTGCCGGTGCCGGGGAATACCGCCGGGTCCAGGCAGTCGAGGTCAATGGTCAGGTACACCGGCACCTGCGTCTCGCGCAGCCACTGGGCCAGCGCGTCCAGGCCGCTGAAATCGAACCGGTGCATGTCGGTGTGGGCGGCGGCGAAGGCAAACTCCTCGCGGTCGCCGCTGCGGATGCAGAACTGGTGGATGCGCCCGTCGCCCAGCAGGTCGTGGCAGCGGCGCAGCACGCAGGCGTGGCTGAGCTTGGCGCCCAGGTAGTCGTCGCGCAGATCGGCGTGGGCGTCAAAGTGGACGATGTGCAGCTCCGGCCAGCGGGCGGCCACGGCGCGCACCGCCCCCAGCGTGACGAGGTGCTCGCCCCCCAGCAGCAGCGGGAACTTGCCGTCGCGCAAAATTTCCGCCGCGCGGGACTCAATGTCCACCAGCGCGCTCTCGCTGCTGCCAAAGCACAGCTCCAGGTCGCCGCTGTCAAACACGGCGCAGTCGGTCAGGTCGGCGTCCTGGTAGGGGCTGTAGGTCTCAAGGCCGTAGCTCTCATGCCGGATGGCCGCCGGGCCGAACCGCGCGCCGGGGCGGTAGCTGGTGGTGGAGTCAAACGGCGCGCCGTACAATACCACCTGCGCGGCGCGGTAGCCGCTGTCGCAGCCGATGAAATTTTCTACATTGCGTGGCAGCATCAGCGGTCCTCCACTTCGCGCAGCATCTCTTCCAAAAAGGCGGGCAGGTAAAACGCGCCCACGTGCAGCCGCGTGGTGTAGTAGCGCGTGCGCAGGTTCAGCGCGTTCCACGCCGCGGCGTCCAGGTCGTCGATGGGGTGGTATTTCTTGCTGGCAAAGCCGAACAGCCAGTACCCCGCCGCAAAGGTGGGGATGTGCGCCTGGTACACCCGGCTGATGGGGAAGGTGCTGGCGATGCGCTTGTGGCTGCGCTGCATGGCGCTGGCATCCTCGGCATAAAAGGGGCTGCCCTGCTGGTTGACCATGATGCCGTCGGCGCGCAGGGCGTTGAAGCAGTTGCCGTAAAATTCCCGCGTGAACAGCCCCTCGGACGGGCCGAACGGGTCGGAGGAGTCGACGATGATGAGGTCGTACTCGTCCTCGCACCGGCGGATGAATTTGAGCGCGTTCTCAAAATAGATGTGCACGCGGCGGTCGTCCATGCGGCAGGCGTTGCCGGGCAGGTAGGCACGGCAGGCCTCGACGACCTGGGGGTCCATCTCGACAAGGTCGACGCGCTCGACGCGGTCGTAGCGCGTCAGCTCGCGCACGACGCCGCCGTCGCCCGCGCCGATGACCAGGATGTCCTTGGCCTGGCGGTGCACCGACATCGGCACGTGGGTGATCATCTCGTCGTAGATGAACTCGTCGCGCTCGGTCAGCATGACGTTGCCGTCCAGCGTCAGCACGCGGCCAAACTCCGGCGTTTCAAAGATGTCGATGCGCTGGTATTCGCTTTGTTTGCTGTACAGCTGCCGGTTTACGCGGATGCTGTGCTTGACATCCGGCGTGTGAAACTCCGAAAACCACATTTCCATAAAAAGCCCTCCTGTTTTTCGCAAAACGGTCCGTTCCCGCGGGCCGTTTCAAATCCGTCCCCGGCGGCGGACATGCGCCGACGGCGGGGACACATACAGGGAAATTTCGCCCAAAATTGTGTGCGAGGCCCTCGCGGCCGAGTGCGCGGTATTGGGTGAAATTTTGTCGAAGGGGCTGCGGAGCCGAGCGCCGCCTGCGGCGGATGCAGCGAGGCGGAGCAGGGGACGCGGTCGCAGAGCGCAAGCGCCGTCCCAAGGCGCGCTGCGCGATGCGGGCACCGCAACCCGTGATCCAAAGGGGGAAACACGAGCCTTAGGCACCGCCGGTCTCCGGCCTAAGAGCCGCCGCTGACGCGGCGGTTGGCCTTCGACACGCCACTGCGGTGTCAGTAGGCGACTGCTGCCCCCTTTGAAGATAGTCACGCCAGCACGTTCAGGTGCAAAATGTCGGGGTCCTCGGGGCCGGTCATGCTGCAGCCCTTGGCCTTGGCGTACTCGATATAATCAAGGATCTCGGCGGTGATGCGCTCGCCCGGGGCCAGGATGGGGATGCCCGGCGGGTAGCACATGACGAACTCGCTGCACACGCGCCCCTCGGTCTGGCGCAGCGGCAGGCTGATTTTTTCGGCGTAGAACGCCTGCTGCGGGCTGGCGACGACCTCGGGGTCGATGTACTCCTGGCTGAGCAGGCCCGCGCCGTCGGTGCGGTAGCGGCGCTTGATCTCGGCCAGGGCGCTGACGAGGCGCTCGAGCTCCTGCGGGCGGTCGCCCATCGAGAGGTAGGCCAAAATGTTGCCGATATCCCCGAACTCGATCTGGATGTCGTACTCGTCGCGCAAAATGTCGTAGACCTCGATGCCCGCCAGGCCGATGTCCAGCGTGTGGACGCTGAGCTTGGTGGTGTCAAAGTCAAAGATGGAGTCGCCGTTGCACAGCTCTTTGCCAAAGGCATAGTACCCGCCGACGGCGTTGATCTCCTCGCGCGCGTACTCGGCCATATCGGCCACCTGGTGGAACACCTGCCGCCCGCGCAGCGCCAGGTTGCGGCGGGAAATATCCAGGCTGGACATCAGCAGGTAACTGCCGGAGGTCGTCTGCGTCAGGTTGATGATCTGCCGCACATACCCGGCGTGGACGTTGGGGCCGGTCAGCAGCAGGCTGGACTGCGTCAGGCTGCCGCCGCTTTTGTGCATCGAGACCGCGGCCATATCGGCCCCGGCCTCCATGGCCGATACCGGCAGCCCGCCGCCAAAGTAAAAGTGGGTGCCGTGGGCTTCGTCGGCCAGGCACAGCATGCCGGCGTCGTGCGCCATGCGCACGATGGCGCGCAGGTCGCTGCAGATGCCGTAGTAGGTGGGGTTGTTCACAAGCACCGCCACGGCGCGGGGGTGCTCGGCAATGGCTTTGGCCACCTGCTCGCGCCGCATGCCCAGGCTGATGCCCAGGCGGCGGTCGACCTCGGGGTTGACGTACACCGGCACCGCGCCGCACAGCACCAGCGCGTTGAGCACGCTGCGGTGGACGTTGCGCGGCAGGATGATCTCATCCCCGCGCTTGCAGGCGGCCAGCACCATGCTTTGTACCGAGCTGGTCGTACCGCCCACCATCAAAAAGGCGTGCGCCGCGCCAAAGGCGTCGGCGGCCAGCTCCTCCGCTTCGCGGATGACCGAGACCGGGTGGCAGAGGTTGTCCAGCGGTTTCATGCTGTTGACGTCCACCCCCACGCACTGCTGGCCCAAAAAGGCCGTCAGCTCGGGGTTGCCGCGGCCGTGTTTGTGGCCCGGCACGTCAAACGGCACCACCCGCATGCGGCGGAAATTTTCCAGCGCCTCATGGATCGGCGCGCGCCGCTGGTCCAGCCGGGTGCGGCGTTCGTTCCCATTCATTGTTTTGCACATCCCTTCGGTGCGGTCCCGCCAAACAAAAAACGCAAGCCGCCGTACAGGCAGGCTTGCGTTCGCAATGCATACAGGGGCCCCGCGCAGCGCCCCCACAGGGGCCGGGCGGGCAAAAGCAAGGCGGATCGTGTCCAGAGTCTATATAGCAATTCTACTTTTACTACTCTTATTGACCGTTTCACAAGTCTGCGCGGCTGGCACGCAATTTCTGGTTATAAAGGAACCAACTTATAAAATTCGAGCTTTTAACTCGATCAATAAGGCAACCCAAGTTGCCGCTCGGCAGTGGACCCGGCTGTCCGTATGGCCTTGACCCCGCAGGGGGTGGTCCTGGGTAAATTGCTTTGAAAAACTCCTGTTTCGATTCGTCTTTCAAATATGGTTGTATCGTACCATAGCAGGGGGCAAATGTCAAATAGAATTTTGGGCGGGCCCTTGGCGGGGCCTCAAAAGTTCCAGATGTTATTTTCCAGCCCGCGCAGGCGCGCTTTGTAGTCGGCCACCGTCTGTTCGGTGTTTTCATCGTCGGGGAAAGTCAGCAGGTAGTCGTCCCCGGCGGGGTGGAAGCCGATGATGCCGGCCAGGCCGGCCATCTCGGCCACTTTCAGCAGCGTGTGGTAGTCGTAGTCCTGGCTGCGGAACAAAACATTCATCGCGGGTACCCCCTTTGGGTCTTGTGCTGCGGGCCGGTCAGGCCATGGGCGGCGTGATGCGCAAAACGCCGCTGTTGTAGTCCTGCTCGCTGCAGGGCATGCAGCGGTCCACCTGCCACATGCCGTCGCGCCACAGCAGCTGGATGGTCAGATACTCGGTGCCGGCCTCGTCGGCGCCGGTCTTGCGGTTGGTGCCGTACCACTGGCCGGTGGCGTTCAGCGTCACGGTGCCCTCGCGGTAGGCGATGCCCTCCAGCGTAAACCACATGTCAGAGGCCTCCAGGTCATACGCCACGGCGTTGTACGCGCCGTCGGTGATGGCTTTCTGGTAGCTCTGGTCGTTCATATCGGTCGAGAAGCGCAGGTCCGCCACCGTGCGGGAGTTGTAGGCTTTCAGCAGCGAGCGGTAGTACATCGCCAGCAGCGTGTCGATGAAATCATCGTCGGGCTGTTCGCTGCAGCCCTGTTCGTCGCTCTCGCTCAGCGCGCCAAAGCTGGCGGTCTGGTTGCCCGGGCGGGACACCAGCGCCACGCTGGTCAGCCAGCGGCCGTTGCTTTGGGGCAGCACGGCGCGCAGCAGCGTGTCGCTTTGGGTCACGGCGCTCTGGTCGATCGAAAGCCGCCCGTAGGCGTCGTACTGCCAGGGGACCGTCACGCCGTCGGCCGTCAGCGTCAGCGCCTCGGTCTCGGGCAGGCCTTCCAGGTACAGGCGGTCGGGTTCCATCTTCGGTTCGGCGCTCTCGGCGGTGTGGGCGCTCTCGGGCGTTTTTACCGGCGTGACGGCCGGCGTCGGGGCCGGCGCGTCCACCGGCGCGGCGGGTTCGCCGCGCGTCAGCGCCCAGATGGCAATGCCCGCCAGCACGACGGCCACGGCAGCCGCCGCGGCGATCAGGTACTTGCGCGGCACCGCGCCCGCCGCGCCGCCCCCCCAGCCGGGCGCGGCCTGGGGCGGCGTGTCCGAAAGCGGCGCGCCGCATTTGGGGCAGAATTTCTGGCCGGGCCAGGGGCACAGGGCCCCGCATTTTGGGCAGTGTTTCATAAAAGGTTCCTTTCTGCGCAGGGGCGTGCCCTGCGGCTTTTGCGCCGCCTCAGCTCTCGGCGGCGGCCACCAGGTATTTGTAGATCTGGGGTTTGTATTCCTCATACAGCCCCATCTGTTCGTACAGTGCTTTGTAGTAGCTGAACAGCGCCGCGCGCGTCGTCACCACGTTGACGGGGTTCAGCACCGTGTGTACGGCGCTGCCGGGGGTGTTATAATAGTTGTAGATGGGTGTGGACAGGGCATAGAAACGCTCGGCATAGCGGATGTAGCTGAGGTTGAAGTAGAGATCCTCCGACCAGTCGAGGTCCTCGGCACACAGGATGTCGTCGTGCGCATGCACGATGTCGGCGCGGTAGAGCTTGTTCCACATCACGCCGTAGTAAAAGCTGGCGGGTTCCTGCATCAAGCCGGCGGCAAAGGCCTGCTTGTCCATGGGGCCTTCCAGCAAAAAGCCGAAAGTCTGCACCTTGTCGGGGCGCGGCGGGCGCTGGGTCTCGCCCTCGCCGCGTGCGCGCGCCGGCGTGATGCGGTTGTAATGCGCAATGACCAGGTCGGCGGCAAAGCGCTGCGCGCGGTCTACCAGCAGTTCGGTGGCGTTGGGCAGCAGCGTGTCGTCGGCGTCCACGAACTGCAGGTATTCGCCGGTGGCGCAGCGCAGCCCCAGGTTGCGCGTGGCGGCCACGCCGCTGTTGGCTTTGTCGATAAGGGTGATGCGCTTGTCGACACGGGCGAACATCTGGCACACCGGCAGGCTGACATCCTCGCTGCCGTCGTTGAGCAGCAGGATCTCGAGGTTTTCATACGTCTGGCGGCGGATGCTCTCCACACAGCGGGCGATGTGGTCCTTGGCGTTGTAGATCGGCACGATGACGCTGACGAGCGGCTTGGTTTGCGGCATGGCATGCGCCCCCTTTCCCCACCTACACCATACCACAAAACGGCGCCGCTGGCAATGGAAAAACCTGCCGCGGTGTGGTACAATAAAATGAAAAATGAAAGATTAAAAATGAAAAATTATGGAGGACCGCGGCCTGCGGCCGCTCAAAATTTGGGTTTGCGGTGGAGTAGAGCGCCGCGGCGACCCGTTTACGCTCTGTCTGTTGTTCCCCTTGTACTGTAGGGGCCGCATGCATGCGGCCCGTGCCCGCCCGCCCCGCAACAACGTTTTTGGGTTGCGACCGCGTTCCCCTTGCTCTGTAGGGCGGGCGTTCACGCCCGCCGCAACCCGCCCCACAACAACGTTTTTTGGTTGTGACCGCGTTTGGTCTATGCGTAGGGGCGGCATATATGCCGCCCATGGCCGCCCGCCTCACGCGGAGGTTCCCGGTTTGCCGGTTGTTTGCCCCGGTTTGTAGGGCGGGGTCTTGATCTCCGCGCTAAGAGCCGGGCCTTGCGGCCCGGTTGCGCTCCGAAACGCGCCTGCGGGCGCAGACCCCGCCGCACCGATGATTTTTTTAAAATTTATAATGTTCGGCGGGCGAAATCGCCCGCCCTACAGAGCAACGGGAACACCATGCAAACCGTGGCCCCGCCCCGCCGCCCGTCCCCGGGTTGGCCGATCGCCCCAAAATAATTTTTAAAATCGTGCGGCCAACGGCCGCACACCATCATTTTTCATTTTTAATTTTTCATTTTTCATTTTCAAGGAGGTTCCCCCCATGCCCCGTGTAGACATCGCCGTCATCGGCACCGGGCCGGCCGGCATCTCGGCCGCCATCACCGCCAAACTGCGCGGCAAAACGCTGCTGCTGTTCGGTTCGCGCACCCTCAGCGATAAGATCGGCAAAGCGCACCGCATCCAAAACTACCCCGGCCTGCCCGACATCGCCGGGCAGGACCTGCGCGCGGCGTTCGCCCGCCACCTCGACGCCATGGGCATTGCCATTACCGAGCAGCGCGTCAACGCCGTCTACGCCATGGGCGATTACTTTGCCGTGCAGACGGCCGAACAGATGTACGAGGCATCGGCGGTCATCCTGGCCACCGGCGTTGTGCAGGGCAAACCCCTGCCCGGCGAGGAGGAATACCTCGGCCGCGGCGTCAGCTACTGCGCCACCTGCGACGCGCCGCTGTACCGCGGCAAAACGGTGGCGGTGGTGGGCGCCAGCCCCGCCGCCGAGCCGGAAGCCGCCTACCTGGCCGAGGTCGCGGCGCGCGTGGTCTACCTGCCGCTGTACGCGGGCGCCCCCGCGCTGCCGCCCGCCGTGCAGGTGATGCGGTACAAACCGCTGGGTGTCACCGGCGGCGACACGGTGGACACGCTGCACACCGACGGCGGCGACCTGCCCGTGGACGGCGTGTTTTTGCTGCGCGACGCCATGGCCCCCGCCCAGCTGGTGCCGGGCCTGGCCGCCGACGGCGGCCACGTGGCGGTGGACGCGCAGATGCGCACCAACCTGCCGGGCTGCTTTGCCTGCGGCGACGCCGCCGGCCTGCCGTACCAGTACGTCAAGGCGGCAGGGCAGGGCAACGTGGCGGCGCTTTCGGCCGTCGAGTACCTGGCCGCAAACCCCCAAAAATTAAAAATGAAAAAATAAAAATGAAAAAGTGAGCTTTCTACCTGCGCCGAGGCCGAGACCAACGGCCGCGTGGTGGTGTTTGGGCGGCTGGAACGTATGAGCTGAGCAGATATGGGCCGCCCGGCCCATATAAGGAGGTACCCTGGAAACCATGAAGCAACCGATACACAAACTGGGCAGATGGCTGGTCCTTCCCGTACTGTGCGCGCTTATGCTGTTTTTGCCGCTGTGCGCCGGGGCGGCGTTCACGGTGTGTTCACAGTTTGTATAGTTTGGGGCGGGTTTTCCGGTGTGTAAAAGGGTTCTCCACGTTGAAAGTGTGGAAAACCCTGTGGAAACGGTGGAAAAAACCGTGCCGCCGCGGTTTTTGCGGGCACAGTGCGCCGCCGCGGCGCACGGCGCGCTTGACAAGGCGGGGGCTTGCGTGTACAATAATAGCATATCCCAGTGTGCAAAGGAGTGACTGTTGAGATGAAGCACATTCAGACCCTCGAGACCCGCGACATGGTCGAAAGCCTGCGCAACGGCGGCTGCGGCGAATGCCAGACCTCCTGCCAGAGCGCCTGCAAGACCAGCTGCGGCATTGCCAACCAGCCCTGCGAGAAAGCGGAGGACTAAGGCGTTACAGCTGGCCAACGTGCCGGGCAGCCCGTGCGGCGCCCGGCCTTTTTTGTCGCCCCGGCCGGAAATTAAAAATTAAAAAATAAAAATGAAAAATGGCGGTGGCGCGGCCTGCGGCCGCAAAAAATTTGGGTTTGCGGTGTGGTAAAACGCGGCGGTTGCCCGGGTATGGGGCGTATGGCGTATGCCCCGCATTGTAGGGGCCGCATGTATGCGGCCCGCCACGTTTGTTTCACCATACCGTTTTTTGGTTGCGACCGCGTTTGGTCTATGCGTAGGGGCGGCATACATGCCGCCCGCCGAAACGTCGCGGTTTTGCCCGTTACCGGTTTGTATGGTGTTTGCCTTATATTGTAGGGCGGGCGATTTATCTCCGGCCTAAGAGCCGCCGCTGCGCGGCGGTTGGCCATCTCCGCGCTAAGAGCCGGGCCTTGCGGCCCGGTTGCGCTCCGAAACGGCGCTGCGGCGCCAGTCCGAAACGC
>DXEI01000084.1 GCA_019115045.1 Candidatus Gemmiger excrementipullorum | reverse complement strand
CTGCCCAAAATGACGCGGCAGGAACTGTGCGATTCGACGGGGTTTGACCTGGCGCAGCCCTTTGCGCTGGTGACCTACCACCCCGAGACGAGCGCCGGCGCGCCGGACCCGGCCGTGCAGGCCGCCGCCCTGTGCGCTGCCATGGCGGCGGTGCCGGGGGTGTTCTGGCTGATCACCGGCTCCAACGCCGACGCGGGCGGGCAGGCCTGCACCCGCGCCATGCAAAACTTTGCCGCCGCCCACCCGGGGCGCGCCGGCTTTGTGCAGAGTTTGGGGCTGCGCCGCTATCTTTCGGCCATGCAGTACGCCGCCGCCGTCGTGGGCAATTCCAGCTCCGGCGTCGTCGAGACGCCGACCTTCGGCGTGCCGGCGGTCAACATCGGCAGCCGGCAGGCCGGGCGCATTTTGTGCGCGAACGTCCTGTCCTGCCCCGGCGGCGCCGCCGCCATCGAGGCCGCCCTCCGCACCGCCCTGACGCCGGCCTTTGCCGCCAAAGCCAAAACCGCCCGCAGCCCCTACTTCGGCGGCGACACCAGCGGCAAGATCGTCCGGGTGCTGGAACGCCTGGCCGGCAGTGCGCTGCTTGCCGCCCCCAAGCCCTTCTACGACGGGCCGGTGCCGGAGTTTGACCCGCTGGCCGAGCCGGTTCTTTGATTTTCCTTTTGTGGGGGTTTTCTATGGCCGTTTCCATGCTGGAAGAAAAAACCGTCACCTCCCCGCGGGGCGCCACCCACTACTGGGTGAGCAAGCCTGCTGCGGCCGGCACCCCGGCGCTGGTGTTTCTGCCGGGGCTGACCGCCGACCATCGGCTGTTCGAGGGGCAGGTCGCCCACTTTGCGGGGCAGTATCCTCTGCTGGTCTGGGACGCACCCGGCCACGGCAAGTCCCGCCCTTACGCCGATTTTACCTACGAAAACCATGCCCGGGAGCTGGAGTCCATTCTGGACGCCGAGGGTCTTTCCCGCGTGGTGCTGGTGGGGCAGAGCGCCGGGGGCTTTACCGCTCAGCTGCTCATTGCCCGCCGCCCCGGCCTGGCCGCCGGGTTGTTCACCATCGGCTCCTGCCCCTGCGACCCGGTCTATTACAGTGCGTCCGACCGGTTCTGGCTGAACCAGACCGAATGGATGCTGCGGGCTTTCCCCGACAAGACCCTGCGCCGAGCCATGGCCCGCGCCTGCGGCGCCACCGAAGCCGCCCGGCAGCGGATGCTGGACATGCTGGCCCCCTACGGCAAAAAGGAACTCTGCCGCCTGATGGCCCTGGGCTTTGCGGGCTTTGTGCCGGAAATGCGGGCGGTGGACATTCCCTGCCCGGTCTGGCTCACGGTGGGGGAGCAGGACAAAACCGGCAAGGTCCGCCAATACAACGAAGCCTGGTCCAAACGGGCGGGCTATCCCCTGCACATCATTCCCGGCGCGGCCCACAACGCCAACGACGACCGGCCGGAACTCATCAACAATCTGCTGGAACGGTTTTTGCCGCAACTCTGACCCCGGCCCCGCCGGGGAGAAAGGACCCTGTCATGAAACTGCTGATCGTTGGCCTGGGCAGCATGGGCAAGCGCCGCGCGCGGCTGGCCAAAGGCATTGACGCCGGCATCCGCATTGCCGGTGTGGACACCAGCGACGCCCGCCGGGCGGAAGCCTGCGCCCTGGGCCTGGCGGACGCCGCCTACCCCGATATCCCTGCCGCGGTGGCGGGCTTTGCCCCCGACGCCGCGCTGGTGTGCACCGCGCCGCTCTCGCACGCGGCGCTCATTGGCCAGCTGCTGGACGCCGGGCTGCCGGTGTTCACCGAGCTGAACCTCGTCGACGACGGCTACGACGAAAACACCGCCAAAGCCGCCGCCAAAGGGCTGCCGCTGTTCCTCTCCTCCACCATGCTGTACCGGCGCGAGACGCAGTACATCAAGGCACAGGTGGCTGACTTCGGCAAACCGGTGCACTATATCTACCACATCGGGCAGTACCTGCCCGACTGGCACCCGTGGGAAAACTACAAAAATTTCTTCGTCGGCAATGCGCGCACCGGCGGCGTGCGGGAGATCTTGGGCATCGACCTGCCCTGGCTGCTGGACGCCTTTGGCCCGGTAGAAAACCTGACCGTGCAGGTGGACAGCATCAGCGATTTGGGCCTGCCCTACCCCGACTGCGCCACGCTGCTGCTGCGCCATGCTTCCGGCGCGCAGGGCGTGCTGGCCGCCGACGTCGTCAGCCCCAAGGCCGTGCGCAATTTTGAGTGCTTTGGCGACGGGCTGCACCTGTTCTGGGAGGGCAACCCCAAAGCGCTGTACCGCTTTGAAAATGGCGAAAAACAGTTTGTGGATACCTACGGCGATTTCACCCACGACCCGCGCTACAGCGACAACATCGTGGAAAACGCCTACGTCGACGAACTGGCGAACTTTTTCGCCGTGCTGCAGGGCCGGGAGGCCCCGCGCTGGAACTTTGAAAAAGACCGTGCCGCCATCGCCCTTATGGACCAGGTGCAGGCGGCCGGCGAAGCGTGAGCGCGCCAACGTTTTTAGAAAAGGAGTTCCCCATGCCCGACCGCCTTTTGGATAGGGCCGCCTGGCCGCGGCGGGAAGTTTACGACTTTTTCTCCCGCATTGACGACCCGTTTTATATGGTCACCTTCCAGACCGATGTGACCGCTGTGCGCGAATATACAAAACGTAATAATTTGTCGTTTTATTACACAATGGTATATCTTTGCACCGCCGCCTGCAACGCGGTGCCGGCGTTCCGGCTGGCCATCCGCGGCGGGCAGGTGTGGGAGCTGGAAGCCCGCAGCCCCAGCTTTACCGACCTGCACCCCGGCAGCGAGGTGTTCCACATCGTCACGATGCCCTGCGCCGGCACGCTGGCAGAATTTTGCCATGCGGCCGCCGAAAAGAGCGCCGCGCAGACGGCGTTCCTGGACCAGCAGGGCGAGAGCGACGCGCTGATCTATTTTTCCTGCCTGCCGTGGGTGGAACTGACCGCCCTGACCAACGAGCGCGACCGCGACCCCGACGACAGTGTGCCGCGCATCGCCTGGGGCCGCTATACCGCGCAGGACGGCCGCCTGAAACTGGGGCTCTCGCTGGAAGTGAACCACCGCCTCATCGACGGGGTGCACATCGGGCAGTTTGCCCAGGCGCTGGAGCGCCGCATTGCCGCGCTGGGGGCCGAAGAAGTCTGAACCGCTTGCGCCCCGCCGCCATTTTTTACCGAAAGGACGTGGTCGTATGCCCACCCTGACCGCCCTGTTCGTGGGGCTGGGGTCCATCGGCACCCGGCACCTGAACAATCTGCACGCGCTGTGCCAACAGCGCGGGGTCACGCTGCGCGCCGACGCGCTGCGCAGCGATCTGGCGCGCCCCTTGCGCCCCGGCGCGGCCGAGCGGCTGCACGCGCAGTTTACCGGCCCGGACGACCCCGCCGCGCTGGCGCGGTACGACCTGGCGTTTATCACCAACCCCACCAGTTTGCACGCCGAGGCGCTGGCCAGCCTGCGCGGGCGGGCCGGGGCGTTGTTTATTGAAAAGCCGATCTTTGCGGCGGAGCAGACGGACACCGACCTTTCCGCCCTGCTGCCCCCCGGGCAGAAAGCCTACGTGGCCGCGCCGATGCGCTGGTGCGGCACGATGCTGGCGCTGAAAGAGCGGCTGGCCGCCGGGGTGGACGGCAGGCCCTACTGCGCGCGGGTACTCTGCTCGAGCTACCTGCCCGACTGGCGGCCGGGCGTCGATTACCGCACGGTGTACAGCGCCCGCAAAGCGCTGGGCGGCGGCGTGACCATCGACCTGATCCACGAATGGGACTACCTCGTCGATCTGTTCGGCGCACCGCAAACGCTGTACAACTTAAAAGGCCAGTACTCGGAGCTGGAAGTGGATTCCGACGATGTATCGCTGTACATCGCCCGCTGGCCCCACATGCTGGGCGAGGTGCACCTCGACTACTTCGGCCGCGGGTACCGCCGCAGCATCGAGCTGTTCACGCCCGCCGGCAGCCTGGTGGCCGACTTTGGCGCCGGCACACTGACGCTGCCCGACGGCGCCGTGCAGCACTGCGAGGAGGACGTCAACGCGCGCTACCTGCGCGAGATGGCCTACTTTTTGGACTATGCGCAAAGCGCCGAAACGCAAAGCTGCAACCCGCCGGAACTGGCCTTGCAGGTATTGAAACTGACTTTGGGGGAATTTTGAGATGCAACGTTTGCTCATCACCATCTGCGGCCGCGCCGGCAGCAAGGGCTTCAAGAACAAAAACCTGAAAACCTTCTGCGGGCAGCCGCTGGTCTACTATACCTTAAGCGCGGCCGAGCTGTTCTGCAAGGCCCACCCCGAGCTGCACATCGACCTGGCGCTGAACACCGACAGCCCCGAGCTGGCCGACCTGGTGGCCGCGCGCTACCCGGAGGTCGTCTACCTGCCGCGCGGGGCCGAGCTGGGCGGCGACAAAGTGCCCAAGATGGCCGTCTACCAGGACAGCCTGCGCCGCATGGAACAGCGTGCCGGCCAGCCCTACGACTGGTATATGGACCTGGACATCACCAGCCCTCTGCGCACGGCGGCGGATATAGAGAACGCGTTTGCGCTCAAACAGGCGCGCGGTGACCTGGACCTTGTCTTCAGCGTCTGTGAGGCGCGCCGCAACCCCTGGTTCAACATGGTCAAGCAGGTCGGCGACCATGTCGAGCAGGTCAACCAGAGCCGCTTTACCGGCCGCCAGCAGGCCCCCGTCGTCTACGACGTCAACGCCTCGATCTATGTGTTCAAGCGGGATTTCCTGGCCGAAAACCCCGACGGCATGCTGTGGCGCGGCAAGATCGGCGTTTCGGTGATGATGGACACCGGCATCATCGACATCGACTCGGAACATGATTACCACCTGATGGAGGCCATCGCCGCCCACCTGTACAAGACCTACCCGGCCTACGCCGAGGTGCAGCGCAGCATCCGCGCCGGAGGCAGCGTATGAGCGAGGCTGCGCCCCCGCCGGCCGACCGCGCGCTGGACCTGGTGGTGGATGCCGGGCAGACGCTGCTGGAAAACGGCGGCGAGGTGTTCCGCGCCCAGCAGACGATGGAGATCATGGCGCAGAGCCTGCAGGTGCGGGATTTTAACGTCTATGTGCTGACGAACGGCATTTTTGCCTCGGCCCGCAGCGCCGGCGGCGCGCCGCTGAGCCGGGTGCGCCATGTGCCGCTGGTGTCCATCCACTTAGGCCGCGTCGAGGCCGTCAACGAACTTTCGCGCGAAGTCGCAGCCGGGCAGCTGGACGCCGCCGGGGCCCGCCAGCGGCTGGAGGAAGCCCGCGCCCTGGACCCCACCACGGCGCGGGCCGAGCAGGTGGCCTGCGTGACCGGCTGCGCCTGCTTTGCCTTTTTGTTTGGCGGCGCGATGCCCGAGGTGCTGACCGCTGCGGCGGCCGGCCTGGTGGAATCGCTGCTGTGCCAGCAGTTTGGCCGCTGGCATATCAACCGCATCTTTACCAACATCGTGGCCGCGTGGCTGAGCACGCTGCTGGCCCTGGGCGTGCGGGCGCTGCTGCCGGCGCTGAACGTCGACACCGCCACCATCGGCGCGCTGATGGTGCTGACCCCCGGCGTTGCGCTGACGATGGGCATCCGCGACATTTTGAACGCCGATTACCTTTCGGGCGCGATCCGTCTGCTGGACGCCGTGCTCGTCGCAGGCAGCCTGGCCTGCGGCGTGGTGCTGGCCTGGCTGACCGCCCGCAACTTTGGGGGGCTGGTATGGTAGAACTTGCTGCGGGCCGCTATGTGGCCCAGTTTGCGGTGGCGGTGCTGGCCACCATCAGTTTCAGCGTCACCTTCCGCGTGCCGCTGCGCCATTACCTGGCCTGCGGGCTGACCGGCGCGGTGGGCTGGCTGGCGTATATCCTGTGTACCGACTGCCTGGCCCTCAGCGCGCCGGTGGCCACGCTGCTGGCCGCGCTGCCGCTGACAGCCTGCGCGCGGCTGTTTGCCATCCAGCGCAAAGCGCCTATCACGCTGTTTTTGCTGTGCGGCATCTTTCCGCTGGTGCCGGGGGCCGGCATCTACTACACGGCCTACTACTTTTTGCGCAACGACCGCACGCAGTTTGCCAGCCGCGGCGTCGAGACGCTCAAGATCGCCGTGGCGCTGGCGCTGGGCATCGCGCTGGTGTGCAGCATCCCGCTCAAACGGCAGAAAAAGCAGTCCTGAACGAAAGCACGGCGGCAGGGTCCCCCCTGCCGCCGTGCGGCGTATCATTCGGTCGGGTATTCGATGGGCTCCTCGGCCGCAGCCTGGGTCTGCGCGGCCTGGGCGTCGCCGTCCTGCGGCGGCGCGGTTTCCGCCGGGTCCTGCGCCGCTGCGGCGTCCGCCCCGGCTTTGGCCGCCGTGACAAGGCCCGTCACCTCGCCCGAAGGTTTCTGCAGCAGGTACGCGCCGATGGCCTTGGCCTTATACACCAGCAGCACGCAGTAGGTGTCCTGGTCGCCGGTGGAAAGCTGCGGGCACAGCAGCGTCCATTTTTCCACCGTTTTGCCCTTGTAGGCGGAAAGGTCGAGGTCGCTTTCCTGGATGACCTGGTTAAAGGCGGCAAAGCTGTCGTCCCACTTTTTGGGGATCTTGACTTTGTCGACCGCGGCGGTGGCAAGGTCAGTCTCAAACCCGTAGCCGGTAAAATAGGTGCCGATGTCCTGCGTCGTCTCGATGCCGGGGTCGGCGGCCGCGCCGGCCGTGACGGCCTCGCCGCTGAAATGCACGGCCGCCGTCACCGCGCCGCACAGGCAGACCGCGCACAGGGCAAGCGCGCCCGCCTGCCGCAGGCCGGGTTTTGTAAGTGTACAGTAAAACATAAGCGCAGCCCCTTTCTGCTGAACGCCGCTTTGGGCGCCGTTGGGATCGTTCCATCCCAACGGTATGCAGGGGCTGCGCCGGGTATGCTTATTTGTAGCGAGGCCGCGGGGTGTACCACTGAAAGATCACGGCGTCGTTCTGGCGTTCCAGGCGGGCGGTGTCGTGGTGGGGCAATGCCGTCCACACCACCGTCATGGCGCCGGCCGCCGCGCACAGGCGTATGGCGGCGTTGCGCGGGCGCGCGCACCAGGCGATGAAATCCGGCCGGGCGGCCCAGTTGCCGCAGCAGTGCGAGAGCAGCCACGCCGGGGCCGGGTGCACCCCCTCTTTGCGCCAGGCGGCGTAGCTGTCCGCCAGCTGGCCGCGCAGCACGCCGGGCGCCATACGGCGGATGATCTGCACGACGCGGGGGTCAAAACTTTCGATGCAATAGGGCCCGGGGTAGGTCTTGAGCTGGGCCAGCGTCACACTGCACAGCGCGGCCAGGTAGGCGTTGCTGAACGCCCGCCGGCTTTTGATCTCAACGATCAGCGGCGTGGCGGGGTCGGCCTGCGCCACGGCGCGCAAAACCTCGGCAAACAGGGGCGGGTGCTGCCCGCTGCCGGCCAGGTGCAGCGTTTTTACCTGCGCCCAGGGCGTTTTACAGACCAGGCCATGGCCTTCGGTCATGCGGTCCAGCGTATCGTCATGGAACACGACCAGGCGGCGGTCGCTGGTGAACTGGACGTCCAGCTCGATGCCGTAACCGCACCGCGCGGCATCCGCCAGGGCGGGCAGGCTGTTTTCCGGCGGGCACTGGTCGGGGCCGAACAGCCCGCGGTGGGCGTAGTTGCGCCCGTAAAACGGCTTGCGCAGCGCGGTGCGCCGCGGCCCGGGCCACATCGCCCAGGCGCCGGCCCCCGCCAGCGCCGCCAGCAGGGCGGCAGTATGCCAACGTTTCATCGCACTCACCTCGCCCCCATTGTACCGCGCCGCCCCGCAAAATGCAACGGCCGTGCCCGGCCGTGTAAAATTTTATAGTTTTTTAGGAAAGTTTTCACAATTTCGCCATGCGGGCACGATATTGTGGTACAATAGAACGTGTATAGAAAGCGAGGGCGGCTGTATGGCCAACATCTTGATCGTAGACGACGAACCGCGCATCCGCGATTTGATCCGTGAACATTTGCAGCACGCCGGGTTCACCTGCACCGAGGCCAGCGACGGCGCGGCCGCGCTGGGCGTGCTGAGCCAGGGCGGCGTCGATCTGGTGATCCTGGATATTATGATGCCGTTTATGGACGGCATGACCTGCCTGCGCGAGATGCGCACCCGCCGCATCCTGACGCCGGTCATCATGCTGACGGCCCGCAGCGAGGAATACGACAAGCTGGCCGGGCTGGAAGGCGGCGCGGACGATTACGTCGTCAAGCCGTTCTCCCCGCGGGAGCTGGTGGCGCGCGTCAAGGCCGTTTTGGCGCGCACGATGCCCAAACCGGCCGAGAGCGCCGGGCATTACACCTTTGGCGATCTGAGCATCGACACGGCCAGCCACACCGTCAAGGTGGCCGGCAAAGAGGCCTCGCTGACGCCCAAGGAATTTGACCTGCTGGTGTTTTTGGTCAACAACAAGGGCATCGCCCTGAGCCGCGAAAAGATTTTGCAGCAGGTGTGGAACTACGATTATTATGGCGAGGACCGCACCGTGGACACCCATATCAAGATGCTGCGCGGCCACCTGGGCGCCTGCCGCAGCTACATTGTGACGGTGTGGGGCATCGGCTACAAGTTCGACCCCGACGCCCTGTAAAGGAGGCCCCCGCGCTTGAAACCGACGACAGCGGCCAAACCGCGCCGCTTTGTGCTGAGCATCCGCGCCCAGCTGATGCTGTTTATCGGCGCGATGACGCTGCTCTCTTTAGCGCTGGTGTGGGGGGTCATCACCTACGCGCTGGTGCCGCAGTACAACCGCAACATCCACGCCAGCCTGGACGAAAAAGCGGCAGCCCTCACCGCCATGATCGACCAGAGCAGCGAGCCCATCGCCAGCCGCAATTTCGGTGTGCTGGTGCTCAACAATGACTTCTGGCAGAGCGTCGGCGACGCGTTTTTGAACAAACAGATCAACGTCGACGGCTGCTGTGTCGATTTCAGCGACGCGACGCTGCGCTGCCTGAAAGCCTACGAGAGCATGTACCCCTGCCTGCTGCATGAGAGCACCGGCGCGTTTGGCGGGGAGTTCGGCTACAACGTGGACACCGCGCTGGTGATCCAGATGCGGCAGAAACTGTTTGAGGAGGGCACGCTGTACCAGGTCGTGCGCGCCGGGTCCAGCCAGCAGATGCTGGTGGGGCGGCTTTCGGCCGACGGGCGGTACGGGGTCATCGTCTCGACGAGTTTGGCGCAGATCTCCACCGCCGCCGAGGTCATGCGCTCCATCCTGGCGCCGCTGGCGCTGGTTTTGCTGGTGCTGGACCTGATCTTTGCGATGCTGTTCAGCCGCTGGTTCACGCGGCCCATCGAGCGGCTTTCGGCCGGGGCAAGACAGATCGCGTCCGGCAACTACGACGTGCAGATCGCGCTGAAACACCGCGACGAGATCGGCCAGCTGGCCGACGACTTCAACCACATGGCCGCCGAGGTCAAGCGCAGCGCCCAGCTGGAAAAGGACATCCTGGCCAACGTCAGCCATGACCTGCGCACGCCGCTGACGCTGATCAAAGGCTATGCCGAGACGGTGCGCGACATTACCGGCGGCGACGAGCCCAAACGCACCGAGCAGTGCAACATCATCGTCGACGAGACCGACCGGCTTTCGACGCTGGTCAACAGCGTGATGGAGCTGAGCAAGGTGCAAAACGGCGCCGAGAAACCCAACCCCATCGACTTTGACATGAGCGAGCTGTGCTTTGAGGTCGCCGGGCGCTACGACGCGCTGTGCGACCAGAACCACTGGACGCTGCGCCTGGAAGCCGACTGCCAGGCCCCGGTACGCGCCGACCCGGCCATGATGGAGCGTGTGCTGCACAACCTTTTGGGCAACGCGTTCCACCACATTGGCGCAGACGGCGTGGTGGTGCTGCGCGTGACCCCGCAGGACGGCGGCTGCCGCGTCGAGGTCACCGACCACGGCGCGGGCATCCCGCCCGAGGACCTGCCCTACATCTTTGACCGCTACTACCGCGCCCGCCGGGACGCCGGCCGCACCGGCACCGGGTTGGGGCTTTCCATCACCAAGGCGATCCTGCAGCAGCACGGGTTTGCCTTTGGCGTCGACAGCGCCGTGGGCCAGGGCTCGACGTTCTGGTTCACGATGCGCGATACCCGCAACCGGCCCGACCCCTGACCATGAAGGAGGCACACTATGGATGAACTGAACCGCGCGATGAACGAGCAACTGAAGAAAACCGTGGCCGACCTGGCCGCCCACAACGACGAGACCGGCGACGGCAAGCTGGACGCCGCCGACCTGAAAGCCCAGCTGAACCGCATTGAGGCCCAGCTGCAGCTGCAGGACGGGCAGAACCGCAACATCATGCGCAACCAGCGCCTGCGCATGCTGCTGAGCGTGATCATCACCATCGTGCTGCTGGTGGCGCTGGGCGTGTTCTGGTACCGCACCAACATCGCCTACCAGCAGGTGATGGAATCGACCGCCCATGTCAATGAGCTGGCCGACACACTGCAGCAAAGCCTGGCCACCGTTGACCCCGAGGCGCTGGATTCCATGATGCAGGACCTGCCCGAGATCACCGAGCAGCTCAAGCGCATCGACATCGACGCGCTGAACCGCGTGCTGGACGGCCTGCCGGTGGTGATGGACAGCATCAACAGCCTGCAGAGCCAGATGCAGGGGATCGCCGACACGCTGGGCGGCCTGAGTTTGAGTTCTCTGCTTGGGTTGAGCTGACAAAACCGCAGCGCGGGGCGCAAGGACCGGAAAAGTCCCTGCGCCCCGCGCTGCATGGCGGCATACGGCCGGCGGCTCAGCGCTGGCGGTAGCTCTGGCAGTAGTGCGGGTTGTCGACGCCCTGGCAGCCGTTGTCACAGTGTTCGGTGATCTTGATCTGCTCCAGGTTGCACTTGCAGCCGCTTTCGTTGTAGGCGCAGGTGCAGACATCGCAAATGACATTGTTGTTCATATGGCTCACCTCCTTGGCTGTAGTATGGCCGGGGCGGCACGTTTTATACCGCGCCTTGCCAAAACGCGCCGGGCTGTGTTATACTGGGCGCAGAAAGCTTTGTACAAAGAGAGGGACCCCCGATGGCATCTTTGACGCCGGCCAGCATCGTGGTGCTGGTCATCGTGTTCGTGCTGCTGGCGCTGGCGATCTTGTTCATCTGCCAGCATGGCGGCTGGCAGGGCGGCTGCACCGGCAACTGTGCCGCCTGCCACAGCAAATGCGCCAGCCCCAAACAGCCGGAAAAGAAAGACGGCGAAGACGAAAACAACGCCTGACACCAAAACACCCCGCGCGGGAACGCTACGGTTCCCGCGCGGGGCGTTTTTTCTTGTATGGGGGCGCTGCGCTTACAGCGCGCAGGGGGTAAAGCCGTCCCTGCCCAGCACCTGCACCTTGGTGTAGCCCAGGGCTTTGAGCTTGGCGGCGGCTTCCTCAAACCCGAAGGTCAGCGCCTCGCGCTTGTGGGCGTCGGCCGTGATGACGACGTTGCCGGACAGCGCCAGCCAGTCTTTGAGGATGGCGTCCGAGGGGAAGAAATCCTGCCGGAAACCGCGGAACACCGCCGAGGTGTTGACCTCCAGCACGCAGCGGTTGCGCGCGGCGGCCATCAGCGCGGCTTCGGCCGCGGCGTGGTAGCGCGGGGCCTGCTCGTCAAAGAACTTGCCGCTGCCGTTGATCTTTTTGATGAGGTCGAAATGCCCCAGGATGGTGGGCTTTTTCTCGGCCACTTTGGCGACGTTGGCAAAGTACGCTTCGACCACGGCCAGGCCGTCGCCGTCAAAATCATCGGCGATGCAGGCGGCCAGGTCGCTCTCGCGCCAGTCGATCTCATAGTACTTGCCGGTCTTGGGGCCCTGCACATAGTGCGTGCTGCCGATCCAGTAGTCATAGTCCGCCGGGTCGTCGGTGCTCTCAAGGTCCCATTCCAGCCCGCAGAGGATGTCCAGCTTGCCGGCGTAGCGCTCTTTCAGTTTGGCGATCTGCGCCTTGTACAGCGCCGTGCGGCTCTGCGTCATGCAGTATTCCAGGTCGCAGGGGGTGTAGCTGTGGCCGGTAAAGCCCAGCGTTTGCAGCCCGGCGCGCCAGGCCGTAACGGCCAGCTCCTCCGGGGTGTTTTTGCCGTCGCACAGTTTGGTGTGTACGTGCACCGAACTTTTGAGGTATTCGCCCGCCATATCACTGCATCCTTTCCTGTTTTACTTTATGGTCGATGACATGCCGTTTTTCGAGTTCTTGGGTGATATCCTCGACGCGGATGCCCAGCTCGATCATCAGCACCATCACATGGTAGGCCAGGTCGCTGATCTCGTAGATGGTCTCCGCTTTGTCGCGCTTGGCCCCGGCGATGATGACCTCGGTGGATTCCTCGCCGACTTTTTTGAGGATCTTCTCGAGCCCTTTGTCGAACAGGTAGCTCGTATAGCTGCCCTCCTGCGGGTCGGTCTTGCGGCCCTCGATGAGGTCGTACAGGCCCTGCCAGGTGAACTGCTTGAGCTCGTCCGAGACGTAGACGGGGTCAAAGAAACAGCTCTCGGCGCCGGTATGGCAGGCCGGGCCGGACTTGACGACGTCGATGACGAGGGCGTCTTTGTCGCAGTCGGCCGTGATGGAGACGACGCGCTGGACGTTGCCCGAAGTTTCGCCCTTGCGCCAGATCTGCTGGCGGCTGCGCGACCAAAAGACCGTGCGCCCTTCGGCGATGGTCAGGGCCAGCGTCTCGGCGTTCATGTAGGCCAGCGTCAGCACCTGCTTGGTGTAGTGATCCTGCACGATAGCGGGGATCAGCCCGTGGGCGTCAAAGCGCAGCGCTTTTTCGGTTTGGGTATATTCCATGGCAAGGGACCTCCTGCTCAAGAGCCGCGGACGGCGCGGCGCCGCCGCCCCGTCCGGGGGAAAGATAGTTATAGTGTACCTGTTTTTGCGGCATTTGGCAAGGGGCACGGCCGTATTTTTGCCGCGGTTTTGCCGCGTTTGGCAAGGGGTCACAGCCGCATTTCGATGCCGTTTTGGCGCAGGTAGCGTTTGAGGTCGCGGATGCCGACCTGTTTGGTGTGGAAGATGGACGCCGCCAGCCCGGCGTCAACGGCCGGGTGGTCGCGGAAGAGCGTGAGGAAATCCTCCGGCTTGCCGGCCCCGCCCGACGCGATGATGGGCACGGCGCACCGCTTGGCCACAGCGTCCAGCAGTTCCAGGTCGAACCCGCCCTTGACGCCGTCGGTGTCGATGGAGTTGACGACGAGCTCCCCCGCCCCGTTGCGCACGCCCTGTTCGAGCCAGTCCAGCGCGTCGATGCCGGTGTTCTCGCGCCCGCCCTTGGCAAACAGCATAAATTTGCCGTCCACCCGCTTGATGTCGGCCGAGAGCACGACGCACTGGTCGCCGTAGCGCTGCGCGGCTGCCGGGATGATGGATGGGTCTGCGATGGCGCCGGAGTTGACGCTGACTTTGTCGGCCCCGCATTTGAGCACGCGGTCGAAATCCTCCAGCGTGCGGATGCCGCCGCCCACCGTGAGCGGGATGAAGATCTCGCTGGCGACGCGGCGCAGGATATCGGTAAAGAGGGCGCGCCCCTCGACGCTGGCGGTGATGTCGTAGAACACGAGCTCGTCGGCGCCGGCCTCGTTATAGTAGCGCGCCATCTCGACGGGGTCGGCCATATCCTGCAGGCCCGCGAAATTGACGCCCTTGACGACGCGGCCGTCCTT
The DNA here is from genome assembly GCA_019115045.1 of Candidatus Gemmiger excrementipullorum. Classification (GTDB taxonomy): domain Bacteria; phylum Bacillota; class Clostridia; order Oscillospirales; family Ruminococcaceae; genus Gemmiger; species Gemmiger excrementipullorum. The sequence goes on along the minus strand of DXEI01000084.1, from coordinate 20,772 downwards.
GACGTCAAGGCAGGGAATGATGCGTTTGGTGATCATGGCTCAGCCCTCCTGGTAGCGGCGCACGGCCTCGGCCAGGTCGATGGCGCCGGTGTAGATGGATTTGCCCAAAATGGCCGCATGGCAGCCCATGGCCTGCAGTTCGGCCAGTTCCTCCATGCGGGCGATGCCGCCCGAGGCCGTGATTTCCAGCCCGGGGATCGTCAGCAGTTCGCGGTAGAGGTCGAGGTTTGTGCCTTGCAGCGTGCCGTCGCGCGAGATATCGGTGGCGATGACGGCCCGCACGCCGGCTGCGGCACAGCGGCGGCAGAACGCGACGCCGGGTTCGGGCGTGACCTCGCGCCAGCCGTTGACGGCGACAAACCCGTCTTTCATATCGACGCCGACGGCGATGCGCGCGCCGTAGCGCTGCGCCATGCGGGCGGTGAAGCCGAAATCTTTGACGGCGACGGTGCCCAGGATGCAGCGCCCGACGCCGAGGTCGAGGTAGCGGCGGATGCGCGCTTCGTCGCGGATGCCGCCGCCGACCTCGATGAACAGCCCGCCGAGGGCCGCGATGGCGGCGATGGTCTCGAGGTTGGCGGTCGTATCGTCCTTGGCGCCGTCGAGGTCCACCACGTGCAGATACCGCGCGCCGGCGTCCAAAAATGCCTGCGCCTGCGCCACGGGGTCGGCGTTGTAGACCGTCATCTGGTCGTAGTCGCCCTGGTACAAACGCACGGCCTGGCCGCCGCGCAAATCGATAGCCGGGTACAGTTTCATGGCAGCCTCCCCCTTTACAGTTCCAGAAACGCCTTGAGCAGGCGCAGGCCGGTATCGCCGGATTTTTCGGGGTGGAACTGCGTGCCGTACACAAAGCCGTTGCGCACCGCGCCGGTGACCGGGATGCTGTAGTCGCTGGTGGCCAGCGTCGACGCCGCGCAGTGCTTGGCGTAGTAGCTGTGTACGTAGTAGACGTACTCGCCGCTGTGCACATAGCGGAACAGCGGGTCGGTTTCGCGCCCGGGGGCGATGTCCAGCGCGTTCCAGCCGATGTGCGGCACCTTCAGCGCCGGGTCCCGCAGGTCGTCGGCCAGCGGGCAGACGTCGCCGGGGATCAGCCCCAGGCCGGCGTGGGTGCCGTACTCATAACTTTGTGCAAACAGCAGCTGCATGCCCAGGCAGATGCCCAGCAGCGGTTTGCGCTGCGCCTGCTCTTTGAGCACCGGCACCAGCCCGGTGGCCGTCAGCCTGGCCATGGCGTCGGCAAACGCGCCGACGCCCGGCAGCAGGATATGGCTGGCCGCGCGCAGGTCCCCGGCGCGGGAAGTGACGCAGACTTGTGCCCCGAGGCTTTGCACGCTGGAGGTCAGGCTGAACAGGTTGCCGACCCCGTAATCCACAATGGCGATCATGGCAGGTCCCCCTTTTTTACAGTACGGCGTCAAGCGCCGCGAAAAAGCGCTGCATCTGCTGCGGCGTGCCGATGGTGATGCGCAGCCAGTCCCGGATGCGCGGCGCGTCAAAGTAGCGGATGAACACCCCCTGCGCCCGCAGCGCCTCATAAAGTGTGCGCGCAGGCAGGCCGCCCGGCCGGGCGAACAGAAAGTTGGTGGCCGAGTCCAGCACCGTAAAGCCGCGCGCGCGCAGTTTTTGCGCGGTGTCGGCGCGGGTGGCCAACACCTTTTGCGTGACGTCGCGGAAATAGTCCTCGTCGCGGATGGCGGCTTCGCCCGCCGCCTGCGTCAGCGAATTGACGTTGTAGGGGCTGTAGCTGAACTTGACGCGGTCCATATCGGCGATGAGTTCCGGCCGCGCCAGGCAGAAGCCGAGCCGCGCGCCCGCCAGGCTGTGCGTTTTGGAAAAAGTGTGCGTGATGACGAGGTTTTCGTACCGGTCCAGCAGCGGCAGGCAGCTGGAGCCGGGGGGCGCGAACTCGATGTAAGTCTCGTCGACGATGACGATGTTGTCGGGGTTGGTCTGCAGCACGCGCTCGATGCCCTCGACCGGGGCCAGCAGGCTGGTGGGCGCGTTGGGGTTGGCGAGGACGATGGTCTCGTGCAGGCCCTCGTACCGGCGCAGATCGAGCGTAAAATCCTCTTCCAGCGGCAGGATATGCTGCGGGATGTGCAGCAGCTCGCACAGCACCGCGTAAAAGCTGTAGGTGATGTCGGCAAAGGCCAGCGGCGTGTCCCCATCGCAGAAGGCGCGCAGCGCCAGCAGCAGGTTTTCGTCGCTGCCGTTGCCGCACAGCACGTTTTCCGGCCCGACGCCCCAGTGCTGCGCAATGGCGCGGCGCAGCGCGGCGTTGGTCAGGTCGGAGTACAGCCGCAGCCCCGGCACGGCCGCCGCCACCGCCGCCGCCACGCCGGGGGCCGGCGGGTAGGGGTTTTCGTTGGCGTTGAGCTTGACGATGTCGCGGCTGGGGCGCTGCTCGCCGGGGGTGTAGGGTTCCAGCGCGGAAAGCGTTTTGGTAAAATAACGGCTCATGGCAGCCCCTTTGGTTTACGGTTCCTCAAAACGGATGGTCACGCTCTTGGCGTGGGCGTGCAGGCCCTCGTGCTCGGCAAAATTGGCGATACGGCCCTGCACGCTGCCCAGCGCCTCGCGCGTGTAGTAGATGAAGCTGGATTTTTTGACGAAGTCGTCGACGCCCAGCGGGCTGGAGAACCGCGCCGTGCCGCTGGTGGGCAGCGTGTGGTTGGGCCCGGCGAAGTAATCGCCCAGCGCCTCGGGCACGTTTTTGCCCAAAAAGATGCTGCCGGCGTTCTCGATGCGGCCCAGCACGGCGAAGGGGTCGTCGACGCAGATCTCGAGGTGTTCGGGCGCGATGATGTTGGCGGCCTCGATGGCTTTGTCCATATCGTCGGTGACGATGATCTTGCCGTTGGCGTCGACGCTGGCGCGCGCGATCTCGGCGCGCGGCAGCTGCGGGATCTGGACTTCCAGCTCGGCCTGCACGGCTTTGGCAAGGTCCCAGCTGTCGGTGACGAGCACCGGCGTGGCCAGCTTGTCGTGCTCGGCCTGGCTGAGCAGGTCGGCCGCGACCCAGGCCGGGTCGCAGCTGCCGTCGGCCAGGACCAAGATCTCCGACGGGCCGGCGATCATATCAATGCCGACCTTGCCGAACACCTTGCGCTTGGCCGTGGCCACATAGATGTTGCCGGGGCCGACGATCTTGTCGACGGCGGGCACGCTCTGCGTACCATAGGCCAGCGCGGCCACGGCCTGTGCGCCGCCGGCCTTGAAGATGCAGTCGATGCCGGCAATGACCGCCGCCGCCAGGATGCCGGCGTTGACCTTGCCGCCGGGGCCGGCCGGCGTCGTCATGACGATCTGGCGCACGCCCGCGACCTTGGCGGGGATGACGTCCATCAGCACGGTGGACGGGTAGGCCGCCGTGCCGCCCGGCACATAGACGCCCGCGCGCTGCACCGGCGTGTATTTTTGGCCCAGCACGATGCCGGGGCGGTCGGTCATGACAAAGTTTTTGTGCAGCTGCTGCTCGTGGAAATGGCGGATGTTCTCGGCCGCCATCTTCAGCGTCGTGATAAATTCGGGGTCCTGCGCTTCCAGCTCGGCAAACGCTTCGTCGATCTCCTGCCGGGTGACCTGCACCTGCGTGAGTTCGGCGTGGTCGAACTTGGCGGCGTAGTCCAGCAGGGCGGCGTCGCCGCGGGCGCGCACATCGGCGATGATGGCGTCCACCGCGGCCTCGACGTCGGCCTCGGCGCGGATGTCGCGGTTGAGGATCTGTTCCGGCGTCACTTCGTCAAAATCATACAGGCGGATCATGCAAGGGCCTCCTTCATTTTGCTCAGCAGTTCGGTCATCTGCGCATGTTTGAATTTATAGCTGGCTTTGTTGGCGATGAGCCGCGCCGAGATCGGCATAAATTCCTCCAGCACGGTCAGGTCGTTCTCGCGCAGGGTGGTGCCGGTCTCGACGATGTCGACGATGACGTCGGCCAGGCCGAGGATGGGCGCGAGCTCGATGGAGCCGTTGAGCTTGATGATGTCGATGTCGCGGCCGCGGCGCTCGTAGTGGTCGCGCGCGATGTGCACGAACTTGGTGGCGACGCGCAGCGCGCGGCTCTCGTCGTCGGCAAAACCGGCCGGCCCGGCCACGCACATGCGGCATCTGCCCAGGCCGGTGTCCAGCAGCTCATAGACGTCGGCGCCCGACTCGGCCAAAATATCCTTGCCGGCGATGCCGATGTCGGCCGCGCCGTGCTCGACATAGATGGCGACGTCGCTGGGCTTGACGAGGAAGTACCGCACGCCGGCGTCGGGGTTTTCGACGACGAGTTTGCGGGTGTCGTTGTAATCCTCGTTGGCGCGGTAACCGGCCGCAGCCAGCAGCGCGTAGGCTTTGTCGCCCAGGCGGCCCTTGGGCAGCGCGATGTTGAGCCAGGCTCTCTCTGCCCCGGCGTCCTGCGCGGCCGGGCGTTCCAGCTCGTCGATATACAGCGCAAAGCCGATGGCGTTGGCCCCCGGCGTAAAGCGCTGCATCAGGTAGTCGTACCGCCCGCCCTTGAGCACGGCGCGCGGCGCGCCGGCCACATAGCCGTGGAACACCAGGCCGTTGTAATATTCCATCTCGTCGGCCAGGCTCAGGTCCAGCTGCACGCCGCGGCCGTCCTCGCCCAGCTGGTTCTGCAATGCCTGCAATTCTTCCAGCGCGGCGCGCTGGGCTTCGCACCGGCAGGCTGCGCGCGCAGCCATCAGCGTCGCGCCCAGCGGGCCGTGCAGCGCCAGCAGGGCGCACAGCGCGTCGGCGGCGTCGGCATCCAGGCCGGCGTCTTGCGCGGCGGCGCGCAGTTCGTGGGCGTTTTTGCGGCCCAGCAGGTCCAGCAGGCGGGCGCGCGCGGACGGCGGGGTGCGCAGCGCGTCCAGCAGGCCGGTGACAAAGCCCATGTGGCTGACTTCCAGCACGGTGGGCACCGGCAGCGCGGCCAGGCTTTGCAGCGCCAGGCGCACGACTTCCCCCTGGGCGGCGGCGTCCACCGCGCCCATGCACTCCAGGCCCATCTGGTGGATGGTCTGGAAGGTGTGGCTCTCGCGGCTGGGGCGGCAGACTTCCTCGTTATAATAAAAGCGTTTGCATTCCCCCGGGGCGGGCTGGGCCGTCTTGGCGATGGACAGCGTCACGTCGGGTTTGATGGCCCGCAGCTTGCCGTCCAGGTCGGTAAAGGTGACGACCTGGGCGTCGGGCAGAAAGCGCTGGTACTGCTGGTAGAGGGCGTACTCCTCAAAATGCGAGCAGCGGTATTTGCGGTAGCCCGCGCGCTCATACAATGCGCGCAGGCGCAGCATGGCCTGTTCGGCCGGGGTAAAGGTCTGCAGTTCGATCTCCATAGCGATCCCCTCTCTGTATCTATTGGTATTATACTTTTGCGCAGTAAAGTTGTAAAGCGGCCGCGCCGTATTTTTGGGAACAAAAAGGCGCACCTTTGCCTGGTAAAGACAAAGATGCGCCTGGTTTTGCGGGGCAGCTTACCCCCGGCAGCCCTGTTCGTCCCAATCGCCAAAATCGGCGGGGTCCGCGACTTTGGCGGCGTCGATCTTGCCGTCGGCGGTCTTGGGCGCTTCCACCGCGCCCAGTTCGACCGGGTTGACGTTGGGGGCGTCCTCCGCCGGGGCGGGGTGCGCCGCCACAGGCGGCTGGGGCGCGGCGGCAGGGGCTTCCTGCGCGGCTTCGCCAGGCACATCGGCTTCGGGCTCGGCGGCTTCGGCGTCAGCTTCGTCCTCCGGGCCCACGATATGCTCGTACTCTTCCCCCTGATCGCGCTTGTTCAGCAGATAGGCGACTGCGCCCACCGCAGCGGCGCCCACGGCCAGACCGGCCAGCTTTTTCAGCAAAGACATAACCAAACCCTCTTTCTGTTTGACAAATCGTATGGTTTAGTATAGCACACCCGCCGCAAAAAAACAAGTGCCTGTGCACGGCGCACAGGCACTTGTTTTGAAAAGCAGGGGTTTTGCAGCCCTAAGCAGCCGGTGCGCTGCCCAAGCGGCCGATCAGGCGGCTTTGGCGGGCGTGAGGCGGCGCTGGATGAACTTGACGAGCTCAACGATGGGCAGCACCAGCACGGCCAGGCCCAGCGCGACGAGATACTCGGGCAGGTCGACGGGGGTGAAGCCGAACGCCTGGGCGATGAAGGGCACTTCCAGCACGACGGTGGTCAGCACCAGGCTGCCCAGCATAGCGCCCCACAGCACCGGGTTGTGGCTGTGCAGCGTGAAGACGCTCTTGCGCTGGCTGCGCATGTTGAAGCTGTGCACGATCTCGCACATGCTCATCGTCAGGAAGGCCATCGTCATGCCGTCCTCGCTGACGCCGTGCGGCATCTCGAAGTAGCCGACCTCCATGCAGTGGCCGATGATATACGACGCGATGGTGATGGCGGTGATGAGCACGCCCTGGTAGGCGATGTCAAACCCGAGGCCGCCGGCAAAGATGCCGTCCGACGCGCGGCGCGGCGGGCGCTGCATGGTGTCGGGCTCGCCTTTTTCCATGCCCAGCGCCAGCGCCGGGAAGCAGTCGGTGATGAGGTTGATGAACAGCAGGTGCACGGGGTTGAGCAGCGTAAAGCCCAGCAGCGTAGCGCCGAAGACGCCCAGCACCTCGCTCATGTTGGAGGCAAGCAGGAACTGGATGGATTTGCGGATGTTGTCGTAGATGCGGCGGCCTTCCTCGACAGCGGCGACGATGGTGGCAAAGTTGTCGTCGGCCAGCACCATGTCGGCGACGTTCTTGGTGACGTCGGTGCCGGTGATGCCCATGCCGATGCCGATGTCGGCCTGCTTGATGGAGGGCGCGTCGTTGACGCCGTCGCCGGTCATGGCCGTGATGGCGCCGAGCTTTTTCCACGCGGTGACGATGCGGGTCTTGTGCTCGGGCTGGACGCGGGCGTAGACGCTGTACTTCTGCACGGCGTCGCTGAGCTGGTCGTCGGGGATGTCGTCGAGCTCGGCGCCGGTGATGGCCTGGCTGGCGTCCTCGATGATATGCAGCTGCTTGGCGATGGCCACGGCAGTGTCCTTATGGTCGCCGGTGATCATGATGGGGCGGATGCCGGCCTGACGGCACTCGGCAATGGCGGTCTCGACCTCGGGGCGCACGGGGTCGATCATACCGGTCAGGCCCACAAAGCAGAGGTCATTCTCAAGAAATTCGGGTTCGTTTTTCTCGGGGCGGGCGGGCCAGCGGCGCTCGGCCGCGGCCAGCACGCGCAGCGCGCGGTCGGCCATCGCCTTGTTGGCGGCCAGGATCTCGGCGCGCTTTTCGTCCGTCAGCGGTACGATCTCGCCGTTTTCCAGGCAGGTGGTGCAGCGGTCCAGCACGACGTCGGGCGCGCCCTTGGTGTACTGGATGAACGCGCCGTCCAGCGCATGCACGGTGGACATCATCTTGCGGCCGGAGTCAAACGGCGCTTCGTCCACGCGGGGCTGCGCGGCCTGCAATTCGTTTTTGGGCAGGCCCTCGGCCGCCGCAAAGTTGACGAGCGCGGCCTCGGTGGGTTCGCCCTCGGCCTGGCCGTTCTCGCCCAGGTTGGCGTCGCTGCACAGCGCCATGGCCGTGGCCAGCGTCTTGGTGTCGCCGATATGGTCGACGACGGTCATCTTGTTCTGGGTCAGCGTGCCGGTCTTGTCCGAGCAGATGACCTGCGTGCAGCCCAGCGTCTCGACGGCGGTCAGCCGGCGGATGACGGCGTTGCGCTTGCTCATGTTGGTGACGCCGATGGACAGCACGACGGTGACGACGGTGGCCAGGCCCTCGGGGATGGCGGCGACCGCCAGCGAGACGGCCACCATGAAGGTGGAGAGGACGCTTTCCAGCGTGAAGGAACCGGCGGCGATGAGGTCAAACACAAAGATGAACACGCAGATGCCCAGCACCAGCTTGGACAGCGTGCGGCCCAGCTCGTCGAGGCGGCGCTGCAGGGGGGTCTGTTCCTCCTGCGCGGCGGCCAGCGCGCCGGCGATCTTGCCCATCTCGGTATCCATGCCGGTGCCGGTGATGACGGCGCGGCCGCGGCCGTAAACGACGGTGGAGCCCATATAGCACATGTTCTTGCGGTCGCCCAGGGGCACGCTCTCCTGCCCGGGGGCCAGGCCCAGGATCTCCATCGTCTTGGTGACAGGCACGCTCTCGCCGGTCAGGGCCGCTTCCTCGATCTTGAGGCTGGCGCTCTCCAACAGGCGGCCGTCGGCGGGCACGCTGTCGCCGGCTTCCAGCACGACGACGTCGCCGGGCACCAGCTGCTCGCTGGGCACGGTGACCTGGCGGCCGCCGCGCAGCACCTTGCAGGTGGCGGCGGTCATCGTCTGCAGCGCCTCGATGGCGGCCTCGGCCTTGCTCTCCTGGAATACGCCGAGCGCGGCGTTGAGCAGCACGACGACGAGGATGATGATGGCCTCGGTGAACGGCTCATGCGAGATGAGGTTGGTCACGCCGGAAACGGCGGCCGCCGCCAGCAAAATCAGCAGCATCGGGTCCTGCATCTGTTTCAAAAACCGCTGCAGCAGCGTGGGTTTTTCGGCCTCTTTGAGCTTGTTGGGGCCGTACTTTTCCAGGCGCTGGGCAGCTTCGTCCGGGCTCAAGCCGGTCTCGGTCGTGCCCAGTTCCTGCAGAAGCTCCTCGGCCGGCTGGGTGTAGGCCAGTTTCATACAGTTCACTCCTTCTTTTGCACAAAAAAAGCTCATGCACAGGATGCCCCCGTGCATGAGTCTCATTCAGTGGATCGGCGGTCCGGGCTGTACAGCCGGCATGACGAACGCGCCGCACACAAAGATCGTGTGGAATTACTCCCCCATGACGTTCCCATATTGTACCTGTTTCCCCTGCGTTTGTCAAGATGGAACGCGGGAAAATTTGGCACATTTTTTTGCGTATTACGCTGTTTTTTCCACCGTGATGCCGGTGACGGCGACCGGTGTGTCGTCCAGCGCATGCACGGCCGTGCGCCAATAGTACAGCGGTGTGCCGGTGGTGAAGGTGAAGGTCATGGCATCGGGGGCGATGGCCGTAAACTCGATGTCCAGGGTATAGGTCTCCTGGTTGATGAGGCCGTGGCGCGCGTAGATATAGCTGTGGTCAAATCCGCTGCCCGTCAGCGTGACGCGGTAGCTGCCGGGGAACAGCATCCACCCGCCGCTGAGCATCTGCCCGCCGCTGCCCAGCTCGACGCCCTGCGCGGTGCGCGTGCCGTTGGTCACGCTGCACAGCGCCAGGTCCATGGCTTTTTCGTCCGCTTGCGGGGCCGGGTCCTCGGGCAGGTCCAGCGGCTCGACGCTGCCGAGGAGGATGCCGTCCAGCCGGTAGTAGTGCAGCGCAAAGGCGTCGCGCGCCAGCTCGTCCTCGTCGATAAAGACGTACAGCGTATCGGGCGAGAGCTCGTTCATCTCCCCTGCCAGCGTCACGGCCGCCAGGTTGCCGTCCATGTGGCCCATATAAAAGCTGTTGGACGTCCAGCCGTGGTCGGCCGCAAAGGCCGCCAGATCCCAAAATTCCGGGTGTTCAAAGTCAAAGCTGGCAAACGCCAGGTGGGCAAACCGGCCGCTTTGGGCCAGCTGTTCCCAGGCGGGGTCGGTCAGGCAGGTCTGGTCCGCGTAGGTCGCATCGTCATGGTACTGGGCAAACCGCTTGCCAAGTTCCTCGCGCAGGCCCCAGCCCTGCACCAGCGTGCAGACCGCCAGGGCGGCGGCCGCCGCGCGCGGGCCAAAGCTGCGCAGGATGGCCCCGCCGGCGCACAGGGCCAGCAGCAGCCCGGCCAGCCAGGCCAGCCGCGCGCAGGAGGAAAACATCGCCCATACATCCATGAGCAGCTGCGGGATGGGCACGGTACAGAGCGTTTGGCCGCCCAGCGTGACGGTGTTGCCCATGGCGGCCACGGCGTCCAGCGCCAGGATGACCGCGCCGCAGACCACCCACACCCGGTGGCGGCGCACAAACGCCACGGCCCCCGCCGCGCGCCCGCGCAGGCAGGCCACGGCCAGCCCCAACACGGCCAGCGCCGCCGCCAGCACCGCGCCCGCGCCGATGTAGACATCCTGCTCCCAGCTGGCGGCCAGGCCCGGCACAAACAGGTTGGCGAGGTCGGCCCCGCTGAGATAGCCGTTGGAGTACCCGGCAAAGTTGGAGGCAAACGCCCCCAGCGCCACCAGCTCGGCCAGGGCGGCCGCGCAGAACGCCAGCGGCGGGGCCAGCACGGCCAGCGCGCCGCGCTTTTGCAGCGCGCAGCGCACGGCGTACCCCACCGCCACGATGCCCACCATGGGCAGGTAGTACAGGTGGATGCCGGCGCACAGCACGCCCAGGCCCGCCCAGACCAGGCAGGCCCGCCGGGCGGTGGGCAGCAGCGCATCGCTTTGCAGCCACACCCAGACCGCCAGCAGCACCAGCCAGTTGGCGGCCAGCGCCGTGTGGGCGAACATGCGGATGGTCAGCGCCGGGAACAGCACCGCCAGCCCCGCGCCCGCCACGCTGGCCCAGGCTTTGGCCTTCTGCCCGGGGCGCACGCCGCCCAGGCGCGCCAAGATAGCCTGCGCCAGGCCGCCCTGCAAGGCGTAGCACAAAAGCCCCCACCAGCCGAAATACTGGAACCGCGCCGGCAATACCGGGCCCAGCAGCTTGAAAAACAGCGCCAGCAGCGGGATGGAGTCGGTAAACAGCACGCTGGTGCGGTAGGGGTAGACGACGCTGTAATTGGCCCCGATATACGGCAGCCGCACGGCGCTGCGGCGGAAAAACGCCCACCCCAGATAATGCTGCGAGGGGTCGGGGCTGGCGTTATTGAGGATCCAGTCCACCTGGGTGGGGTCCAGCACGCGCACGCCGTACAAAGCCACAAAGACCAGCGCGCCCAGCAGCGCGCCGGTCAGCGGCCAGCGGTATTTTTGGATGGTCCTGACGAAACCCTGCATACGGCCTTACCGCGTAAAGGTCGTGGACAGCGTGGTGGACCAGCTTTCGCCCCGGCTAAGCGAGGCCGCGCAGGGGCGCTCGTCCCAGGCGAGGGGGCCGTCCTCCTCCCCGGGCAGGCTGTGCCACGGCTCGATGCAGACAAAGCGCAGCGGCTTGGCGGCCTGCGACCAGATCAGCACATAGGGGTAGCCCTCGACGTTGCAGCTGACGCTGCGGCCGGTGTCTTTTTCCACCAGCGCCACGTGCGCGCTGCGCAGGTTGACCATGCAGTGGCTGTCGTGGTCGAACAGTTCGTCGGTCAGCGGGATGGCGTCGGTGTTGCGGGCCAGGTAGTAGCTCTGGCCGTTGAGCAGCCCGTTGGGCAGCGCGCTGACGCACAGCGGCGACTCGATGCCGTCGAAGCGGATCTCGTAATCCTCGGTAGTGTGGCGGTCGTCAAAGGGGATGGCGAACGCCGGGTGGTAGCCGATGCCGAAGCGAAGCTGCGCCTCCGACGGGTTTTCGACACAGAGGGTGTGGTGCACGGTGCTGCCGTCCAGCACAAAGGTCGAGCGCAGCACAAAATCATACGGCCAGCGCGGCAGCGTCTGGGCGTCGGCGCGCAGCACAAACTCCAGCGTATCGTCGGTCTGCCGGGCCAGCGTGTGCTCCACATCGCGGGCAAAACCGTGCTGGCCGCCGGCGTATTCCTGCCCTTTGGCGATCATCTTGCCGCCGGTCAGCTTGCCGGTGTACGGGAACAGGATCGGCGCATGGCGGCCCCAGAGCGCTTTGTCGGCGCACCAGAGCATCTCGGCCCCGGTAGGTTTGTGGATGACGCTGACAGCCTCGGCGCCGTGGCTGTCCACCGTCAGGCGCAGGGTGTCGTTTTCGATGGTATACTGCATAAGTGGATTCCTCCCGTAAAAACCCGGCCGGCAGCCGGGCGTGATGCTTGGTTTACAGGCCCGCCAGCTGCAGCAGCATGCCGGCCGCCGCGCCGGCGGCCCACAGCAGGCCCGTCATAAACAGGTTTTGTTTCCAGCTGGGGTTGACGCGCCACAGCACCGCCAGCCCCACGCCGGCGCCCGCCGTCAGCCCGGCGAACAGGCTGCCAAAGCTGATGGCGCCGTCGATATACAGCTGCGCCAGCAGCACGCTGGCCGCGCAGTTGGGCACAAGGCCCACCAGCGCGGTGAGTACCGGCTGCAAAAAGCCCATGCCGGCCAATGCGGCGGTGATGGTGTCCTCGCCCACCCAGGCAAAGCACAGGCCGATGAGCGCGCTGAACAGCAAAATAAACAGGAAGATCTCTACCGTGTGGCGCAGCGCCGCCAGCCAGATGCCGCTGTGTTCCTCGTGTTCTTCATGGCAGTCCACCTCGTCGGCGTGGCCGGCGTACCCGCCGTACAGCGAGCGCGGCAGCACATGGCGCAGCGGCACGTCCAGCAACGCGCCGCCCACCATGGCGAACACCGCCTTGCTGAGCAGCAGCAGCGCCAGACTGCCCCACTGGGACGGCTCGGCCGCCAGCAGGGGGATGGCCTCGTCGCTGGTGGCGATGAACACCGCCAGCAGCGTGCCGGGCGTGATGACCCGGCTGGCGTACAGGTTGGACGCCACCGCGCTGAAGCCGCACTGCGGCACACAGCCCAGCAGCGCGCCGGGGATGAACCCCCACCGCCCGCCGCCGGCCAGCGCCTGTTCAATGCGGGCGCCGTGGTGGCGTTCCAGCCATTCGATCAGCAGGTAAGCCAGATACAAAAACGGCAGCATTTTTACGCTGTCGCCCCAGGCGTCCGCCAGGACGTCGAGTAAAATTTCCATAAACCCTCTCTATTCGTAACGTTCTACTGCTTTCTCCACCCGGATGCCGGCGCGGTTCCCGGGCGCGCCGTTTTGGCCCCGCCGGGCCCGGCAGGCTGCTTTCAGCCAAAGCTGCGCAGCAGCTTGACGGCCGGGCGCACGGCCCGGTCCGGGATGCGCGTGCGGAACCGCGCCACCGTGCGCGCCGAGAACGGCATCTCGTCGCCAAAGGTCTCCAGCCCCAAAAAGTATTGCAGGTAGGGGCTTTCGCGCACCAGCTGCACGACTTCGCGGTCCGACACACCGTAGTGCAGCTGGATGATGCGGCACCCCAGCGCGATGCGCGCCGGGATCGCCACCTTGCCGCCGGGGGCGAACAGCTCGCTGTAGGCTTTTTCAAAGCCGTCCCAGTCGATGGCGTCCGCCAGCTGCACCCAGCGGTTGCGGCCGCTGAGCTCCCCATGGTAGGGCGGCAGAAAATCATACACCGACATCTGCTTTTCTCGTGTACGGTACACAGGCAGGCCCCCTTTTTGGTTTGGGGGCCTCAGCCCCCGGTGCGGCGCGCCCGGGCGGGGCGCTGCCTACGTCAATATTGCTGGATCAGCGGGAAGATCAGCGCCAGCACGCACCAGGCGGCCTGGTACAGCACCAGGCCGGCCAGCGGCAGCGCCGTCAGCCCGCCGGTGATGGCCAGCACGATGCCCAGCACGCAGCCCAGCAGCGCCGCGGCCGAGACCAGGGCCGAAGCCTTGCGCTCGCTTTCGGCTGCGCCGGCGGCGGCTTCCAGCCCGCCGACAAAGCTGGCAAAGCTGCCCAGATGCAGCATGTTGCCCTCGCTTTCCGGCAGCCAGGCCACCGCGGGGTCCAGCGTCTTGCGCTCCTGCGCGGTCAGCACCTTGACCGAACCGGCCGGCAGGCTGTAGGCGGCTTCCAGCAGCTGGACGTCGCAGTTGAAATCATCACAGTCCACGACCAGCGAAAGCCCCGAACGGCGCAGGCTTTCCAGCACGATGGCGGTGTCGGGGTCCCGCTGGTAGGCGAGCTGGAACATCGCAAACATCTTGCCGGACACCGCCAGGTAGATGACCCGGCGCTGGTTGAGCGTATGGTGCTGCTCATATTCCAGGCTGGGCACCTTGACGCCGTAGTCCTGCATCAGGGCGCGGTTGCCCACCAGCACGCGGCGCTTGTTGACCCAGCCGACATAGCCTTTGCCGTAGATGGTCTCGCGGTCGTCGACCTGGGCCAGCAGGCTGCGGTTTTCGCCCAGCATGCCCAGGAACACCTCGCGCAGCGTGGGGGCGGCTTCCGCCAGGACCGACGCCGCGTAGACGATGGCCAGGTCGATGTGTTCCGGCATGACCGGCTTGATGCCGGACAGCGTCACACAACCGCTGGGGAACAGGTCCCGGCTGGTGACCTGGATGACGTTGATGCGGCCCAGCTGGCGGATATCGCGCCAGCCGGGGATGACGGCGCCCACCTGCGCGGCGCTGCGCTGCATCATGCGCGCCGGCAATGCCGAGAGCAGCGTGCCGGCCAGCGGCGCGCCCAGGCAGAGCACGCTTGCCAGCGCCGTCACCGCGGCGGCGCTGTCCTTGGTGCGGATGAGCGTGATGACCAGCGCAACCAGCGCGCAGACGCCGGCCAGCCAGGCAAACTGCTGCTGGTTTTTATCGCTGGTGCCCGGCGCGGCGCTGTTGGCCAAAAAGCTGCGGAAGATCTGCGTCGGCCGGTTGATGAGCACATTGGGGTGCGGCTCGGCCAGGCCGGCCGTCATGGCGCGCAGCGCGCCGGCGTCCTTTAATCGGTAGGCGACCGCGTGTTCGACCTTGGCGCTGACGAGGCGGAAATTGGCCCGCACCGTGCAGGCGTTGGTGCGCTTGCCGATGGTGTTCAGGCACAATACCAGCGCCGCCGGGCCCGCCAGCAGCGTGACCTCCGGCGCATAGTTCTGCGCGATCAGCAATACCAGGCACTGCACCGCCGCGCCCAGCAGCGGCAAAACCGCCAGGCTGTCCGGTGTGGGGCGCTTGAACAGCCCCAGCACGCCGCCGGCCACCGTGCGCCAGCACACCCCGCCGGCCGCCGCCAGCAGCACCAGCGCCACCGCCGGGTAGACGCTGGGCCCGGCCAGGGGGCCGGGCAGCACCGGCAGCGCCGCCGCCAGCAGGCCCAAAACCAGCAGCACAGCGGCCACCGCCCCGGTCACAAAGCAAGCCGTGGTGTAATACAGCACCTGCTGGTCCAGCTCCCGCCGCACGGCGGGGGCGTCCTCGGCGCGTTCGTAGTCGTGGCGGCGCACCGGCGGCAGTTCCGCCGTTTCAAACGGCTCGGCCGACTGGTCGTCCTGCTCGTCGGCGGCACGGCCCGTCAAGTCCAGGCCGAACTTTGCGCGGCTGCGGCGCTTCTCGCCGGCGGACGCCTGCTCCTGCAGCGACTGCGTCAGGCGCGCGGCCGCCGTGTCAAAGCGTTCGGTCTCGCCGGGCTGGATGCCGGTATTGATGGCCTGGGCGATGTCATGCACAAAAGACGCTGTGCCCGGCTCGGCCGGGGCTGCGCCGCCGGCCAGGTTTTGCGTAAAGCCGCTGCGGGCAGCGGGCGTGCCGCCCGCCAGGTCCTGCGTGAACCCGCTGTGCGCCGGGGCTGCGCCGCCGGCCAGGTCCTGCGTGAATCCGCTGTGCGCCGGGGCTGCGCCGCCGGCCAGGTCCTGCGTAAAGCCGCTGTGGGCCGGAGCTTCGCTGCCGCCCAGACTTTGCGTAAAGCCACTGTGGGCCGGCAGCGTATCGCCCAGATCCTTGGTATCGCCGCCTTCCTCCGCAGGCTGCGGCGTCAGGCGGATCTTGCCGGTCAGCGTATCGACCAGACGGTCGACCTCGTCCGGCTCATGGGGGGCAAACAGTTGCCCCACCTGGGCAGCCAGGCCCACCACGACGGTATCGGCGTTGGGGTCGCGCCCGCCGGGCGCACGGGTGGACATCTGCGCAGGCGGCGGTGTCTGCGGCGCCGCAGACGGAGTTTGTACTGCGGGCTGCGGCATCACGGCCGGCTGTGCGGGGACCGGGGCGCTTTTGGGCGCGGCGGGGCGCAGCGTGCCCCGCGTGGGGCGCACCGCGTTATACGCCTGCATAAATTCCTGGGTGCTGTCCACCGGGGCGGCGTCCAGCGCGCCCAGGTCCATCGTAAACCCGCTGCGGAGGTCCTGCTGCGGCAGGTTCAGCGGCTCGCCGACCGGCTCCCCGGCTTTGGGGGCCGGCTGCGGGGCCGGCGGCGCGGGGGCCACCTTCTGCCCGGGCGTAAATTCTACGGTAT
This sequence comes from Candidatus Gemmiger excrementipullorum, assembly GCA_019115045.1. Lineage (GTDB taxonomy): Bacteria > Bacillota > Clostridia > Oscillospirales > Ruminococcaceae > Gemmiger > Gemmiger excrementipullorum. The sequence goes on along the minus strand of DXEI01000084.1, from coordinate 4,767 downwards.
TGCGTTTTTTGCGGTAGACCGTGCCGGTGGCATCCTCCCGCGGGGAGGCGGCGCGGCGCGTGTACTTGCTGTGCCAGACTTCCTCCTGCGGGGCGGCGGGCTGCGGCGCCGCAGGCTGTGCGGCGGCCGGGCGCTCCGTCGTGCGTTCCTCCGGGATGACGATCTCTTCCGTCACCGCGTCGCCGCCAAACAGCCCTGCCAGCAGGTTTTGCTTTTTGGCGGGGCTGCGCGCCGGGGGCTGGGGCGCGGGTTCCGGCTGCGGGGCCGGTTCGGGGGCGGGCTGGGGCGCCGGCTGTTCGGCCGGGGCGCTGCCGCCGCCCAGCGAAACATTGATGGGGACAAATTCGTCGGTATCCTCGGCTGAGCGCAGGCCGAACAGGCCGCGCTTCTTTTTGCCGGGTTCGCGGATCTTGCCGTTTTCGTCGGGCACGACGGCGACGGAATCACGGAAAAATTTCTGGAACTGGTTTTTGCCCTGGTTCAGCGCCGTGGTATCGGCCACGTTGGCGTCGGGCGCCATTTTCAGCAAAAAGCCCTTGATGATGCCGGTGCGCGTCGTATCGCCCAGCGTACCGGTATCCGCCCGGGGGGCCGGCTGCGGGGCCGGGGCCTGCGGCTGAGCCGGTGCCTGCTGCCGTACCGGGACCTGCGGGGCCGGGGCGGTGCGCGGCGGCACGGCGGCCGGGGCCGCCGGCTGCGCGGCGGGCGCGCCGGCGTAGGGCGTTTCCAGCCCGTCCAGATCGTCCAGACCCGAAAACGCGATGCGGTGGTCCTGCTCCGGCGTGCTTTGCAGCGGCGCGGCCGAAATACCCACGCTGCGCAGGATCTCGTCGACCTGGTGGTCGGTCACCGAGTCCTGCACGCCGGCAGCCGTCTGCTGCTGGTTGAGCTCCTGCAGGATGCGGTCCACAGAGTCATTGGTACGTTTGCTTGGCATGTTTCTTCCTTAGCTCCCTTGGAAACGGTAAAATTTACTTCCCGCTGCGGCGGCGCAGCACCTCATAGCACAGGATGCCCGCCGCCACGCTGACATTGTAGCTGTCTACGCCGGTCGCCTGGCCGGGGGCCATCTCCAACGTGACGGCGGCGTCGCACAGTTTGCGCGTCAGCGCGCCGGGGCCGCCGCCCTCGCTGCCCAGCACCAGCGCCACCGGGCCCGAAAGGTCGGTTTTGGCCAGCGGCGCGCCGCCGAGGTCGGCGCAGTAGACAAAGATGTTGTTTTGTTTGATGGTGCGGATGGCCTGCGCCAGATTGGCCACGCGGGCCACCGGCAGGCGGGCCGCCGCGCCGGCGCTGGCTTTCATCACGGTGCCGGTGACGCCGACGCCCCCGCGCCGCGGGATGACGACGCCGTGCGCGCCGCACAGGTAGGCCGAGCGGATGATGGCCCCGAGGTTATGCGGGTCCTCGACGCCGTCGCACAAAACCAGGAACGGCGCTTCGCCTTTGGCGTTTGCCGCAGCCAGCAGGTCGTCCAGCGCGGCGTAGGCCACCTCGGCCGCGCGGGCGGCAACGCCCTGGTGCTCGGCCGTGCCGCACAGCTTTTGCAGCTTGTGCCCCGGCGCGCGCTTGACGACGGCGCCGCAGTTTTTGGCCAGCGCCGTATAGTAGCCGGCCACCGCCGGCGGCAGCGTATCGGCCAGGTATACGGTATCCACGGCGGCCCCGCTTTTGAGCAGCTCGGTCACCGGGTTTTTACCCCATACCAGCGTATCGGGGCGCGCGGGCGGCGCCTCGCGGCCTGTCTTTTCCATCGTATCCCCCCTGCGGCAGGCTTGGCCGCCCGCCGCGCCATGGTTTTTGCGCAGCCTGTTACAGGCTGCAGTTCTGCTTATACAGATAACAGTATAGCACAAACCCGCCCCCTTTGCCACCATTTTTTCGGTTTTTTACACCCCGGGGGCCGCCGCGGCGCACCGCGCACGCGCCAAAAGTACAGGACCCCCTTGCCGGGGCCGCAAAAGCCGCCCTGCGCCCCCGGTTATACAGTTTGTAGACGGGTTTTGCTTTCCCCGCTGTGGAAAACCCTGTGGAAAGCGTGGAAAACCCGCGCCCGCCGCCGCTTTTTCCACTTTTTGGGGGGCGGTTTTGCACCGGGTGTGGAAAAGTTTTCCCCATAACAGGGCGGATACAGCCCGCTGTCAACCCCGCAATGCGATGAAAATGTACGGCAAAAACGCCGGGATTTCCCACGGAATCCACAAAACCCGCACAGCGCGGCGCGCCTGGCAGAAAATGCCACAAAAGTACATTTGCACGGCGGGCGGCCGGCGGAAAAATGTTGTTGCTTTTTTGTCAAAGTCAAGGTATAATGAAACCAATGACATGCTGGGTGTGTGTGCCCGCCCGGGCGCGCGCCTTGTTTGCCGCAAAAGGATATGGAGGTATGTGATATGCTGGTAAATGCTACCAATATGCTGCTGAAAGCGCGCGACGGCCACTATGCCGTAGGCCAGTTCAACATCAACAATCTGGAGTGGACCAAAAGCATCCTGCTGACCGCGCAGGAGCTCAACTCCCCCGTCATCCTGGGTGTTTCTGAGGGCGCCGGCAAGTATATGACCGGCTTTAAGACGGTGGCCGCCATGGTCAAGGCCATGGACGAGAGCCTGGGCATCACGGTGCCTGTGGCGCTGCACCTGGACCACGGCACCTACGAGGGCGCCAAGGCCTGCGTCGCCGCCGGGTTCACCTCCATCATGTTTGACGGCAGCCACTATGATATTGAAGAGAACGTCGCCAAGACCACCGAGCTGGTCGCCCTGGCGCACGACCACGGCCTGTCCATTGAGGCGGAGGTCGGTTCCATCGGCGGCGAGGAGGACGGCGTCGTCGGCATGGGCGAGATCGCTGACCCCGCGCAGTGCGCGATGATCGCCGGGCTGGGCATCGACTTCCTGGCGGCCGGCATCGGCAACATCCACGGCAAGTACCCCGCCAACTGGAAGGGCCTGGACTTTGACGCGCTGGACAAGATCCACGGCGCGACCAACAACATCCCGCTGGTGCTGCACGGCGGCACCGGCATCCCCGAGGATATGATCAAGAAAGCGATCAGCCTGGGCGTCTCCAAGATCAACGTCAATACCGAGTGCCAGCTCAGCTTTGCCGACGCGACCCGCAAGTACATCGAGGCCGGCAAGGACCTGCAGGGCAAAGGCTTTGACCCGCGCAAGCTGCTGGCCCCCGGCGCCGAAGCCATCAAGGCCACCGTGCGCGAGAAGATCGAGCTGTTCGGCTCTGCCAACAAGGCGTAAGACGCACCCGGCGCATAAAACAGCCTGCTATACGACCCACAGCAAAGCCCGGCGGGGGTTCCCCGCCGGGCTTTTCGCTATGGATGGGTTTGTGCTGTGGTTCAGGGCTTACTTACGGCCGCGGCGCTTGCGCAGCGCCAGCAGGACGGCCAGGGCGCCGGCGGCTGCAATGGCCAGGCCGGCCAGCAGGCCGACGGGCAGATCGTCGCCGGTTTGCGGGATGATCTGTGCCGGGGCCGCCGTGGGCGCCGGGTCTTGCGGGGCGCCGCCCTCAGATGGCAGCAGGCGGTTGACGATCAGGTACCCGCCCGCGTCACCGGTGATCTGGGTGGCGTAGCCGCGCACCTGCACTTCCTCGACCGTATAGGCGATCTTTTGGCCGTTTTCGTATTCCGGCAGGCCGGCAAAGCTGCCGGACCAGCCGTTTTCGCTGTTCAGCGTCAGCGTTTTGCCGGTATCGGCGCCGTCGGCACGCAGCTTGACGGTGATGCTGGCCGGGCGGATGCCCAGGCGGTCGTTGTCATCCTCCCACCGTTTGGTGACCGGCACCGAGATACGGCGCAGGTCGTTGGTGAAGGCGGCCTCGACGGTGGCGCCGGGTTCGATGCGGCCCGACGCGCCGGTACTGGTGGTGATATACGCGCCTTTGCCTGCCTCGGCCTCGGTGACGGTATACGCCGTACCCGCGGGCAGGTCCCCGGCCGTTTTGCTTTGGCCGTTTTGCAGCGTGAACTCTGCCACGCCGCCGGTAAACGTCATATCGCCGTAGGCGCCGTTCAGGGCTTTGTCCAGCGTAACGGTAAAGTGGAAAGCCGCGCCGGGGTCGGTACCGTTGCCCAGCACCGTCTTGCGGACGGTCAGCTCGCCGTTGGCCGTGTTGGTCACGGTCAGCGTGTCGTCCACGGGGTTGTAATCAGGGTCGCCGTAGTGGGCAAGGTCGGTGGTCTCGACGATGGTGTACTGGATGATCCTGCCTTCATCATCGTATTTGGGCAGGTTCTCAAACACACCGCCCCAGCCGGCGTCGCCGCCGGTAAAGAAGTTGGCGATGGTCTCGGCTATACTGGGCCCAAGCGTCAGCGTTTTGCCGGTCGCCTCGTCGTTGGCATACAATTCCACCGTGACCGGTTTGCGCCAGCCAAAGTGGTCGTTGTTATCGACCCAGTACTTTTGCACCGGGATGTCGATCGGCTCATACCGTGCGTTCTTGAAGTGGAAGACCAGCGGTTCATCGCATTCGATCTCTTCACATACGTACCCTTCGGGCACGGTTTCTTCGCGCACGCGGTAGGTGTAGGGGTCGCCGGTCGCGACGTCGTACAGCGGCAGATCGTCGAAGGTGATGGTCCACTGTGCGTCGTTCTGCCCGTTTTTCGTCCAGGTCCAGGTCAGTCCTTCGACTTTTTCCCATTGGGTTGTACCGCTCGGGTTTTGGTCGGTCGTGCGTTCCACGGTCAGCGTCAGGTCGTCGGGCCGGTTTTCCACGTCGTCCACGTCCGCCCAGTCCTTG
>DXEI01000083.1 GCA_019115045.1 Candidatus Gemmiger excrementipullorum | reverse complement strand
AATGACGGTGGCCGCGCCGGTGACGGCGTCGCCGCCGGCGTAGACCATCGGGCGGGTGGTCAGGCCGTCGGGGCCGTTGGTGATCAGGCAGCCGTGGCGGTCGGCGTCGAGCCCCGGCGTGGTGGAGCGGATCAGCGGGTTGGGGCTGGTGCCCAGCGCCATGATCATGGTGTCGACGTCGAGTTCAAACTCGCTGCCCGGCTTGACGACGGGGCGGCGGCGGCCGGATTCATCGGGTTCGCCCAGTTCCATCTCGACGCAGGTCATGCCGCGCACCCAGCCGTTCTCGTCGCCCAGCACCTCGACGGGGTTGGTCAGCGTCTTAAAGACGATGCCCTCCTCCTCGGCATGTTCGACTTCCTCTTTGCGGGCGGGCAGCTCGGCCATGCCGCGGCGGTAGACGATGTAGACGGTCTCGGCCCCCAGGCGCTTGGCGCAGCGCGCGGCGTCCATAGCGACGTTGCCGCCGCCGACGACGGCCACGGCTTTAGATTTTTGGATCGGCGTGCGGGAGTCGGGCCGGTAGGCTTTCATCAGGTTGACGCGGGTCAGGTACTCGTTGGCAGAGTAGACGCCGTTGAGGCTTTCGCCCGGGATGCCCATGAACCGCGGCAGCCCCGCGCCGGAGGCGACGTAGACGGCCTCAAAGCCGTAGTCGTTGAACAGTTCGTCGATGGTCAGCACCTTGCCGATGACCATGTTGCACTCAATATCGACGCCGAGTTCTTTGAGGCCCTCGATCTCATGCTGGACGATGTCTTTGGGCAGGCGGAACTCGGGGATGCCGTACATCAGCACGCCGCCGGCGACGTGCAATGCCTCGTACACAGTGACCTTGTAGCCCATCTTGGCCAGGTCGCCGGCCACCGTCAGGCCCGAGGGGCCGGCCCCGATGACCGCCACCTTGTGGCCGTTGGGCGCGGGGGCCTGGGGTTTGGTGTGGACGTTTTCGCGGTACCAGTCGGCGACAAAACGCTCCAGCCGGCCGATGGCGACGGGCTCGCCCTTGATGCCGCGGATGCATTTGCCCTCGCACTGGTTCTCCTGCGGGCAGACGCGGCCGCAGACGGCGGGCAGCGCGCTGGACTTGGCGATGACCTGGTACGCCTGCTCAAACTCGCCCTTGGCGACGTGGGCGATGAAACCGGGGATGTCGATGTCGACCGGGCAGCCCGAGCGGCAGGGGTGGTTTTTGCACTGCAGGCAGCGCTGCGCTTCGGTCACGGCCATCTCGGCGGTATAGCCCAGCGCGACTTCCTTAAAGTTTTTGTTGCGCACATTGGGTTCCTGGCTGGGCATGGGGCATTTTTTGGGGTCCATGTTCGGCATGTCACTGCACCTCCTGTTTGAGCAGATTGCACTCGGCCTCGCGGGCGTGGGCCTCAAAGGGCTTGTACATCGTGCCGCGGTGCATGGCTTCGTCGAAGTCCACTTCAAATCCGTCAAAGTCGGGGCCGTCCACGCAGGCGAACTTGGTCTTGCCGCCCACGGTCAGGCGGCAGCCGCCGCACATGCCGGTGCCGTCCACCATGATGGGGTTCATCGACACGACGGTCTTGACGCCGTGGGGCTTGGTGGTCTTGACGACGAACTTCATCATGATCAGCGGGCCGATGGCGATGACTTCGTCAAAGTTGGCGCCCGCGGCGATCTTGGCCTCCAGCGGGGCGGTGACGACGCCTTTTTCGCCGTAGGAGCCGTCGTCGGTGACGATGATGAACTCATCGCAGCAGGCGCGGAACTCCTCCTCCAGGATCACGAGGTCCTTGCTGCGGAAACCGACGATGCCGGTGACCTTGGCGCCCTGCGCGTGCAGCGCCTGGGCGACGGGCAGCGCGATGGCGCAGCCGACGCCGCCGCCGACGACGCAGACGTTCTGCAGGCCCTCGATCTCGGTCGCTTTGCCCAGCGGGCCGACAAAGTCATGCACAGCCTCGCCCTCGCGCAGGGTATTCAGCTCCATGGTACCCGCGCCCACGACCTGGAAAATGATGGAGACGGTGCCCGCCGCAGGGTCGAACCCCGCGATGGTCAGGGGGATACGCTCAGAATCCTCTTTGGCGCGCACGATGATGAACTGGCCGGCCTTCGCCTTTTTGGCGATGAGCGGCGCGTGGATCCAAAGCTCGGTCACGGTGGGGTTGAGCTCCCGCCGTTTGGTGATGGTGAACAAGTCCGATCTCTCCTTTGCTGTAAAGTTGGCAGTTTTATTGTACTGTATTTGCCGGGCCTTGTAAAGGAAAACGCGGCCCCGCCGCCTTGCAAAAATCGCGGTTTTTTGGGCATTTGTTGCGCTTTTACCCGGCAAAGCGCAGCTGCGCGGGCGTGGGGTTGCGCCACAGCGTGTAGCCCGCCGGGCAGGCGATGCCGCTGGGCTGCAGCGCGGCGGTGTCCAGCGGCACGCCGTCGGCCGCCAGCACCCAGTTTGCCGCCGTCAAATCGGTATAGGGGCGGCCGGGGTACTCGGGGCCGGGGGCCTCGGCCGTTACGTCCAGCACGCCGTCGTCCAAAAAGCCGCCGGCGGCCAGCGTCTCGTACTCGCACAGGTAGAGGTCGCGGTCGACGTAGGTGTCGATGAGCTGGCTGTCACGCCCGCGCACGCCATACGGGATAAAAAGGATATCGCCCTCGAGGGTGTGCAGCGCGTCGTTCAGCGCGCTGGCGGCCTGCGCCGTCTCAGCGTCGACGCCGTAGGCCCAGTAGTTGATGCGCCACTCACCCGCATAGCACAAAACGCACAGCGCCAGCGCGGCGCACGCCAGCGCGCGGCGCGCCTTGCGGTGCAAAAGCGCCCAGCCCAGCGCGGCGGCCCCGGCTGCGATGGCGGCGCGCCACAAAAGCAGCCAGCCGTCCAGCCCCAGCAGCGGCAGGCGGTCGAGGCGGTCGGCCACAAAGTCGAACCACTGCAAAAAGGTGTTGTCGCCCGCGCCGGGGCCGATGTCGCGGCACAGCACCAGGAACCCCGCGCCCCACAGCGCCGTCAGCGCCGCCAGCAGGCGGCGGCGCGCCGGGGGCCAGGCTTCGTCCAGCGCGTCTAAGGTGACGAGCAGCAGCGGCACCAGCAGGGGTTCCAGGTAGCGCATGTGCTGCCGGGGCGAGGGGGAACCCAGGTCCTCACGCACCGTGATGCTCCACGCCACGACGCCGACGCCGACGCCCAGCGCCAGCAGCAGCAGCAGCGGCAGCTGGGTGCGGCGCGGGTCGGCGCCGGGGCGCGGGCGGCGCAGCGCGCACAGCGGCGCCAGCACCGGGAACACCCCGAACGCCAGCAGCGTGAACAGCACATCGCACAAAAGGGCAAACGGCAAAAACGCCCACTGTTCGCCGGTCAGCCAGCCGGTCTGGTTGTAGGAGTTGCCCAGCCCCGCAAACAGCGTCAGCTTGCCCAGCACAAAGCAGGCCGCAAAGCTGCCCAGCAGCGCGGCGGCGGCCGCCAGCTCGCTGCGCCAGGCGCGGCGGTCGTTGTACACGACCCAAACGCGCAGCCCCGCCCAGGCAAGGAGGTAGTAGAGCGCGACTTCTTTATTGAGGTACAGCAGGTAGCACCACACGCCCGCCGCCGCGCACCAGCCGATGCGCGCGCGCGGCGCGGCCTGCATGGCGCGCAGCAAAAAGTATACCTGCCAAAGCGAGAGCGGCAGGAACACCGTCTCGCTCATAAACGTAGCGGCGGCGGCCATGGTGGGCAGCAGCGCCGTGACGCCCACCAGAAACGCCGTGCGGCGGCGGCTCTGCCCTGCCGCGCGCGCCAGCGCATACGCCGGGAACACCGCGCTGGACGCCCACGCGGCGTTCAGCCAGCCGATGGCCGTGATCTGCGCGGCGGTGGTCTTGCAGGCCAGCGCCGGCAGGATGCACAGCGGGTACAAAATTTTCTGGTAGTCGCTGGGCATGTTGCGCACGCGCAGCCCGCGGCCCTGCCACAGGCTGCGGGCGATGTCGAGGTAGCGCACTTCGTCGCTGTAGACCGCCAGCTCCCGCGGGTAGGTGCTGAGCACCCCGTACACCGCCGTACACACCGCAAACGTCAGCGCCACCCAGACCCAGCCGTTGATTTTTTTGCGCGCCGCCATAAGCCGCCCCCTTTGGGTTGTTTTCTGCCCTTTATTATACGGCAAAGCGCGGCGCGGCGCAAACGCCGCCCGCCATTTTACAAAATTTTCGTGACAAAGCGGGGGCGGTGTGGTATACTGGTACGGTTTAAAGGTTACAAAACGGAAACACTTTGTGGAGGTGTTTGACCACGGAACCCCAAACGATCCGCCGCGGGCGGCTGTTGTGGCTGCTGGGGCTGGCGCTGACGCTGCTGGTATGGGCCGCGCCGCACGCCGCCGCCGACGCCTATGACGACACGCTGGACCGTCTGGCCCGCCTGCAGGACCTGGCCGAGACCTACGCGGCCGAGACCTACGACGACCCCATTGTGCTGACGCTGGCCTACACCCGCACCGGGGACTACAACACCAGCACGTGGCAGCTGACGGCCGGCGCACGCGACCCTGAGTTTGAAAGTTACGTTGCCGCGCAGGACCCCGACCTGGCCGCCCTGCAGGGCATGAACACCGTAACGCTGCCCACGGGCGAAGCCATCGACTTTGGGCACCTGCTGGCCTCGATGAACCTGGTGTACCGGGGGCTGCCCGTCACCGGCAGCTGGGGCGGCGACTGCATGCAGCTGGCGCAGGCCTACTACGGCCAGGCCAGCGACGCCGCCGGCTATGCCGAGGCGATGCGCAGCACCTTTAACATCCCGGACGACGGCTCCGCCAGCCGCTTTGGCGACCAGGACCTGCGCGCGGACCTTGACTCGGTGGTCGTGGGCTCGCAGCTGCAAAAAGACTCCGACATTGCCGGGACGCTGCGCGCCTACTACGACGGCCTGACCGAGTATGACCGCGTCTACCAGTTTATTGCGCTGAGCTTTGGCAGCGTGGATACCTCGTCCAGCGAATTTGCCGACACCGTGTACGACACGATGCTGCAGGACACCGGCATGCAGCTGTTGTTTTATATGAACAACATGTGGTCGATGGAAACCTGGTCGATGGACGAAAACTACGCCCCTGCCGTGCGCGGCGCGTCGGACCTGCTGGCCGAGTACCTGGCCGGCGCGGTGAACGGCGAGCATGTGCGCAGCGAAAACGAAAACCGCCTGGTGGCCATGGGCGCGCAGGCGCTGGCCGACGCGCTGAACGCCCTGGGCGACAGCGACGCGGCCTCGGCAGCACTGGACTCGGCCGAGAGTACGGCCTCCAGCACGGCGTCCAGCACCAGCGACGTGCTGACCGGCGCCACCCAGACGCTGCAGACGCATTTTGACGTCAAGATCTTTGAGCTGTTTTTGCTGATCGTGGCAGCCATCGCGATCTTTTTCCTGATCATGAGCTGCGCGCTGTTCGTCTCGCACCGGCGCGGGCGGTAACGCGCCCGGCCGCCCCCGCCAAACAGCCATACGCCCCATACGCCAAGGCCGCCCTGCTGTGCAGGGCGGCCTTGTTTGCGCGGGGGGCGGCATGGTGTTTACCCCGCGTTGCAGGGCAGGGCCTTGATCTCCGGCCTAAGAGCCGCCGCTGCGCGGCGGTTGGCCATCTCCGCGCTAAGAGCCGGGCCTTGCGGCCCGGTTGCGCTCCGAAACGCCGCTGCGGCGCCAGTCCGAAACGCGCCTGCGGGCGCAGGCCCCGCCGCACATTGGTTCGGCGGGCGTGAACGCCCGCCCTACAGAGCGGCGAAAACGGTCGGTTTTCCCGCAAACCCCGCGCGGCGTAAACCCCTGCCGGGAGGCATGTATGCCTCCCCTACAAACATCCGGGATCGCGTACACGAACCAAATACGTTTCCATAAGCCAGACGCCCACGGGCCGCATGCATGCGGCCCCTACGAACCGACCGGGAACGATAGGTAAACGGGTAAAGCAAAAGTCTACCGCAGGCCGGCCCGCCTGCGAACGCGGGCGGGGTTTCAGAACGGGAGCCCGGATGAGCCTTGCCGGGTGTAAAGAAAGTTTCGCGTAAATGTTTCTAACCTACCCAGGTTGCAGGCATAGACCTTCTCGGGCGACCCCATCAGAGCTCCGGGGTTTCCAAAGGGGCCCGCGGGCCCCTTTGGCCGTGCCCCGCGCCTCGGAATTAGCGGCGGCTTTTTCGCTTCCTTTTTGGCCGGTCAAAAAGGAAGGGAGAATGGTAAGCGAGAAAACCAAATCTTAATAATGCACGGGACGGGAGCGGCCACGTTGCCCGAAAATGTAAAAACAATGGCAGACCGTCCACGGCGGGGTCAAGACCCCGCCCTACAAACCGGGGTATACGGTCGGTTTTCCCGCAAACCCCGCGCGGGGCCAACCCCTGCCGGGAGGCATGTATGCCTCCCCTACAAACACCCGGCAGCGCGTACACGAGCCAAATACGTTGCCCATCGGGCGAAGGTCCCCGCGCCGCCAAAAATTTGCAAAAAGTTCAAAAAAACGGCGGCCCGCCGGGGCGTTTGGCCCTTGACGGGTTTGCTATAATGGTATTGGCAGCCACCGTGCGCGGCTGCCAACGCAACCACCACTGCAACAGAAACCGAGGTGCCATGATGGCAGAAAACAAGACTAAGATCGATATTTTTTCCGGCTTTTTGGGCGCGGGCAAGACCACGCTGATCAAAAAGCTGATCCAGGAATGCTTCGCCGGGGAGCGCATCGTCCTCATCGAGAACGAATTTGGCGAGATCGGCATCGACGGCGGCTTTATGCGCGAGGCCGGCATCCAGGTCAACGAGCTCAACTCCGGCTGCATCTGCTGCTCGCTCGTGGGCGATTTCCGCGAGGCGCTCAAGCAAGTCGTCGAGACCTACCACCCCGACCGCATCCTCATCGAGCCGTCGGGCGTCGGCAAACTGTCCGACGTCACCCGCGCCGTTGAGGGCGTGGCCGAGACGCTGCCCGTGCAGCTCAACAGCTTTGTGACGGTGGCCGACGTCAACAAGGTCAAACTGTATATGAAAAACTTCGGCGAGTTTTACAACGACCAGGTCAGCCATGCGTCCTGCATCATCCTGAGCCGCACCGGCAACGCGCCCGAGAAAAAGGTCGCCGACGCCGTCGCCCTGCTGGCCGAGAAGAACCCCACCGCCACCATCGTGACGACCGACTGGACGGCGCTTACCGGCGCGCAGATCGTCTCGGTCATGGACGGCAAGCGCGACCTTGTGGCCGAACTGCTGGCCGAGGCCCGCACCGCCAACGAGGCCCACGCCGGTGAGGACGAGCACCACCACCACGACGGCGAGGGGCACGACCACGAGCATGGCCACTGCTGCCACCACCATGACGAGGAGGAGCACGACCACGAGCACGGCCACTGCTGCCACCACCACGACGAGGACGAGCACGACCACGAACACGGCCACTGCTGCCACCACCATGACGAGGAGGAGCACGGCCACGAGCACGGCCATTGCTGCCACCACCATGACGGCGAGCACGCCCACCACGAGCACCACTACGACGAACACGGCGTGTGCAGCTGCGGGCACCACCACGACCACGACGCCGACGAGGTGTTTACGAGCTGGGGCCGCGAGACCGCGCACAAGTACAGCCGCGCCGCGCTGGAGCAGGCGCTTGCCGCGCTGGACGAAGGCGGCTGCGGCATGATCCTGCGCGCCAAGGGCATCGTGGACGGCGGCGCCGAGGGCTGGCTGGAGTTCGACATGGTCCCCGGCGAGCATGAGGTGCGCCCCAGCACCCCCGACGTCACCGGCAAGCTGTGCGTGATCGGCGCGGGCCTGGACGAGGCCGCGCTGGCCGCGCTGTTCGCGCTGTAAACGCCCCCGAGGCAGGAAAGGAACCACTATGGCAAGACAGATCCCGGTCTACCTGTTCGTAGGCCAGCTGGAGAGCGGCAAGACCAAGTTCATCCAGGAGACGATGGAGGACCCGCAGTTTGACTCCGGCGACAAGACGCTGCTGCTGGTGTGCGAGGAAGGCGAGGAAGAATACGACCCCGACCGCTTCGCCTTTGGCGGCGTCCACGTGGCCCAGCTGGAGGACAAAAGCGAGCTCACGCGCGAGAACCTGGCCGCGCTGGAGCAAAAGTCCGGCTGCGGGCGCGTCATCATTGAATATAACGGCATGTGGCTGGTGCAGGACCTCTACGACGCTTTGCCCGACAACTGGCTGATCTACCAGTGCCTGGCCACGGCGGACGGCAGCACCCTGAAAACCTACGCCGGCGACAACGCCATGCGCGCCCTGCTGCTGGACAAGCTGCGCGGCAGCGAGCTGCTGGTCGTCAACCGCGCCGAGCATCTCAACGACGACGAGAGCCGCCAGCTCGTGCACAAGCTGGTGCGCCAGGCCAGCCGCCGCTGCGACATCGCCTATGAGTTTGCCGACGGCAGCGTCGCCTACGACGACATCCCCGACCCGCTGCCCTTTGACGTCAACGCCGAGGTCATCGACATCCCGGCCGAGTTTTTCGGCGTGTGGTATATGGACTGCATGGACGACCCCAACAAGTACGCCGGCAAGACCGTCAAGTTCCTGGCGCAGGTCTGCCAGACGCCGCGCGCGGGCAAAAACAGCTTTGTGCCCGGCCGCTTTGCGATGACCTGCTGCATCCAGGACATCCAGTTCGTGGGGTTCCCCTGCAAGTACGACGGCTACAAGGCGCTGGAACAGCGCAGCTGGATCACGCTGACCGCCAAGGTCAATGTGAAGTACCACCCCATCTACCAGGGGCAGACGCCCGCCGCCACCGGCCCGGTGCTGACGGCGCTGGCCGTCGAGCCCGCCGAAGCCCCGCGCGACGACGTCGTCATGTTCAGCTGAACGGTTTTTCGATACGCCCCCGCCACCCGGCGGGGGCGTTTTGGCGTTCTGGCCGGCAAGGGCGGCGGCGGCCCCCTTTGCGGCGCGGCGGGAAACGCAACACACGGAACCCCTTGACCGCGCGGCGGCGGCGCGGGTATACTAAAGGCAGCGACAAACTTTGCGGGGCACGGCCAAAGGCCTGCGGGCCCCGCCGGCTGTGCCCAAAAAGGAGTGTACCATGCTGGATGTGATCATCATCGGCGCCGGGGTGTCGGGCTGTGCCTGCGCGCGGGAACTGGCCCGCCGCAAAGCCAGCATCCTGGTGCTGGAAAAAGAGGAGGATGTCTGCTGCGGCACCTCCAAGGCGAACAGCGCCATCGTGCACGCGGGGTACGACGCGCCCCACGGCAGCCTGATGGCCCGGCTCAACGTGCAGGGCAGCCGCATGATGCCCGCCCTGGCCAAGGAGCTGGATTTCGCCTACCGCCGCTGCGGCAGCCTCGTCGTCTGCCTCGACGAAGCCGACCGCCCCGCGCTGCAGGCGCTGTACCAAAACGGCGTTGCCAACGGCGTCGAGGGGCTGCGCATCGTCGAGCGCGCAGAATTGCAGGCGATGGAACCCAACGTCGCCGACGAGGCCGTCGCCGCGCTGTGGGCGCCCACCGGCGCCATCGTCTGCCCGTTCGGGCTGACGTTCGCCCTGGCCGAAAACGCCGCCGCCAACGGCGTGCGCTTTCAGTTCGACACCGCCGTCACCGGCGTGGCAGCCATCGACGGCGGCTGGCGGGTGCAGACGGCGGCCGGCGCGTATGAGGCGCGCTGCGTCGTCAACGCGGCGGGCGTCTACGCCGACACCGTGCACAACTGGGTGCGCGGCGACGACCCGTTGACCATTGTGCCGCGCCGGGGCGAGTATTTCCTGCTGGACCACGCCGCCGGGGACCATGTGCGGCACACGGTGTTCCAGCTGCCGGGCAGGCTGGGCAAGGGCGTGCTGGTCACCCCCACCGTGCACGGCAACCTGCTCGTCGGCCCCACGGCGCAGGACATCGGCGGCAAGGACGACACCGCCACCACCGCCGCCGGCCTGGACGAGCTGCGCGCCAAGGCGGGCCTGGCCGTCAAGGACATCCCGCTGCGGCAGACCATCACAAGTTTTGCCGGCCTGCGCGCGCATGAGCCGCGGCATGAGTTTTTCATCGGCGAGATCGCGCCCGGCTTTGTGGACTGCGCGGCCATCGAGTCGCCGGGCCTGTCCAGCGCGCCGGCCATCGGCGTCATGGTGGCGGATATCGTCGCCCGCAGCCTGGCGCTGCCCGAAAACCCGGCCTTCACGCCCACCCGCAAGGGCATCCTGGACCCCAAAACGCTGCCACCGGCCGAGCGCGCCGCGCTGATCCGCCAAAACCCGGCCTACGGGCAGATCGTCTGCCGGTGCGAGAGCGTCACCGAGGGCGAGATCGTCGACGCCATCCGCCGCACGCCGGGCGCGCGCAGCCTGGACGGCGTCAAGCGCCGCACCCGCGCCGGCATGGGCCGGTGCCAGGCCGGTTTTTGCAGCCCGCGCGTGATGGAAATTCTGGCGCGGGAGCTGGGCGTGCCGCTGGCCGCCGTGACCAAGGCGGGCGGGGATTCGCACATCATCACCGGCGTCAACAAAGACGTGTATTAAAAAGGGGGACGCTGCTATGGACCAACCGCAACTTGTCATCATCGGCGGCGGCCCGGCCGGGCTGGCGGCCGCCATCGCCGCGCGCGAGGCCGGCGTACAGGACCTGCTGGTGCTGGAACGCGACGCCGAGCTGGGCGGCATCTTGAACCAGTGCATCCACAACGGCTTTGGGCTGCATACCTTCCAGCAGGAGCTTACCGGCCCCGAGTACGCGGCCCGGTTCATCGACCGCGCCAAGGCGCTGGGCATCCCGTACAAGCTCAACACGATGGTGCTGGACCTGGCCGCCGACAAGACCGTCACGGCGATGAACCGCACCGACGGGCTGTTCCAGCTGCACCCGCAGGCCGTCGTGCTGGCCATGGGCTGCCGCGAGCGCCCGCGCGGCGCGCTGAACATCCCCGGCACGCGCCCGGCCGGCATCTTTACGGCGGGCACGGCGCAGCGCCTGGTCAACATCGAGGGCTACCTGCCCGGGCGGCGGGTGGTCATCCTCGGCTCGGGCGACATCGGGCTCATCATGGCGCGCCGCATGACGCTGGAGGGGGCCAAGGTCCTCTGCGTGGCCGAGCTCATGCCCTACTCGGGCGGGCTCAAGCGCAACATCGTGCAGTGCCTTGACGATTTCGGCATCCCGCTCAAACTCAGCCATACCGTCGTCGACATCCAGGGCACGCGCCGGGTCGAGGGGGTCACCATCGCCCGCGTCGAAGACGGCAGACCCGTCCCCGGCAGCGAGGAGCACTACGCCTGCGACACGCTGCTGCTCTCCTGCGGGCTGCTGCCCGAAAACGAGCTCAGCCGCGCGGCGGGCGTGGCGCTGGGGCCGGTCACCGGCGGGCCGCTGGTCAACGAGAGCCTTGAGACGAGCCTCCCCGGCGTGTTTGCGGCCGGCAACGTGCTGCATGTGCACGACCTGGTGGACTATGTCAGCGAGGAAGCCGCGGCCGCCGGCGCGCACGCGGCGGCCTACCTGCGCACCGGCGCGCAGGACGCCCCGGCGCTGCCGGTGCGGGCCGAAAACGGCGTGCGCTATACCGTGCCGGCCGCCGTGCGCCCGGCGTGCGCAGGCGACGCCGTGACGCTGCGGTTCCGTGTGGGCGGGGTCTACCGCAACAAAACCGTGGCGGTGTACGCCGGGGACGCCTGCCTTGTGCGCCGCAAGCGCCCCGTGCTGGCCCCCGGCGAGATGGAGACCCTGCGCCTGCCGGGCGAGAAACTTCGCGCCGCGGCGCGCGCCGGGGCGGCCGACATCACCGTAACGTTGGAGGAGGGCTGAACGATGGAGACCCGCGAACTGACCTGCATCGGCTGCCCGATGGGCTGCGCGCTGACCGTGACGCTGGACGGCGGGGCCGTCACCGCCGTGGCGGGCAACACCTGCCCGCGCGGCGACGCCTACGCCCGCAAGGAGGTCACCCACCCCACGCGCATCGTCACCACCACGGTGCGCGTGCGCGGCGGCACGCTGGCGGCAGCGCCCTGCAAGACGCGCAGCGACGTGCCCAAGGGCAAGATCTTCGACGTCGTGCGCGCGCTCAAAGCCGTCGAGGCCGACGCCCCGGTGGCCCTGGGCCAGGTACTGCTGGCCGACGCCGCCGGCACCGGCGTGGATGTGATCGCCACCAAAGCTGTGGGGAAAGCCGGTAAAAATTAAAAATGAAAAAATAAAAATGAAAAATTATGGTGTCGCGCGCCGCGCGACGAATTTTAAAAAAGGAAGCCGCCGCCGGGTATCCGGCGGCGGCTATTTCTGGAAAACAACCACATCGTTGGGCGTGCAGCCCAGGATGCTGCACAACTTTTCCAGTGTAAGCAGGGTGATATTTTTGTTTTTCTTCAGCGCGTCCAGGGTCTTGTTGTCGATGCCTTGCTGCAGCAGCTGGTATTGCGTGACATGGCGCTGGCGCATCGTCTCCCACAAGGGACTGTAATCGATCATGCGCCTGTACCCCCTTTTCCGCGATCCTATACTTAAATTATAGGGGGGAAAGCGGCGCAGAGGTATTGTGGATATATCCACAATATCGTATACTGTTTTTGTACAGGGGCAGCGTAAGCCCCGGCCAAAGGAGCAGTATATGAGGATCGAACGCAGAAATTACAGCCGATGGTACACAAGCGCGCCGCAACCGGGCGAACCGCCGCAGCAAGCGGCCGGGGCAGCCCAGGCTGACGCGGATACACACAAGCGGTTCCGGCAGCTTGTACCGCGCTTGCTTTTTATGGCAGAGCGTGCAGAGGTCGATATTGTCATCGAGGAAGATTTACAGACCCTGACCGGCCATGTCATGCTGGAAGCAGGCGAACTGATCCTTTTTCCGGTCGGGGACGAGGAGAGCTTTTCTGCCTTGGCGGAACTCATCGCGTTGGCGGGCGGTGCAGCGTTCGACGCGCGCCGGGAGAGATGCCGGGTCGAGGTTTGGGTGGACCTGGCCCGCCGCGCTTGACCTTTTGCCAGAACGTGCTATGATGAAAGCAGAACGCAACGCGATATAAAGGAGTGTTTGAACCTTGACCACCAACGAAAAGATCGCTGCGCTGCGTGCCGCGGCCAAAGCCGCCGGCGGCGACGCCGTGCTGCTGATGACCAGCGACCCGCATTGCAGCGAGTACCTGCCCGACTACTATAACGCTCTGCCGTGGTTTTCCGGCTTTACGGGCGAAAACTCCACCCTCGTCGTCACCGGCACGGGCTCGGCCCTGTGGTGCGACGGCCGCTTTTACGTCCAGGCCGACCGCCAGCTGGCCGGCACCGAGATCGAATGCATGCACGACGGCTCGGCCGGGGTGCCCACCGTGGCCGAGTACCTGGCCGCGCACCTGAATGCCGGCCAGACGCTGCTGCTGGACGGCGCCTGCGTGCCGGCCAAGACCGCGCGCGCCTACGCCGAGGCGCTGGCCAAAAACGGCGCGGCGCTCAAAAGCTGTGACGTCGCCGGGCCGATCTGGGATGCCTCCGGCGAGCGCCCGGCCCTGCCCGCCACGCCCTGCTGGCTGCTGACGCCCGCCCAGACCGGCGCCACGGCGGCCCAGCGCATCGAGATGGTGCGCGCCGACCTGGCCAAGGCCGGGGCCACCGCGCTGGCCGTGACCGGCCTGGACTGCGTGGGCTGGCTGATGAACCTGCGCGCGCGGGACATCCCCAACACGCCGCTGGCCGTGGCGTTTGCGCTCGTCACGCGCAGCGCCTGCACGCTGTTTTTGGCCCCCGGCCGCCTGAGCGGCGCCGACGCCGCCGCGCTGGCCGAAAGCGGCGTGACGGTGCGCCCCTACGGCGAGCTGCTGGACGCCGTGGCCGCGCTGGACGCCGGCGAGGTGTTCCTGGTGGACGAGGCCGCCACCAACTATGACCTGTACACCGCGCTGTGCGCCCACAAGACGCTGCCCGGGGCCGACCCCATCTTTGCGCGCAAGGGTGTCAAGAACGAGGTCGAGCTGCAAAACATCCGCGAATGCCATATCCGCGACGGCGTGGCGCTGGTGCGCTTTGAGATGGACCTGGAGAAGGCGCTGGCCGACGGCCGGACGCTGCACGAGACCGACATCGAGGGCATGCTGCAAACGCGCCGTGCCGAGCAGCCCGGCTACTTTGACGACAGCTTCCCCGCCATTGCGGCCTGGGGCCCCAACGCCGCCATGATGCACTACCATGCCGAGGGCGACACCGACAGCGTCATTGAGCGCCGCGGCTTTTTGCTGGTGGACAACGGCGGCCAGTATGACTGCGGCACCACCGACATCACCCGCACCTACCCCGTCGGCCCGCTGACCGACGACGAGCGCCGCTGGTACACCTGGGTGCTGCAAAGCCACATCGACATGGCGCGCGCCGTGTTTTTGGACTACTGCACCGGCTTTGCGCTGGACACCTTTGCCCGCGGCCCGGTGTGGGCGCACAAGATCAACTACCGCTGCGGCACCGGCCACGGCGTGGGCTTTATCTCCGGCGTGCACGAAGGCCCGCAGAGCCTGCGCCCGCGCAATGACATCGTCTTCCGCCCCGGCATGACCATTACCGACGAGCCCGGCATCTATGAGACCGACACCGTCGGCATCCGCATCGAGAACGAGCTCGAATGCGTCGACCTGGGCGAGAACCAGTACGGCCGCTGGCTGGGCTTCCGCCCGCTGACGATGGTGCCCATCGACACCGCGCCGGTGCTGGTGGACGAGCTTTCCCGCGTGCAGCTGGACTGGCTCAACGCCTACCACGCCGAGGTGTACAAAACGCTGGCCCCCCGCCTGAACGACGAGGAAAAAGCCTGGCTGGCCGCCAAGTGCGCGCCGCTGGGGCGGTGAGGATTCCCCTCCCCCTTTTCAACAAAAACAGACCAAGGCCGCCCGGCTGTGCCGGGCGGCCTTGGTGTATGCCTTGCCAAAAAATCATTCGCAGCCGTCGCGGGTCTCGCCGCAGCCGTCGCAGTCGCTCTCATACTGCACGGCGTTGCGGGCCAGTTCGGGGTCCAGCCGCTGGGCGACCTGGATCATCACCGCGCACTCGATGCGTTTGCGGAACACCTTGCAGCCGTACTCATACACGCCGTGGATGTCGCCGGTGGCGTTCAGCGCGTTGGCCGCGCAGCCGCCCGCGCAGTACAGCCGCGCCCAGCAGTCCTGGCAGGCGGGGCGGGCGTAGACGTTGCACAGCTTGAACTCGTCGCGCAGCGCGGTGTTGGTCACGCCGTGCCACACGTCGCCCAGCTTGTAGGCGGGGTCGCCGACGAACTGGTGGCAGGGGTACAGGTCGCCCCAGGGGGTCACGGCCATATACTCGGTGCCCGACCCGCAGCCCGAGATGCGCTTGTAGATGCACGGCCCGTGCTTGAGGTCCAGAATGTAATGGTAGAACGTGATGGGCCGGCCGGCCTTTTGGCGGCGCAGCATATCGTTGGCCAGCAGCTCGTACTGGTCAAACAGCTTGGGCAGGTCGGCCTCGGTCAGCGCCTCGGGCGAGTCCGGCGCGGCGACCACCGGTTCCATCGAGAGCTCGGTAAAACCGAGGTCGTCGGCCATGTGGAACAGATCGTTGGTAAAATCGACGTTGTGGTGCGTAAAGGTGCCGCGCATGTAGTAGCCCTTGCCGCCGCGCGCCTTGACGAGTTTTTGGAACTTGGGCACGATGCGGTCATAGCTGCCGTTGCCGGCCAGATCGACGCGGAAACGGTCGTTGACCTCCTTGCGGCCGTCGAGCGAGAGCACGACGTTGTAGCATTCTTTGTTGGCCCATTCGATGACTTCGTCGGTGAGGCCGATGCCGTTGGTGGTCAGCGTAAAGCGGAAGTTTTTGCCGGCCGCTTTCTCGATGCTGCGCGCATAGGCCACCAGCTGTTTGCAGACTTCAAAGTTCATCAGCGGTTCGCCGCCGAAAAAGTCCACCTCGAGGTTGCGGCGCGTGCCCGAATGCTCGACCAAAAAATCCAGCGCGCGCTTGCCGGTCTCAAAGCTCATGAGGGCGGCCTCGCCATGGAACTTGCCCTGCGCCGCAAAGCAGTAGCTGCAGTTGAGGTTGCAGGTATGCGCCACATGCAGGCACAGCGCCTTGACGACGTTGGACCGGTTTTTGAAGTCGAACGCATGGCCGGCGTAGGCGTCGGGCGCAAACAGTTTGCCGACTTGGGTCAGTTCGTCGATGTCGTTGAGGCAGTCCTCGATGTCGGCGGGGGTGACTTCGGGCCGGGCGGCATAGCGCTCGGCCAGGGCGGCGGCGGTCTCGGCGCGGGTATGGCCGGCGTCCAGCAGCGCGATGGCGTCGTAGGCGACGTCGTCGACGGCGTGCACGCTGCCGCTGAACACGTCCAGCACGATGTTGTACCCGCCGAGTTTGTATTGGTGGATCATGGATAGCTCCTTGGAAAATGAAAAATGTATGGTGGCGCGAGGGGTTTACGGAAAAACGGCCGTTTACCCCGGTTTGTAGGGCGGGCGTTCACGCCCGCCGCACATTGGAATATTTTTAAAAATTTTATTGGTTCGGCGGGGTCAAGATCTCCGCGCTAAGAGCCGGGCCTTGCGGCCCGGTTGCGCATCTCCGCGCTAAGAGCC
>DXEI01000082.1 GCA_019115045.1 Candidatus Gemmiger excrementipullorum | reverse complement strand
CAGCATCGTGCTGGTGTTCGTGATGCTGATCGTCCTCTGCCTGATCATCACCCTGGAGGGCAAGGCGTTCGACCGCGCGAACCGCAAACCCACCGACCCCGCCGCCCCGCCGGCCCCGCCCAAAGCGGTGCGCAAAGCGCCGCCGAAACCCGCCGCCAAACCGGCCCCCGCGCCGGCTGCGCCTGCGCCGGCCGCGCCTGCGCCCGGCGGCATCCCGGGCGAGGTCATTGCCGCCATCTCGGCCGCCGTCGCCACCGTACTGGGTGAGGACGCCGTCGTGCACAGCGTGCGCCGCGTCCAGGCCCCGGGCCGCGCGTCCCGCCGCGGCGCGTGGGGCGACGCCGCCGTGCGTGAGCAGACCACGCCGTTTGTGTAAGGAGGGCTGACCATGGGCGAGCTTTTTACCAACCTGGGCGAGATCCTGGGCAACTCCGGCTGGGCGCAGATCTTCGGCACCGGCCCCGACGGCCTGAAATACGCCGTCATGATCGTGGTGGCCTGCGTGCTGCTGTACCTGGCCATCGTCAAGCAGTTTGAGCCGCTGCTGCTGCTGCCCATCGGCTTTGGCATGCTGATGACCAACCTGCCGCTGGACGGCATCTTCCACATCGAGATCTTTTTGAACGAGACCAACCACATCAACTGGGAGCTGCTGGGCAGCTCCGGCGGGTTGGCCGACTATATCTACCTCGGCGTCAAGCTGGGCATCTACCCGCCGCTGATCTTCCTGGGCATCGGCACCATGACCGACTTCACGCCGCTGATCGCCCGGCCGTCCAGCCTGCTGCTGGGCGCGGCCGCGCAGCTGGGCATCTTCTTCACCTATGTCGGCGCGCGCATCCTGGGCTTTACCGCGCAGGAAGCCGCGTCCATCGGCATCATCGGCGGCGCCGACGGCCCCACGGCCATCTTTACCACCACCCGCCTGGCCCCGCACCTGCTGGGTTCCATTGCGGTGGCGGCCTACTGCTATATGGCGCTGGTGCCGGTCATCCAGCCGCCGATCATGCGCGCGCTGACGACGGAGAAAGAGCGCCAGGTCATCATGGACACCCCGCGCACCGTCACCAAGACCGAGAAGATCATCTTCCCCATCATGGTCACCATCATCGTCTCGCTGACGCTGCCGGATGCGGCCATCCTCGTCGGCTGCCTGATGCTGGGCAACCTGATGAAAGAGTCCGGCGTCGTCGAGCGCATCACCAAGACCGCCGGCAATGAGCTGATGAACATCATCACGATCTTCCTCGGCTTCAGCGTCGGCTGCACCACCAACGCGTCCACCTTCCTGACGCTGCAGACGGTCGAGATCATCGTCCTCGGCGTCGTGGCGTTCGGCGTCGGCACCGCAGGCGGCGTGCTGCTGGGCAAGGTCATGTGCGCCGTCACCCACGGCAAGATCAACCCGCTCATCGGTTCCGCCGGCGTCTCGGCCGTGCCGATGGCGGCCCGCGTCAGCCAGAAAGTCGGGCAGGAGTACAACCCCAGCAACTACCTGCTGATGCACGCCATGGGCCCCAACGTGGCCGGCGTCATCGGTTCCGCAGTCGCGGCCGGTATCCTCATCAATATGCTGGGCTGAGCGGCCGGTTCTCTTACGCATACCCCCGGGCAGGGTCCCCCTGCCCGGGGGTTTTCATTAAAAAAAATAAAAATGAAAAATTAAGGTGCTGCGCCCGCAGGTGCGTCTCGGACTGGCGCCGCAGCGCCGTTTCGGAGCGCAACCGCCGAAGGCGGCTCTTAGCGCGGAGATACGCAACCGCCGAAGGCGGCTCTTAGCGCGGAGATGCGCAACCGCCGAAGGCGGCTCTTAGCGCGGAGAGGAAGCGCGGCAAAGCCGCGCAAAAATTGGGTTTGCGGTGTGGTAAAACGCCGCGAGCACCCGTTTACGGGCCTGCTGACGTTTGTCTTGCTTTGTAGGGCGGGCGTTCACGCCCGCCGAACCTTATAAAAATTATTTTTTAAAAAATATCGGTGCGGCGGGGCCAAAGCCCCGCCGCGCCCGTTTGCGGCAAATGCCTGCCTTACCCATTCACCTGCCGTTCCCGGCCGGTTCGTAGGGGCCGCATGCATGCGGCCCGGCAGGGGTTTGCGGTTACGCAGGGTTCCCGGTTGGGTGCCCGTTTACGCCGCTCTGTAGGGCGGGCGTTCACGCCCGCCGCGAACATTGCATTTTTTAAAAATCATCGGTGCGGCGGGGCCAAGGCCCCGCCCTACAGAGCAAAAACACACGCCATGCCAACCGTAAACGGGCAGCCGCCGCACGCCATTGCACCATAAACCTAATTTTCAATCCGTCGCGCGCCGCGCGACACCACCATTTTTCATTTTTATTTTTTAATTTTTAATTTCTCAACTCTCTTCTATGTACAACTGTGCAATTTTACAAAAAATTCATACCAGTATCATAGTTTCTTCGCAGTTATCGGGTATCGTATAAGCACAGGGTCACGGAGCCGCAACCGCAGACTCTGGAACATGATTCCTCCTCACACCAAACCGATACCCCAATGCCCCGCCCGGAGCCGCAACCGGGCGGGGCGCCTTTTTTTGCCCGCCGCACAAAATGCCCCGCCAGCCCGTAACAGGGCCGGCGGGGCGCGTTGTGTTGTTTGGGTCCGGGCGGTCAGTCGCCGCTGCGTTCGGCAAAGCCGTACTCGTGCTCAGCCAGGGGCAGGTTGTCCACCGTCATGCCCTCGATGCGCGCCCAGCGGTTGCTGCGCTCGATCATGGGCACCAGCTCGTCCAGCTGCGCGCGGGGGCCCTGGGCTTCCAGCGTGACGCTGCCGTCCCAGTTGTTGGCCACCCAGCCGGTCAGGCCCAGCTTTTGGGCGGCGCAGGCGGCAAAATAGCGGAACCCAACCCCCTGCACGCGGCCGGTGAACCGCCAGCGGCGGCGCAAAATTTCATGGTTCATGGCGTTCCTCCTCGGCAGGGTGGGGGCGCGGGGCATACAGGGCGGCGGCGCAGGCGGCTGCGGCCAGCAAAAAGGCCGGGGCCGGGGGCAGCAGCCCGCCCAGCGCCAATACCAGCGCCGCGCCCGCGGCGGCCAGCACGGCGGCGGTGGTGCGGCGCGCTTCCTGTACGGCGCCGCGCGCCAGGGCGATGGCCGCCGGCAGGGCGGTCAGGTCGTTTTGCATCACAGCCAGCCCGGCGTCCGGGGTCAGCGCGCGGTCCGCCGCGCCCACCGTCACGCCCAGGGCGGCGGCGCGCAGCGCTTCGGCGTCGGCTTCGCCGCTGCCGGCCATGGCGGCCGGGCCGGCCTGCGCCTGGGCGGCGCGCACGGCTTCGGCCTGCTGCGCGGGCGGTGTGCCGGGCGCCGTGTGGGCGGCGTCCAGCCCGATGGCCGCGGCCAGGCGCTGCGCCTCGGCGGCGGGTTGGCCGGTCAGCAGCCGGACCTCCAGCCCCAGCGCGCGCAGCTGCGCCACGGCGGGCGCGGCGGTGCGGGGCAGCACGTCCGACACGCCAACGATGCCGGCAGGGCTGCCGGCCAGCGAAAAATACAGCGGTGTGACGCCGTTTTGTTCCATCTCGCGCCCGGCCTGTTCCAGCGCGGGCGGCAGCGGGCAGCCGCTGCGCAGGAACGCCGCGCTGCCCCCGGCCAGCACCTTGCCGGCCACCTTGCCGCGCAGGCCCTGCCCGGGCACGGCTTCGACGTCGGCGACGGCGGCGCACTGGATGCCGTCCTGCCCGGCGCGCTGCAAGATCGCGCGGGCCAGCGGGTGGTCGCTGCTGCGCGCCAGCCCCGCCGCCATGCTCAGCAGGAACTTTTCCGGCACGCGGCCGCTGCCCACAATGGCCACGACGCCGGGCTCGGGGCAGGTCAGCACGCCCTCCCGCCCCAGCAGCACGGCGCGCAGTGCAGCGGCGTCCAGCAGGGCTGCCAGGTCGCGGAACCACAGCCCCTGGCCCGCGGCGTCCCCAAAGGCCCGGCGCAGCACAGCCGGGGCGGCCAGCAGCGCCAGCGCGGCAAAACCGGGCAGCAGCGCCGCCACGCCCACCGCGCGGGGCCACCCGCCCAGCAGGGCAGCCAGCGCCAGCAGCGCCAGCGCCCCCAGTGCCAGCCAAAGGGGCAGGCGCGGCGGCAGGGTGCGCCCGGCCAGGGCGGGCAGGATCTGCGCCGGGGCGGCGGGGCGGTGCAGCGCGGCGGCCAGCCGCTGCGCGGCCTGCGCCAGCGTGGTATCGCGGCCGGTGCGCACCGCTTTGCCCACCAGTGCGCCGCTGCCGTTGACGCTGCCGGCGCACAGCGGCGCGCCGGGCGATTTTTGCACCGCTGCGGCGCGGCCGGTCAGCGCCGATGCGTCCACGGCCGAGACCCCCTCGGCCACCGTGCCGTCGGCGGGGATGACCTCGCCGGGTTTGACCAGAAACAGTTCGCCGGGTTCTACCTCCTGCGCCGGGACGGCGGCGGGTTTGCCGTCCCGCAGCACGCGGGCGGTGCGCGGGGCCGCCGCCAGCGCGGCGGTCAGCGGGGCGGTGTCGCGCCGCAGGGCCACCGCCTGCGCCCAGGCCAGGCCGGTGTGGGCCGCCGGCAGCGCGGCGGCAAGGTCCAGCCCCAACGCATCGGGCGGGGCGGCCCCGACCACCGTCCGCAGCAGCCGCGCCGCGCCGTACAAAAGCGCCAGCGACGCGCCCAGCGCCAGCAGCAGCGGCGGCAGCGGGGCGGCGCGCAGTGTGCGGGCGCGCACCGCCTGCCGGGCCGCGGCAAACAGATCGCGGCCCAGCCAGCAGACGCCCAGCGCCAGCGCCAGCTGCACAAAACCCAGCGCCAGTGCGCCGGGCCCGGCCTGCAGCGCGGCAGGCAGCGGCAGCCCGGCGCCCAGGTACAACAGCGGCGCCAGCAGGCCCAGGCTGGCAAAAAAGCGCGTGCGCAGACGCGCAGGGTCACAGCTTTGCATGGGAGGCTCCTGAAAAATGAAAAATGAAAAAATAAAAATGAAAAATGGATGTGTCGCGCGCCGCGCGACGGGTTGAAAAAACCGGGGCAAACGGCGGGGCGTATGGTGTGTATCTCGCATTGTAGGGCGGGCGTTCACGCCCGCCGAACATTATTATTTTTGAAAATTTTTAATGTGCGGCATGTGCGGCGGGAACGGTCGATTTCCCCGCAAACCCCGCGCGACCGTTCACCCCAGCCGGGAGGCATATATGCCTCCCCTACAAATACCCGGTACCGCGTACACAAACCCAAAACGTGGCAACAAGGCAAACGCCCACGGGCCGCATACATGCGGCCCCTACAGACCGGCCGGGAACGTCCGGCAAACGGGCGGGATGCCGTTTCTTCTATCAAAACAGGTTTTCCGGCAAAAAGATGTCGTGTTTTGGCACCTGCGCCCAATCAAAGGTGCGCGCCAGGTCCGCCGGGGCGGCGGGGCGCGGCGCGGCCTGCAAACCGGCCGCAAACGCCAGCTTGCCCACGATCTCTTCCGGCGCATAGCGCGCGCGCAGGTGTTCCAGGCTCTGGTCGCCGTCGCGTTTGGAAAGCCTGCGCCCTTGGTGGTCCAGCAGCAGCGGCAGGTGGTAGAACGCGGGCGGCGTCAGGCCCAGCTCGCGGTAAAGCCACAGCTGCCGCGGCGTGCTGGAAAGCAGGTCCGCCCCGCGCACGACCTCGGTCACGCCCATCAGCGCGTCGTCCACCACGACGGCCAGCTGGTAGGCGAACACGCCATCGGCGCGGCGCAGGTAAAAGTCGCCGCAGTCGCGGGCGAGGTTTTCGGCATAGGGGCCCAGGTGGCCGTCCACAAAGGCGATCTCCTCGTCCGGCACGCGCACGCGCCAGGCCGGGGCCTTGGTCTTGGCCTTTTCGGCGGCCTGCGCGGGGGTCAGGCCGCGGCAGGTGCCGGCGTAGACGACCTGGCCGTCGCTGCGGTGGGGCGCGCTGGCCGCGTGCAGCTGGCTGCGGCTGCAAAAGCAGGGGTAGGTCAGCCCGCGCGCGGCGAGTTTGTCATAATACTGCCGGTAGATGGCGCTGCGCTCGCTCTGGTACACCGGCGGGCAGGGGCCGTCGGCCGCCAGGCCCAGCCAGGCCAGGTCGTCGACGATGGCGTCGGCGTAGACGCGCGGGCAGCGCTGGGCGTCAAGGTCCTCGATGCGTAAGAGCACCTGCCCGCCCTTGCTTTTGGCCGAAAGCCAGGCCAGCAGGCAGCACAGCAGGTTGCCCAGGTGCATGCGCCCGCTGGGGCTGGGCGCGTAACGGCCGGTCGTCATGCCAGCGTATAGGCGCCGTCGCCCAGCGCGCGCAGGTGGGCGCGGTAGAACGCCGCCACCGCGCGCACCATGGCGTTGACGTCGGCCACGGCCGCCGTCTCGACCGCCGAATGCATCGCCAGCTGCGGCAGGCCGATGTCCGCCATGGGCACCGGCAGCGTGTGGCTTTGCAGATTGCCCAGCGTGCTGCCGCCCGGCTCGTCGGCGCGGTTGGTGAACACCTGCACCGGCACGCCGGCCTGCCGGCAGATGGCGCGGAAGATGCCGCCGCTGAGCGCGTTGGTGGTGTATTTCTGGCTGGCGTTGTACTTGAGCACGACGCCGCCGCCCAGCCGCACGGGGGCGGCCGGGTCGCTTTTTTGGGCAAAGTTGGGGTGGGTGGCGTGGCCGTTGTCGGCGCTGAGCAAAAAGCTGTTGGCCAGCGCGCGGTATTCCATCTGCGCGCTGTGCGGCACCGACGCCAGGATGCGGTCCAGCACGTCGCGCAAAAAGCTGCTCTGTGCGCCCTGCCGGCTCGAGGAACCGACCTCCTCATGGTCCAGCATCGCCCACACGGGGGCACAGGCGCTGTCGGCCTCGGCCGCGGCGTCCAAAAAGCCCAGCAGCGTCGTGGCGGCGCAGCCCAGGTCGTCGATGCGCGGCGCCAGGTAGTATTCGCCGTCGGGGCCCATCTGTGCCGGGGCCTGCCGCACGACAAGCTGCAGGTCGCGGTCCAAAATATCGCCGGGCTGCACGCCGAGCTCCTCGCACAGCAAATCGGTCAGCGTGCGGCTGCCCGCCGGGCCCCACAGCGGCTGCATGTCCAGCTGGGGGTTGTACTCGTGCCCTTTGTTGACGTCGCGCTGCATGTGGATGGCCAGCGACGGGATCACCAGCAGGTCGCGGTCCAGGTGTACCAGCCGCGTCTCGACGCCGTCGTCGGTGCGCAGCAGCACCCGCCCGGCCACCGTCAGCGGGCGGTCCAGCCAGGTGGCCATGTTCATGCCGCCGTAGCCCTCGACGCTCAGGCGGCGGCAGCCGTCGGCCTCGACGGTGTCGGTTTTGACCTTCCACCCCGGGGCGTCGCTGTGGCTGGCCGTGATGCGCCAGCCGCCGATGGCGTGGTCCGGCATGCGCCAGGCCACGACAGCCGACCCGCCGCGGATCAGGTAGTACCCGTGCGACGGTTCCAGGTTCCAGTAATCGGCTTCCTCCAGCCGGGCAAAGCCGGCGGCGTCCAGCCAGGCGGCCGCCGTGGCCGCCGCGTGGTAGGGGGTGACCCCCTCCTGCAAAAATTCAAATACGTCGTCGATCATCGTTTCCTGCCCTCTCTGTTGGTATCGTTCTGGTTGTATTGTACCGCAAACGGCGGCGGCGGGCAAGTTGCAAAATCGCGCGTTTGGTGGTATCGTGGTGGCAGGCGGCCGACGCCGCACATACCATAGACCAAAAGGGGGAACGCACGATGCGCAACTGGATGACCCTGCCGCTGTGCCTGCTGCTGGCGGGCTGCACGGCCGCCGCGCCGGGCACGGCCCAAACCCCGGCCCCGACGGCGGCCCCGCAGACGCTGGCCGTCGTGCTGGACGGCTGCATCGCCTTTGAGGCGGACAGCGCCGGCGGCAGCTTAAAGACGGCGGTGGCGGCGTCCGGCCTGGTGGTGTTTTTGGCCGAAACGCCCCCCGCCGACCTGCCCGGCGAGACGCAGGCCTGGCAGCAGGAGCTGACCGCCGCCGAACAGCAGACGCTGGACGCCAACTGGCCCGGCGTCTACCGCTGCGCGCAGGAACTTTGCGCCGACCCCGCCGCCCAGCAGGACCTGCTGGACACCGCCGGCGTGACCACCGACTTTACGGCGTTGGACCTGGCCGGCGTGCCGCAGCAGCTCGATACCATCGACCAGACGCTCTACAGCGCGCCGCAGTAGCCCGGCGCGCCGCGCAAAACCGCCCCTGCCGCAGTATGCGGCGGGGGCGGTGTGTTGTTTGCGGGGGCGGCTCAGCCGCGGGTGCCTGCAATGCGGGAATCGGTGCTCCACCCCTGCAGGTCGGTGGGGGTCAGGCTGGCCTGCCAGTTTTCGTGCTCGGCCTCCCACTGGTCCCAGGCTTCCTGGCTGCGGATGGCCGTGCCGGTCAGGTAGGCGTCGTCCCAGGGGTTGGCGGGGTCGGGGTCGGTGGGGTCCCAGCCGCGCTTGGTCTCGTCGGCCGGGTCGGTGTAGATGGTGCCGGGCTTGCCCATGGGGCCGGGGTCGGTCTCGTCGTCATAGATCACGACCGGCGTGCCGAGGGGGCAGTTGTCGTAGATCCACTTGACGTCCACCACCGCCAGCCGGATGCAGCCCAGGCTGGCCGGGGTGCCCAGTTCGTTGAACTGGTCGTACTCGACATCGTCCTTGTGCTGGCTGTAGTAGGGCACGCTGTGGAACAGGTACCCGCCATAGATGCGCGTGGCGTACTGCCCGTAGCTGGGGCCCAGCAGCAGCCGCCAGTCGTAGCTGACGGGCGTTGTCCAGTAACCGGTGGGGGTGTCGGGCCCGCCGCTGCACACCATGGCCATAAACGGCACGGTGTAGCGGCCGTCGGCGTCGGTGGTGTACACCGTCACGGTGGACGCCGCGCGGTTGACGGCCAGCAGGTAGGGGTAGCCCTGCTGCGCGGTCAGCGTCATGCCGGCGCTGGCAAACTGCTGTTCCAGCCGTTCCATCAGCGCTTTGCCGGCTTCGTCCCAGGTCGACGGGTCGGTGACCTGCGGGGGGTCCTTGGTGGCGTTGGTGGACGCCGTGGCCAGCACCAGTGCGCTCTCGGGCGTGGCGGTGGGCGCGGGCGTCGGGCTGGGCGTCGGCGCCGGGGTGGGGGTCGGCGTGGGCTGCGGTGCGGGCGTCAGCACCGCGCACCCGGCCAGCAAAGCGGCCGCCAGCAGCGGCAGAAAACGGCGAAACAGTTGCATGGGGAGCCTTCCTTTTTGAAAATGAAAAATGAAGAATGAAAAATGAAAAATTGTGGTGGACTCGCGGCTACGCCGCGAGAAAATTTGGCTTGCGGTGTGATACAACGCGGCGGTCGGCCGGATACGGTTTGCATGGCGTTTTCCCCGGTTTGTAGGGGCCGCATGCATGCGGCCCGCAGCCGTATACCCAACAAACCTGTTTTTTGGTCGTGACCGCGTTTGGTCCATGCGTAGGGGCGGCAACCATGCCGCCCGCAACGATGCGGGTGTTGGGCATTTATGGGTTGCCTGTTGTTTGTTTTGCCTTGTAGGGCGGGCGTTCACGCCCGCCGCACATTGGAATATTTTTAAAAATTTTATTGGTTCGGCGGGGTCAAGATCTCCGCGCTAAGAGCCGGGCCTTGCGGCCCGGTTGCGCATCTCCGCGCTAAGAGCC
>DXEI01000007.1 GCA_019115045.1 Candidatus Gemmiger excrementipullorum | reverse complement strand
GGCGCAGGTGATGTCACCGTGTGTACAAAAAACACGGCGAACGCCAGCACGGCGGCCGCCGACAGCGCAAACAGCGCCACAAACAGCGCCGTGCCGCGCCGGCCGCCCTGCGGCGAAGTGCCCTGCTGCATCGTCCTCTCCCCTTTTTTTGCCCGGCGTTCAGCCGGCCAGGCCGTAGGTCTTGTACCAGGTCAGCAGTTCGCCCAGCGTCAGTTTGCGGGCGAACAGCTGGCGGTAGGTGGCGGTCTTTTCTTTGCCCTGGGCTTTCAGGGCCGCCATTTTGTCCGCCGCGCGGTCATACTCGGCCTGGATGGCGGCGTGCATGGCGCGGTAGGCGGCCAGCTGCTCGGCGTCGGTCATCTCAGGCGTTCTCCTCCCAGATGGGGTGTTTGAGCACCCACTCGCCGTAGGCGTTTTTCTCGAACAGGTCGGTGTTGTAGAACTTGTCGATGATGGCCCAGAACTCGCTCTCGGTATAACCGCAGAAGCTGCAGAAATCGCGCACGCACAGCGGGTCCAGCTTGCCGTCGCGCGCCTTGATGATGGGGATGGCTTCCTCGCGCGTCATCATGCCGTAGCGGATGTAGCGGGCCGTGTAGTCGGTGGCGGCGGCGTGGCCGAACTTGGGGTACTTGAGCCAGGAGTGGACGAGGTAGGCGCGGGAGTCGATCTGGTCGAAGTTCTCGGCGTGGTGGGTGCGGTCCCACTCGTGGGTCAGGTCATGGAAGCCGTGCGCCTTGGCGACCTGGTAGTTTTTGTAGCTGTTCCAGGGCACAAAGTAGCTCATATAGAAGGGGTCGAGCTTTTTCAGCTCCTCGGCGTCGGGGGCCAGCGTCAGGCTCAGGTCGTTTTCGGTCACGCCGTCACCGATGAGTTCTTCCATCGGGAAGCCGACGGCCACGCCGTTCTCGATCTGGTCCATGGCGGAGTAGGTCTCCTCGTCGGCGTTGCCGCCGTACTCGAAGCTGACGTTCTCGCCATAGCAGAGCATGGGGGTGTTGAACTTGGCCGCCATGTGCAGCGGGAAGGTGTAGATCAGGCGGTCGACATACCAGGTGGGCTTGCCGTATTTTTCAAAGAATTTGCGCATGAGGATCTTCTGCGCCTTGATGTTGGGCTTGCAGCTGATGATGGTGCAGCCGAACTCCTCGCTGATGTTTTTGAGGTTGTGGATGCCCGCCTGGGTCATGGGGAAGTTATCCTCGACGCTGAAGAGGATGGGGTTCATGTGCATGACTTCCTTGAGCATCCAGACCTGGAAGTGGCTGTCCTTGCCGCCGGAGACGGCGACGGCGCAGTCGTAGCCGCCGGGGCCGTTCATGCCGCGGTATTTGTTGCAGTAGGCTTCAAACTCTTTAAAGCGGGCGTCCCAGTCGACATTTTTGCGGTTCTCAAAATGGCGGCAGGCGCTGCAGACGCCTTCGGCGTCAAAGGTGATGCCGGGGCGGGTGTCGGGCATGGTGCATTTTTTGCAGTAACGCATAGCGGTTCTCCTTTGTTTGTGAATGGCCCGCCGGGCGGCGGGAAAATTCGGTTCAGCCTTCGGCGCGGGCGGCTTCGGCCGCCGCGTGCACATCGGCCGCGGAAGCAAACGTGTAGACCTGGTAGCGGCTGTCCTCGTAGACGAGCTCGCAGTTGCCGCGCGTGATGAGCGCCGCGTCCTCCGGCGCGCCGTCGCCCTCGGTGTCAAGCAGCAGGAACGGGCTGCCTGCCGGGTCGGTGGTCAGGTGATCCTTTTTCTGCAGCCAGTCGGGCACCTTGTCGTCGCTGAGGCTCGCCAGCGTCCAGACGTCCAGCTTGCCGCTGGAAAGCTCGATCATGGCGTTGCCGTTCCAGAAGGTGGCGTACCCCTCGGTATAGCCATTGTCGACGAGCCAGGCCGCGACGGTATCCAGCCCTTTGTGGGCCAGCGCAGGCTTTTCGATCTCACGCCGCACGGTGTGCACGGCACACACCGTGAACGCGCACGCCAGCGCAGCCGCTGCCAGCTGCCGCGCACCGGGCAGGCGGAAGTCCTCGGTCTTGAGCTCCACCGCCATTACCGCCACGCCGACCGGCAGGTTGAGCAGCCAGAAATAGCCGTAATACTCTTGGAAATAGGTATAGCACACGCTGCAGACGGCCAGCATGCACACAAGCAGCAGCACCAGAAGCTGGTCTACGGGCTGCAGGCGGCACAGGCGCAGCAGCAGCCGCACAATGCACAAAAACATGCACAGGCCCAGCAGCAGGCCGATGCCGGTGGCGATGCCGCTGAAGCGGAACAGGTTGGCGCCGTCCTGGTAGCCGAACTCATGGAAAAAGTCCATCAGGATGCGGTCCAGCGTGAACCAATCGTCGGAACGGTTCCATGCAATAAAGCCGTACGATTTGAAGTCGTACAGGCGGGAAAGCACCGCGTCGCTGAGGAAATACCCGGCTGCGCAGCCAAGCGCCGTCAGCAGCGACGCCGCCAGCATGCGCACCTGCAGCCGGCAGGCCGCCCATGCCTCGCGCCAGGTGGTTTTGCCGCAGCGGTGCAGCGCCAGCGCCAGCAGGACCGCGGATGCCGCCAGCAGCGGCGCATGGAAAACCATCAACTGTTTGACGCCGTTGGTGCCGCTGACGGCCGCCACCGCGCAGGCGGCGGCAAGCCAGGGCGCGGCGCGGCTGGCGCGCAGCGCGCGCAGAATGAGCGCCAGCACCAGCAGATAAAACGAGGTATAAACCAGGTAATACCCGCCGTACAGCGCCAGCACCAGATAGTTTCGGCCAAACGGCCACAGCAGGGCGCCGGTCATCCACAAACCGGCGCGGCCCAACCCGGCGCTGCGCACAAAAAACAGCAAGACCGCCGTGTACAGCGCCAGCGCGATGGCCATGCCGAACACCCGCGCCAGGTGCCAGCTGTCCGGGAAGAGCAGCAACCCCAGGCGGTAAAACCACTGCAGGTTGACAACTTTGAGTTCTGTAGAGTAATACCAGTTGCTGCTGATCACAGTGCCTTCCTGGTTGAGCAGGTCCGCCAGGATCATCTCCGACGCAAGGTCGGAGTCGACGATCCATTTGCCCGGCACCAGCTGGTACCACAGGTCCAGCAGGTACCCGGCGGCGATCCACAGCCAGGGCGCGGCCTGCCACAAGCGGGCGCGCCAGCCGCTTTGTTGTATCTTGTGCATAGTTTCCCCTTTGCATGAGAGCTTTTTCTTATTTTTGTATTGTACCCCATTTGGCACGGCGGCGCAAGGGCGCGGGGCAAAATTTGCGTTTTGGGGCGCGCAGATATTGCATTTTTGCCCCCGCCATTTTACAATACAAAAAAGAGCAACCCCAGCCAAAACAGGAGGTACCGTATGTCTGCATCCAAAGTGTATTTTACCGACCTGCGCACGTCGTTTAGCGAGAACCTGCCCCAGAAACTGGAGCGTCTGATCAAGACGGCGGGCATCGGCCAGATCGACTTCCAGAACAAGTACGCCGCCATCAAGATCCATTTTGGCGAGCCGGGCAACCTGGCGTTTTTGCGCCCCAACTACGCCGCCGTCGTCGTCAAGGTCGTCAAGGAGCTGGGCGGCAAACCGTTTTTGACCGACTGCAACACGCTGTACGTCGGCGGGCGCAAGAACGCGCTGGATCACCTGGACGCCGCGTATACCAACGGCTTCTCGCCGTTTTCCACCGGCTGCCACGTCATCATTGCCGACGGCCTGAAAGGTACCGACGAGGCGCTCGTCCCCGTGGAGGGCGGCACCTATGTCAAGGAAGCCAAGATCGGCCGCGCCATCATGGATGCCGACGTCTTCATCTCGCTGGCGCACTTTAAAGGGCACGAGTGCACGGGCTTTGGCGGCGCGCTGAAAAATATCGGCATGGGCTGCGGCTCCCGCGCCGGCAAGATGGAGATGCACTCCGCCGGCAAGCCCTATGTCAACCAGGACGCCTGCATCGGCTGCGGGCGCTGCGTCAAGATCTGTGCCCACGACGCGCCGCACATCGCCGACCGCAAGGCCAGCATCGACCACAATAAATGCGTCGGCTGCGGGCGCTGCATCGGCGTCTGCCCCATGGACGCGGTCTGCCCCGCGCAGGACGAGAGCAACGATATTTTGAACTGCAAAATTGCCGAGTACAGCAAGGCCGTCGTCAGCGGCCGGCCGCAGTTCCACATCAACATGGTCATCGACGTGTCGCCCTACTGCGACTGCCACGCCGAGAACGACGTGCCCATCGTGCCCGACATCGGCATGTTTGCCAGCTTTGACCCCGTGGCGCTGGACCAGGCCTGTGTGGACGCCGTCAACCGCCAGCCCGTGATGCCCGGCAGCCATCTGGACGAGGTCGCCCACGACCACCATGACCACTTCACCGATTCCAGCCCCGCCACCAACTGGAAGAGCTGCCTGGAACACGCCGAGCAGATCGGCCTGGGCACCCGCGAATACGAACTCATCAAGATCTGACCTCCCCCGGCCCGCCGGGCCGCCTGCCAAAGGAAATGCCCTATGAAGATCGAACACATCGCCCTGTATGTCAACGACCTGGAACGCGCCAAGGACTTTTTTGTCCGGTATCTGGGCGGCGTGCCCAACGCCGGCTACCACAACGCCCGGACGGGGTTCCGCTCTTACTTTTTGCAGTTTGGGGACGGCGCGCGGCTGGAGCTGATGTGCAAGCCGGGCATGGACGACGCCCCCAAACCGCTGGCGCGCACCGGGTATGCGCACATCGCGTTCTCGCTGGGCAGCAGGGATGCCGTCGACGCCCTGACGGCCGCTTTGCGCGCCGACGGCTACGCGGTCGCCAGCGGCCCGCGCACGACCGGCGACGGCTATTATGAGAGCTGCGTCGTTGCCGTCGAGGGCAACCAGATCGAACTGACGGTGTAAGACTGCCCCGCAAAAGAAAACCCGTGGACTGTTTTGTCTGCCAAAAGCAGAAACGGTCCACGGGTCTCTTTTTTTGTCTTGCACAGCCCGGCGGCGCATGGCGGTGTACCCGCTCACCCCTCGTCCAGGCCCAGCAGCCAGGTCACCGGCACATCCAAAATGCGGGCGAACACCGGCAGCTCGTAATCCGGCACAAAGCGGGTGCCGATCTCAATGCGGCTGATGCTGTCCCGCTCGATGACGATGCCCGCCACCTGCATCTGCGCCGCCAGATCCGTCTGCGAAAGGCGTTTCTTCTGCCGCGCTTCCCGGATGCGGTCGCCGGAGATATTCTTTTTCCCGTTGAAATCGTAGATTTTCATACCGGCCTGGCATTCCTCAAACGCTTCTATACGCTAAAGATCAGTAATTTTCTTGACTTTAACACAGTTTGGCCGTATGATTGTGTTAAAGATCAGCAAAGCAAAACTTTTACCGCTTTTGTGGGCGTTTGAAGTCTTTGCGCCATGCCGCTGCCTGCCGTTTTTGGGCATGGCCGCGGCATGGTCAACCGGTTGTCCACAGGAAACTTGTATAGTAAAGGCAGTACAAAGATTTGATAGGAGGAGTTTTTATGAAATACTGTCACAACTGCGGCGCCCAGCTGGAAGATCCCGCCCGGTTCTGCACCCGCTGCGGCACGCCGGCGTTGGATACTACCAAGGCCGCACCGCCGCAGGCTGCGCCCGTGCCGGCACAGCAGCCGCCCGCCCCGGCAACCGCCGCCCAGGCGGAAGCCCCGCAAGCGCCCGCCGCACCGGCAGACGTTGCCCGAACCGCCCCCGCGCCGGCACAGCAGCCGCCCATTCCCCCGGTACGCCCTGCATCGGCCGCAGCGCAGACGCCCGCCCCCGCGGCCGGGAAAGGCGAATAATGTGGCTGCGGCTGTGGCGCTTTGGCAAAAAGCTCGGCTGCCATCAACTGCCGGAGCGAAGTTTCTTTTGGCACGGCCGCCAGTTCCCGGTCTGTGCGCGCTGCACGGGGGTGTACCTTGGCGAACTGCTGGCGCTGCCCCTGCACTTTGCCGCCGGCAGCTGCTGGCGGCTGGACATCGTCTTTTGCCTGCTGATGCTGCTGGACTGGAGCGTCCAGTTCTTCGCAATCCGCCGTTCCACCAACCTAAGGCGGCTGTGCACCGGCCTGCTGTGCGGCTATGGCGTGATGGACCTGCAGCTTTTGGCGCTGGGACGCCTTTTTGAAACGGCACAAACGTTATTTTGAACCATATACCCGCCCGTACCCAAAACCAGGCGGCTGCCGCAACCGGCGGAAAGCCGCCCCAAACCAAAGGAGGAACCCCCATGCAATGCAGATATTGCGGCGCAGAACTGCCGGACGGCTGCGCATTTTGCAGCCAATGCGGCAAACCGCAGCAAACCGAACCGGCGCCCCCGGCGCCAGCCGCCGCGCCCGCGGCCCCGCCCGCTGAAGCCCAGGCAACCCCTGCGGCGCCCGCACAAACGCCTGCAGCCCCGCGCAAAAGCCCGCTCAAAATTATTCTCGGCTGCCTTTTGGTCGTGGTGGTCCTTGCCGTGATCTTGGCGCAATGCTCGGCGGCGGCGAAAGCGCAGATGCTGGAAACCGCCAAAACGTTCACCCTGGGCGGCAACGAGATCGAACTGGGCGAAGCGGTCGAGACCAACCTTACCAACGTGGAATGGACCTGTTACGAGAACGACGACGAGTTCTGGACTGTCACGCTGTCGGGGTACAACCCCAACGAGGACGCGACCGTCACGATCCTGATCGCGATCACCGAGCTGGACGACGACCAGGTCTACTACGAAGTGACCTACGGCGAGGTCAACGGGACAGGCAGCATGGAAGCGGCCGACATCAATTATGCCATCGCCATCATCTATGACAACGTCGGCCAGGCGCTTGTGGACAGCCTGACCAGCTACCTGCTCGGCTTCTGAGCCCCGCCGGGCAGGCACCGCCGCAAGCCGAAAACCGCCGCAAAACAAAAAGCGCCGCCGCGCTCCGTAGGGAGCGCGGCGGCGTTACTATGGTTCTCCATCATTTCTGCTATACTTAAAGTGACGCTCTTACCAATTTTTAGCCAAAATAGTTTCCGCTCAGTTCTGTCATTTTATAACTTTCTGCTTCACCGCTGGTAATTCCAAGAGCATCAAAGCTCCAAATTTCCCCGCCACCCAAATTTACAATATTGTCCATCGCTGTCCCTACAACATTGCCATTTGCATCATAAAGAGAGAATCTAATCTGCGCATAGTCTAACACTTTATCGCTATTATTTTTAACTTGCCCTGTAATGTGGATGCTAGAACCGAACGAATCATATTCGCCTTCTGTACCTTCAATTCCGCCAACAAGTTCCAACATTTCCACTTCCGGAGTTGGGATGGGTGTTGCTGTTGGCGTTGCCTGTTCCTGCGGGGGTTCCGTCTGCGCGGCGGATGCCGGTGTTTCGCTGTCGCTTTCAGAGCCGAACGGCCAAGGTATCGCAAATAACAAAATCACCAGCAATACCCAAAACCAGCCACGTTTGTATATAGGCTTTTTATTTTTAGCACCACATTTAGGGCAACGTTTTGCCCCTTTCGCCATCTGCGCACCACACACGTGGCATAGTTTCAAATTGTTTTTCGCACCACAAGCCGGGCACTTCTTTTCTTTGCTGTCAAATTCAGCACCACAACTCGGACACGTAACATTTCCCATGGGATCCACTCCTTTTTAGTCTCAACCACATCATACCACAATTATGTTTATATTTCAACATATTTTAGATATATAATACGCCCTTGTAATCATTCATAATATCTACAGGTGGTGATATTATGGACGAACTGAAAATCACAAAAAAGACGGAGCCTGTGATGTTTACCATACGTGTCGACAAATCCATCGTCGATTTTTACGATGATTTGGCCAAAAAGACCAACCGCTCCCGCAATGAGTTGATTGGTTTGGCATTGGAGTACGCGAAAGACAAAATCATCATAGAACCTTAAAACATTTATACTGAAATCTGCCAAAAAAACGCCGCCAGCTTCCGAAAACGAAAGCCGGCGGCGTTTCGCTGCCGTTATTTTCACAACAAACAAAAGCGCCGCCGCGCTCCGTAGGGAGCGCGGCGGCGACTTTCTGCGGGAAGATCTCGATTACAGCTCCGCGAAGTACTTGATGGTGCGGACCATCTGGCTGGTGTAGCTGTTCTCGTTGTCGTACCAGGAGACGACCTGGACCTGGTAGGTGTCGTCGTCGATCTTGGTGACCATGGTCTGGGTGGCGTCGAACAGGCTGCCGTAACGCATGCCGATGACGTCGGAGGAGACGATCTGGTCCTCATTGTAGCCGAAGCTCTCGGAAGCAGCGGCCTTCATGGCGGCGTTGATGCTCTCCTTGGTGACGTCCTTGCCCTTGACAACGGCGACCAGGATGGTGGTGGAGCCGGTGGGAACGGGCACGCGCTGGGCAGAGCCGATCAGCTTGCCGTTCAGCTCGGGGATGACCAGGCCGATGGCCTTGGCAGCGCCGGTG
>DXEI01000081.1 GCA_019115045.1 Candidatus Gemmiger excrementipullorum | reverse complement strand
CCCGCCGAAGTCGAGCACATCGCCCGCCTCGTGGCCGATGGCCGGGATCACGCGCACGGCGGTGGTTTTGCTGTTCACCATGCCGATGGCCGCCTCGTCTGCAATCAGCGCGCTGATGACCTCGGCCGGGGTGTCGCCGGGGATGACGACCATATCGATGCCGACCGAGCAGACTGCGGTCATCGCCTCCAGCTTTTCAAGGCTCAGGCTGCCGCACTCGGCGGCCTTGATCATGCCGTCGTCCTCCGAAACCGGGATGAACGCGCCCGAAAGGCCGCCCACATGGTTGGAGGCCATGACGCCGCCCTTTTTGACCGCGTCGTTGAGCAGCGCCAGGCAGGCCGTGGTGCCGCAGCAGCCGCAGCTTTCCAGGCCCATCTCTTCCAGAATGTTGGCGACGCTGTCGCCAATGGCCGGGGTGGGGGCGAGCGAAAGGTCGATGATGCCGGCCGGCACGCCCAGGCGCTCGCTGGCCAGGTTGGCCACCAGCTGGCCCAGCCGCGTGATCTTGAACGCCGTGCGCTTGACCAGCTCGGCTACTTCGTCCATCGGCGCGTCCTTGGGCAGCTTGGCCAGCGCGGCGCGCACCGCGCCGGGGCCGGAAACGCCCACATGCAGCTCGCAGTCCGGTTCGCCGGGGCCGTGGAACGCCCCGGCCATGAAGGGGTTATCCTCCGGCGCGTTGCAGAACACGACCAGCTTGGCGTCGCCCATGCACATGTTGTCCTTGGTGCGCTCGGCGGTTTCGCGGATGATGCGGCCCATCATAGCGACGGCGTCCATGTTGATGCCGGACTTGGTGGAGCCGACGTTGATGCTGGAGCAGACGATGTCGGTCTCGGCCAGGGCGCGGGGCAGGCTCTCGATCAGGCGCTGGTCGCCGGCCGAAAAGCCCTTGTGCACCAGCGCGCCGAACCCGCCGATAAAGTTGACCCCCACGGCCTTGGCGGCGGCGTCCAGCGCTTTGGCGTAGTCCACGGGGTCGGCGTCGGGCGCGGCGCCCAGCAGCATCGAGATGGGTGTGACGCTGATGCGCTTGTTGACGATGGGGATGCCGTACTCTTTGGCGATGGCGTCGACGACCGGCACCAGGTTTTTGGCGTGGGAGGTGATCTTGTTGTAGATCTTCTCGCAGGCTTTTTTGCCGTCGGGGTCGATGCAGTCCAGCAGGCTGATGCCCATGGTCACGGTGCGCACATCGAGATTCTCGCTGGTGAGCATCTCGATGGTCTCCATGATATCGCCGGTGTTCAAAATCCGCATAGTTGCTTTGCCCCTCCCGTCAGATCTTGTGCATCGCGTCAAACACTTCCTGGCGCGTCAGGGTCACCTGCATGCCCATCTCGCGGCCCAGGGTCTCAAAACGGTCGCGCACGGCGTCGGGCGCGACGTTGACGCGCGACAGGTCGACGAGCATGATCATGCAGAACATCTCCTGCAAGATGCTCTGGGTCACATCCTCGATGTTGATGTTCAGCTCGGCGCACACGGCGCTGACTTTGGCCACGACGCCCACGGTGTCGCGCCCGATGACGGTGATGACAGCTTTCATAAGGTCCCCCTCCTGCAATATGCGGCCCGGCGCAAAGCCGGGCAGATTGTCTGCATTATAGCAGAGTTTGCCGCCCCGTGCAACCGCGGCGGGGCACAAAAAAACAGAAGCGGGGTCTGCACCCCGCTTCTGCGGTAAGATCCAGGCGTTACGGCAGCTGCGGCTCGTAGGCTTCCAAGCGGCGGGGCTTGCCCTCAAACGCAATGGCGATGGCGTCCGGGCCGGTGTTGGCGCTGACGACGCCGCCCAGCTGGAAGAAGGTCATCGGCGCATGGCCAAAGGCCTTTTTGCACAGCTTGGCCAGCTCGTCGCGGCGCGCCAAACTGGAGGAATAGCCCACCATGTAGGGCGTGTCGCGCATGTTGTCCACGCGGCTCTGCACCCATTTGATCATGGCGGGGGTCACGGCAGCGTCGCCGCGCACCTTGGCCTCCACCTTGGAGACGCCGTCGTTCAGGCTGATGATGGGCCGGATGCCCAGCAGGTCGCCGACGACGGCCGCCGCCGCGCTGACGCGGCCGGACTTTTTCATCTGTTTCAGGCTGTAGGCGGCCAGGCAGATCTCCACGCAGTCCAGCTTGTGCAGCATCTCGTCGACACAGGCGTCCAGCTCGCCGCCGTTGCGCACCTTGCGCGCGCACTCGCACAGGTACCAGCCGAATACCATCGAGTAGGTGTGGCTGTCCAGCACGCGGATGCGCAGCTTGTGGCCGGGGCGTTCCTCAGCCAGCATCTCGACGGCTTTCTGCGCGTTGGCAAAGGTGCTGGAACCGGTGCTGTTGATGTTCAGGTGCACCAGGTCGGTGTAGCCTTCGTCCACATAGCGGGCGTAGATCTCGCACCATTGCAGCTGGGTGATGGCGGCGGTCGTGGGCACACCCTGTGCGTCGCGCATCATCTGGTAAAATTCTTCGTTGGTAAAGTCTTTGCGCTCCAGGTACTCTTTGCCGTCCAGGTTGATGGGGAACCCCACGACCTCGATGCCGTACTTGTCCGCGAGCTCCTGCGGGATATCGGAGGAAGAATCCGTCAAAAATCCGATCTTGCTCATGTCACATCCTCATTCCATTCATAGTGGGTCAGTTGTCCCTGCGTTTCCAGGCCGGCAAAGTCCCATTGCCGCAATACCTCGTACACGCCCACGGCCACCGCGTTGGAAAGGTTCAGACAGCGTTCGCCGCGGCGCATCGGCATCCGCACGCAGGCGGCGGGGTTCTGGGCCAGCAGTTCCTCGGGCAGGCCGCCGTCCTCGCGCCCGAAGACCAGGTAGGCGCCGTCGGGGTAGGCGACGTCGACATGGCGGTGCTGCCCCTTGGAGGTAAAGTAGAAAAACGGGCCGTGGTTGCGGGCAAAAAAGTCCGCAAGGTCCTGGTAATATGTTATATCAAGCTGGTGCCAATAGTCAAGCCCGGCGCGCTTTAATTTTTTGTCGTCGATGGCAAAACCCATCGGCCCCACCATGTGCAGCCGCGCGCCGGTCACGGCGCAGGTGCGCGCAATGTTGCCGGAATTTTGCGGGATCTGCGGTTCCACCAATACAATGTTGATCGTCTGCATCGTTTTCACTTCCTGTTTTGCGGCAGCGCCCGGCGGGCTTACTGCGTCATCAATTTGGGCAGCGCGGCTTCCAGCCAGACGCCCAGGCGCTCGTCGGCGCCCTCGGGCGTTTGGCGGATGCACTCGGCCACAAAGGCGGCCGCCGCCTGCACGGCGGCCTGCGGCACGTTGCCCTGCAATATGCGCCCCACCAGCACCGCGCCAAAAATATCGCCGGTGCCGTGGTACAAACGGGGGATCAGCGGCGTTTTGACCAAGTACCCCTGCCCGCCGCGGGCCGCCCCCACGCAGCCGATGCAGCGCCCGTCGGCCAGGCCGGTCACGCCGGTGACGACGACCTGCGGGGCGATGCGCGTCAGCCGCGCAGCCTGGGCGGCAGCCTGTTCGGCGCTGCCCACGCCGGGCAGCGGGTCGCCCAGCAGCAGGGCGGCCTCGGTGCCGTTGGGCAAAATCAAGTCCGCCTTGCGGCACAGATCGTACATGGCGGGCACCATCTCGGCCCCGACGCCGCGGTACAGCCGGCCGGCGTCGCCCAGCACCGGGTCTACGACCTTGTACGCCTGCGGCCACAGCTCAAACGCCTGCTCGACCAGTTTGGCCTGGTTGGGGTCGGCCAGATACCCGGCATAGATGCAGTCGAACCGCAGCCCCAGGCGCTGGTAGTGCGCCAGGGCGGCCGGCCCGTACCCGGGGT
Organism: Candidatus Gemmiger excrementipullorum; assembly: GCA_019115045.1. Classification (GTDB taxonomy): domain Bacteria; phylum Bacillota; class Clostridia; order Oscillospirales; family Ruminococcaceae; genus Gemmiger; species Gemmiger excrementipullorum. The sequence goes on along the minus strand of DXEI01000081.1, from coordinate 12,498 downwards.
TGGAGAGTTTGGCCGGCGTGCCCAGCCCGCCGGTGTGGGTGGAGAGCACCGCCGTGGGCAGCGCTACGGCCTGGACCCCCAGGCAGGACAACACCGGCACGATGACAGAGAGCGCCGCCCGGCCGAAGCCGGGCAGGTCGTGGATGGCCAATACGGTTTTGGGTGCGTTGGACATAGGGCAAAATTCCTTTTTCTGTAGACTCCTTACGGTTTTCGCTACGATTTTAGCACAAAGCGGGCCACAAAAAAAGGCGTATCGCGGCGAAACAAAACTTTTTGGGGGCGTTTTCCCGCATAAAACGCGCCGGGGCGGGCAAGCTAACGGCGTACCCGGGGCGGCGCGGCCGCCCCCAAGCAAAGGAGGGACTTGCTATGAACCTTTCCACTGTTGCCACCGCGGCCGCCGGCATGGCGGTCGGGGCCGCCGTCGCCGGCCTGGTGGTGCAGGACCGCCGCCAGATGCGCAAGACTGTGCACAAACTGGCCAAAGGGGCCGAGAAAACGCTCGCCGACCTCGACAAAGCCGTGCAGCAGCTGCACTGGTAAGGGCGCGGCAAAGGGGCGGCAGCCACACACGGCTGCCGCCCCTTTGCGTCTGGCCGGGTCACAGGATGCGCACGCGGATCGCTGCCTCGATGCCGTTGAGCTCGGCGGCCAGGGCGGCGTTCACCTCGCCGGTCACATCCAGCAGGGTGTAGGCCACATCCTTTTTGCTCTTGTTGACCATATTCTCGATGTTCAGGTGGGCGGCCGTCAGCACGCCGGTGATGGCCGAGATCGCGCCCGGCGTGTTTTTGTGGATGATGCAGATGCGCCGCCCGCCCAGCCGCGGCTGGCTGACGTCGGGCAGGTTGACGCTGTGGCTGATGTTGCCGTTTTTCAGGTAATCGCTCAGCTCGGCGGCGGCCATCACGGCGCAGTTGGTCTCGCTCTCCGGCGTGCTGGCGCCCAGGTGCGGCGTGCACTCGACGCCCTTGACGCCCAGCAGCTCCTCGCTGGGGAAATCGCAGAAATAGTGCGCGACCTTGCCGCTGTCCAGCGCAGCCAGCAGCGCGTCGTTGTCCACCAGCTCGCCGCGGGCAAAGTTCAGCACGCGCACACCGTCCTTGCACATGGCCAGCGTCTGCGCGTTGATGGTGTGGCGCGTCGTGGGCAGGTAGGGCACGTGCACGGTCAGATAGTCGCACCGCGGCAGCATATCGCCCAGCGTCACGCAGTGCTGCACGCTGCGCGAAAGGCTCCACGCGGCGTCGATGGAGATGTAAGGGTCGTAGCCCAGCACCTCCATGCCCAGCGCCACGGCGGCGTTGGCCACCCGCGCGCCGATGGCCCCAAGCCCGATGACGCCCAGCGTTTTGCCGCGCAGCTCCGGCCCGACAAACTGTTTTTTGCCTTTTTCCACCTCTTTGGCAATGGCGTCGCGGCCTTTTAAGCCCTGCGCCCACTGCACGGCGGGGGTCAGGTTGCGGCTGCCTGCCACCAGCGCGCCGACGACGAGCTCGGCCACAGCGTTGGCGTTGGCGCCCGGCGTGTTGAAGACGACGATGCCCGCGCGGGTGCAGTCCTCGATGGGGATGTTGTTGGTGCCGGCCCCGGCGCGGGCGATGGCCAGCAGGCTTTCGGGCAGGGGGGCGCCGTGCATGTCGGCGCTGCGCACCAGGATGCCCTGCGGCGCGTCGGTCTCGTTGTCCACCTCAAACAGGTTGGCGGGCAGCTTGGCCAGCCCCACCGGCGAGATGGCGTTCAAAGTCTTGATGGTATACATACAAAGCCCCTTTTCTGTGTTGTGCGGCGCGGCTTACCGGCGCGCTTTGCGGAACTGCTCCATAAAAGCGACGAGCTTTTCGACGCCTTCGGCCGGCATGGCGTTGTAGATCGACGCGCGCATGCCGCCCACCAGCCGGTGCCCTTTGAGGTTGACGAACCCGGCCTGCGCCGCCGCGGCGCAAAACGCTTTGTCGGTGTCGGCGTCGGGGCTGGTGAACGTTACGTTCATCAGGCTGCGGTACTCTTTCTGCACGGGGTTGCGGTAAAAATCCTGGCTGTCCAGGTAGTCGTACAGCACCTTGGCCTTGGTTTCGTTGCGGCGGCGCATCTCCTCCAGCCCGCCGACCTCGTGCTCCAGGTAGTCCAGCACCAGGCCGGTCATGTAGATGCACCAGCACGGCGGGGTGTTGTACATGCTGTCGGCGTCCAGCAGCGTCGTGTAGTTCATCATCGTGGGGAGTTTGTCCGGCGTCAGGCCTTTGGCGCAGCGGCCCAGCAGGTCCTCGCGCACGATGGCCACCGCCATGCCGGCGGGGGCGATGTTCTTCTGCACGCCAAAGTAGATCACGCCGTACTTCGCCACGTCGACGGGCTCCGAGCAGATCATCGAGCTCATGTCCGCCACCAGCGGGATGCCCTCGACCTGCGGCACCTCGGTAAAGCGGGTGCCAAAGATCGTGTTGTTCTGGCAGATGTGGATGTAGCTGGCGTTGGGGTCGTAGTCGATGGTTTTGACATCGGGGATGTAGGTGAAGTTTTTGTCCTTGCTGGAAGCCGCGATGCGCGCTGTGCCGAACTTGGCGGCTTCCTCGGCGGCTTTTTTGCTGAAATTGCCGGTCACCAGGTAGTCGGCGGTGCCGGTGGCCATCAGGTTCAGCGGCACCATGGCAAACTGCTGGGTCGCCCCGCCCTGGAAAAACCCGACCTTGTAGTTGTCGGGGATGCGCAGCACGCGGCGCAGCGAAGCCTCGGTGTTGGCGATGATCTCCTCAAACCACTTGCTGCGGTGGCTCATCTCCATCACGCTCATGCCGGAGCCGTGGTAGTCCAGCAGTTCGGCCTGGGCGGTCTGTAATACGGCTTCCGGCAGCATCGAGGGGCCGGCGCTGAAATTGTACACTCTTGCCATCTTTTTTCCCTCCGTTTTTGCGCATCGGCGGCGGGGCGCTGCCCGCCGCGGCTCTGCCTTTATTATAAAGAAGAGGCTTTGCGCCCCGCAAGCGGGCAAAATCCCGAAAAAGCAGGGCAGAGCGGGGCGGTGTTTTTGTAAAACGGCAAACTGTCGGCGGGCGGGGGACAAGTTATACTACAAATGTAAAAGAAAACGGCCGCGCTCGTCAAAAATACGCCCTAAAATTTGTGCAAGTTGCGGGGTGGACAAAATATCTGCTACAAATGTAAAATATAAATGGCAAGAACTACTACAAATGTAAAGGGTGAACCCTCTATGGAACTGCTTTCCCGCAGCGAAGAACAGGTCATGGCGGCGCTGTGGGCCTGCGAAGGCCCCGCCACCCGGCGCGAGATCGCCGCCAAACTGCCGCCCGCCTGCCGCTGGGCTGACACGACGCTGCTGAACTTTTTGTTAAGGCTCGAAAAAAAGTCCTTTGTCCGCGCCGAAAAACAGGGCAACAAAAACGTCTACCGGCCGCTGGTACGGCGCCTGACCTACTGCGGCGCCGTCAGCCAGGCACACCTGCAGACGCTGTACGGCGGCGACCTGCGGGCGATGGTGTGTGCCCTGGCCGACACCGACCGGCTGAGCTATGCCCAGATCGAGCGGCTGCTGCGCTGGCTGGGCGAGTACCAGGCCGCCAACCCCGAGTACGATTACGAGTGAACGCCCCGGCCTGCCTGCCGGAAAATGAGAACGCCCCGCCTGGCATGGCGGGGCGTTCAGGCGTGTTTTGGGGTGGGGTCCGGCGCGTCGGGCTGCATCTCGCACATATCGGGCCAGAAACGCCGAGGCAGGTGGGTCTGCTGCGCCCGCGCGTTGCGGCGTTCCTCAATGGTCAGCGCGCGGAAAAACCGCTTCCACAGCGCCTGCCAGTCGGCTTCGTCGGCGTCGGGGGCCGGCTCATACCGCTGCATGGCCAGGTACTGCACGCGCCGGTCTTGGCGCAGCAGCGCCGCGCCGTGCACCGCGTCAAAGATCAAAAAATCCTCATCGGGCAGGCGGCTGCAAAAGTGGCCGCGCAGCAGCGGCAGCACACAGTGCTTGGGGTGGATGACGGCGCCCAGCATGCCGCCGCGCTCCTCAAACCGCAAAAACTCTATGTAGTGGTGCGCTTCGCCCAGCACGGCGCGCTCCAGCGCAAAGGCTTCGGCGGCGTCGGCATCGCCCAGCATCTGGGCGGCCTGTGGGCCGCGGGCAAAGGCCAGCCGGGCAAAGCGCAGCAGGGCCAGGTCTTTGCCGGGCACGGTGCTGTGCAAAAAGCCGGTGGCGATGCGGTCGCGCACGGCGGGGCCCAGCCGTCCCAGCCCGGCGGCCACGCGCCGGGCGTGTGCGGCGTCGGTCGCAATGTCGCGCACGCCGTACAGCGTCAGCTGCGCCTGCTGTGGCGGGCAGACGTCGGCCGGGATCTCACGGCGGGCGTAACTCTCAAAAATGCAGCACAAAAATCCGGCGAACGTCCCGTCGTAGTGGTAGGCCGTGTCGGTCACATGCGTTTGACCAGGCATGTCAGCGCCTCCTCCCGTACCAGCTGGGCGGCCTGCGCGGGCGCAACGCCCTGGGCCGCCAGTTCGTGCACAGCGGGCGCGGCGGCAGGCAGCGGCTTGGGGGCAAAATCGTCCAGGCTCAACTGCTGCACGCCGACGCCGAACGCCCCGGGGTCCAGCAGCGCCCCGGCGATCTCGGCCCGGGTGCCGCGCGCGGGTGCATGGCCGCTGCAGGTGATGAAATACTGCGCGCGCTTGAGCACGACGCCGATGCGCTTGAGTTCCGGCAGACCTAAGCGCTGCATACGGCGCGCCTGCACGATGCGCAGCGCGCTTTTGGGGCCGATGCCCGGCACGCGCAGCAGTTCCTCCCGCGGGGCGGTGTTGACCTCGACGGGGAAAAACTCCGGGTGGCGCACGGCCCAGGTGCATTTGGGGTCCAGGTAGGGGTCCAGGTTCGGCTCGGCCTCGCTCAGCAGTTCGCCGGCCGAAAAATGGTAGTACCGCAGCAGCCAGTCGGCCTGGTAGAGCCGGTGCTCGCGCAGCAGCGGCGGGCGGGTCGTCAGCGCGGGCAGCCGCCGGTCCGCGACGACCGGCAGGTAAGCCGAGAAGAATACCCGCTTGAGCGCGTATTTTTTGTACAGCGCCTCGGTCAGGTTCAGGATATGGCGGTCGCTTTCCGGTGTGGCACCAATGATCATCTGGGTGCTCTGGCCGGCCGGGGCAAAGGCGGGCGCACGCTTGTAGACCGCCAGGTCGCGGCGGCTGGCGGCGCTCTGCACCGCGATCTGGCCCATCGGGCGCAGGATCGCGCTTTTTTTCTTGTCGGGGGCCAGCTCGCGCAAGCTGCCCTCGCTGGGCAGCTCGATATTGACCGAGAGCCGGTCCGCCAGCAGGCCCAGCCGTTCGACAAGCAGCGGGTCGGCGCCGGGGATGGTCTTGGCGTGGATGTAGCCGTTGAAACGGTACTCCTGCCGCAGGATGCGCAGCGCCTCGATCATCAGCTCCATCGTGCGGTCGGGGCTGCCCAGCACGGCGCTGGAAAGGAACAGCCCCTCAATATAATTGCGGCGGTAAAAGCCGATGGTCAGCTCGGCCAGCTCGCGCGGGGTAAAGCTGGCGCGCGGGCGGTCGTTGCTGCGCCGGTTGACACAGTAGCTGCAATCGTAGGCGCAGGCGTTGGAGTACAGCACCTTTAACAGCGAAACGCAGCGCCCGTCCGGCGTGAAGGCGTGACAGATGCCCGCCGCCGCGCAGCTGCCCAGGCTGCCGTGCCGCCCCGGGCGGTCGACGCCGCTGGACGTGCAGGCGACGTCGTACTTGGCGCTGTCGGCCAAAATTTCCAGTTTTTGCGCCAGGTCCACAGCGCGCCACCTCCCGCTGCCGCAGAAAAAAGGGTACAAAAAATACAGCCCGCCGCAGACGCCGCTGCAAAGCGGCCTGCTGCGGGCAGCATTTTGGTTTCACTTGCTTTAAAAGTCCAAATTATCGTACAAACGCTGTGGTAGGATGTTCTTGTCAGCCGGGGTTCACCACTTGGCCTTGGTCTCCACGACCTTGCCGGCAATGTACAGGTGGTCGAGCTCCTCGCCCTTGATGACGAGCTCCTCATACGCCGGGTTGAACGGGTGCAGCACGACGGCGTTGCCGCGCTGGATGTACTTTTTCAGCGTGCCCTCGCCGTCGGTGCCGTACACCAGCACGCCCAGGTCGCCGTTGTCCAGCGTGTTCTGGCGGTGTACCAGCGCCAAATCCCCGTCCGAGATGCGCGGCTCCATACTGTCGCCCTTGACGACGAGGTAGAAGTAGTTCTGCGGGTCCTTGACGCTGGCATACTCTTTGCCGTAGTCCTCCTCAAAAGCCAGGGCGCCGTAGCCGGCGCGCACCGTGCCCACGACGGGGACCAGGCACTCGGTATAGCGGCTGAACGCATTGCGCCCGACGGCGGCGGTCTTTTGCAGACCCAGCAGCACGTCGGCCGTGGTATCCAAAATCTCGGCCAGGCGCGCCACGGTCTGGGGGTCCGGCGTCGAACGGCCGGTCTCCCACTTGCCCACGGCCTGCTGGGTGACGCCGAGCAGGCGCGAGATCTCGGCCTGGCTGTACTTTTTGGCTTTGCGGGCTTCTTTCAGGCGGTCAGCAAACATGGCAGTGCTCCTTTGGTAAAAGCGGGTCGAACGGGCAGGCTGCACACGGCTGCCCTTTGTGCTTCCTATTATACAACCGCACGGCGGTTTTGTAAAGGGAAAATGCAGAAAAAATCTAAATAAAGTTGTAAAATACCACTTGACAACAACGTTAAGTAGTATTATAGTGGATACATCAAACAACAGCAGGTTGTCGAATGGGCGCGGCCCCGGCAGCAGGAGGGAAACTATGAAACAGACGTGGATCAAAGTTTTGGCGGGCAAACTGGCGGCCGTGGCGGCGCTGCTGCTGTTTTTGACGCTGGTGCCGGCGGCGGCCGCCGGCACGCTGCCGCTGTGGGCGGTGCTGGTGCTGGGCACGCTGGGCGTGCTGCTGCTCAACGCCGGGTGCGGTGCGCTGCTGCCCCCCGCGCAAGAAGTACAGCCCGTGGCGCGCGCTGCGCAGCCGGTGCACACGGTACCGCTGCGCGTTGTGCGCGGCGGCCGCGCAGCCTGACCCCTTTTTTGGCGGCCCATCCCCGTTGCGCGGCAAAAGGCGCGTGTGGGCTTTTGCATATGACCGCGGCAAGCCCCGGGCAGAAAACCTGCCCGGGGCTTGCTGTTTTGGGGGCGCTGTGCTACAATGCCCCCAAAGGAGCGTGATCCCATGACGACGGTGTTGGAAGTTTGTGTGGACAGCCTGGCCTCGGCCCGGGCGGCCGCTGCGGGCGGCGCCGACCGGCTGGAATTGTGCAGCGCGCTGGCGGTGGGCGGTTTGACCCCCTATGCCGAACTGCTGCGCCAGATCAAGCAGTGCTGCACGCTGCCGGTACGCTGCCTGATGCGCCCGCGGGCGGGGGATTTCCTGTACAGTGAAGACGAGCTCGACCTGCTGTGCACGCAGATCGAAACGCTGCGCGCCGCCGGGGCCGACGGCTTTGTGGTGGGCGCGCTGACGCCCGACGGCGGCCTGGACGAAGCCGCGATGCGCCGCCTGCTGGCAGTTTGCGGCGGCGTGCCGGTCACGCTGCACCGCTGCATCGACGTCTCGCGCGATCCCGCGGCAGTCTACCGCGCTGCGGCGGCGCTGGGGGTGGATACCGTGCTGACGAGCGGCGGCGCGGCCGCCTGCGAGGCCGGCGCCGAGACGCTGGCCGCACTGCTGGCGCTGCGCGACGAGACCGGCGGCCCCGAGGTGCTGATCGGCGCCGGGGTCAGCGCGGCGGTCATCGGCCGCCTGCGCGCGCAGCTGCCGGGGGCGCGCGCGTTCCACATGAGTGGCAAGATGCTGCGCGAAAGCGGCATGCGCTTCCGGCGCGAGGGCGTGCCGATGGGCCTGCCCGGCCTGGATGAGTGGCATATCCAGCAGACCGATGAGGCCGCCGTGCGGGCGGCCCGGCAGGCGCTGGACGCGCCGCTGGCATAACGGGCAGGGGAACCTGCCCGTTGCAGCAAAGGAGAGAAAACCATGCATGAGATTACACTGCGGCCCTGGCGGGCCGAGGATGCCGCCGCGCTGGCGGCGCTGTGCGACGCGGCGGACCGGCGCTTTTTGTCCGACCGGCTGCCGAGCCCCTACACGGCGGCGGACGCGGAGTTCTGGCTGCGCCGCGTGCAGGAAATGGAGGGCCGGGACGGTTTGTTCCGCGCCATTGTGCAAAACGGCGCAGTCGTCGGCATGGTCTCGGCCGAACAAAAGCAGGACGTCTACCGCAAAGACGCCGAGCTCGGCTACCTGCTGTACCCCACTTGCGCGGGCCGCGGCATCATGTCGGAAGCCGTGCGCCAGTTCTGCTCCCTCGCCTTTGCGCAGCTGGACATCGTGCGCCTGACCGGGCTGGTCTACGCGCAGAACGCCGCCTCGCGCCGCGTGCTGGAGAAAAACGGCTTTGCGCAGGAAGGTTTGCTGCGCAGCGCCGTCTGCAAAAACGGCGCGCTGCAGGACCTGGCCGTCTACGGCAAGCTGCGCCCGGACGCCTGACCCCCGCGCGGGAATTTTACTTGGGCCGGGCGCACAGGCGTTCCGCCCCATAGCCTGAGCCCCCGCACGGGGGACTCTACACCCAGACAAAACGCCCCCTGCCGCCGGGAAACCGGCCCAGGCAGGGGGCGTTGCCGTATGGTGAGGGGTCAGTCATCCTCATACGGGTCGTCGAACAGGTCGATGACCGAAGTCTCGGCCAGGTCCGGCGCGCCGTATTCCCGGATGACCTCCGGCGGCAGAAATTCGCCGGAAGGGTCGCGGTCCAGCACCGCCGCACGGCGGGCACGGGGCGCGGTCTCGGCAAAGGCCTGGCGCAGCGCTTCCCGGGCAAGTTCCGGCACGTCGGGCGTCAGGTCCAGTTCCTCCAGCAGGCTTTGGATCGAGGCGCAGTCCTCCGGCACGTCGGTCAGGCTGGCGCCGTAGTGGCAGAACAGCACTGTGCCGTCGCGGTCCAGGATCAATGTCAGCGGCAGCTGGTAGGACGCGCCTTTGGCGGCGCGGAACCCCTGCTTTTTGGCGTCGCGCAAAATGCGCCACGCTTCCAGCGAGTAGGTCATCAGCGGGCTGGCGCTCTGCGGGATGTCCAGGTAGTCGTACAGCACGCCGTCGGCGTCGCACATCAGCGGGTAGGGCAGCGTGTCAGGGCCGATGCTGCGCGCAAGCTTGTCCGCGCGCGAGCGCACGACCAGCGCCAGCGCGCCGTCGCGCAGCGCGCCGAACGTCTCGGCATAGCGGTTGGCAAAGGTGCGGGTGATGGGGTGGCCAAAATTGGCCATAAACAGCAGTACCAGCGGGCTTTTGGCAGCCAGCAGGTCGCGCAGGCGGTTCTGCGCGCTGTAGGGCGTATCGTATAAAAAGAACGGGAGTTTCTCCCCCACGGTTATGCGCCCCGCCATCGGCCGGCCCTCCTTTCTCACGCACCCAAAAACCCGGACAGGGACTTTCCCGTCCGGGTGGTATTTTTGTAAAAACCCCGCGTGGCCGTCTGCAGCCAATCAAAACCTACCGGTATGGCAGGTGGGTGCCCTGCGGGTGCGTTCGCGCTCCCTTCGTCCGCTTAAGCGGGAGGTCTGCGGTCCGGCGCCCGACGCGGGCTCCCAAGATTTGATTAGTAGGATTCTATAACAGGCTGCAACAAATCGCACCGCGCAGGGGTGTGCACAAAGCCTTATTCCAGTTCCGAGTCGTCGATGTCGTACATCGCGCGCAGGCGTTCCTCAAACACCTTGCCGACGGTCAGTAGTTCCTCGTCGTCGTCCACGATGTCCATATACTCGCCTTCGTCGTCGGTGCCGATGCGCATCAAAATCAGCTCGGCGTCTTCCTGCAGGCTGGCAGGGTCCTCCTGATAGGGGATCACGGCCAGATAGCGCGTACCGTTGACTTCGGTCGCGTCGATCACCTCAAAGGTGACCTCCTGCCCGTCCTCATCCTCCAGGGTCAGAAGATCAGGCTTGGCTTCTTCCAGCATTTCGGGGCTCAGTTCGTCAGACATGATCGTTCCTCCTGTATGGGGTTTTCGTTGCCTTTAGTGTACCTTTTTTTTTCCTATCCGTCAAGGGTGTTCACGGCGCGTAAAATATGGTATACTATATTTACTTCAGGATTTTTTGGCAAAGGGGGCTGCCCATGAAAAAAACCGTCTGTGCGGCGCTGGCGCTGTGCCTGGCGCTGCTGTGCGGCTGCAGCGGCAGCGGCAAAACAGCGCCCGAGCGCGCCGCCGTCCAAAGTGCGGAACGGCAGTTCCAGGCCCCGGCGGACGGCGACCTCATCGCCATTTTCACCACCAGTCTGGGCGAGGTCCGCGCCGTGCTCTACCCCGACGCCGCGCCGATGGCCGTATACAACTTTGTGGGCCTGGCGCGCACCGGGTACTACGATAACACGACGATCTGGCGCAGCCAGTACGGCTTTGCCGTGCAGGGCGGCGATGCGACCGGTACCGGAACCGGCGGTTCCACGATCTGGAGCAACAACCCCTACCCGCTGGAAGCCGACGCCGGCCTGCGCCACTATGCCGGGGCGCTGTGCGCGGCGTTTGCCACTGGGGGCGAGGCCGCGGGCGGCAACAGCCAGTTCTACTTTGTGGCAGCGCTGCCGGGCAGCGTCGACGCCGCCCAGCAGGAACAGCTGGCCCAAAACGGCTACAGCGAGGCGCAGATCGACGCCTACGCCGCGGCCGGCGGGCTGCCCTACCTCGACAATACCGACACCGTGTTCGGCCAGGTCTACGCCGGCATGGACGTCGTGGACGCCATGGCCTGTGTCGAGACCGTGCAAAACGAGGACGGAACGGACACCTGGCGCCCGGCCGAGGACGCCGCCATCACCATCCAGCAGGTGACCATCGCCACCTACCCCGGCCCTTCGGCCGAGGAACTGGCCGCCGGGGCTGCACCGCAAGATGCCGCCGAGGACGCGCAGAGCGCGGAGACCGTGGGCTGAACGCCCGCCTACCCTTAGCATATGCAGCAAAACCCCTGGGGACGCTTGGCAAAACCGCCAAAATCCCCAGGGGCTTTTTGGTTATTATTTCTTGGTGTTGCCGCCCATGCGCCGGTCGCGCCGCGCGTACTCGGCCAGGGCCTCGTCAAAGCATTCTTTGGTAAAATCGGGGAAGAGCACCGGCGTAAAGTAAAACTCGGCGTAGGCGCACTGCCACAGCAAAAAGTTCGAGAGCCGCTCCTCGCCGCTGGTGCGGATCATCAGGTCCACCGGCGGCAGCTGGCGGTAGAGGTGGCGTTCGATCGTCGCCTCGTCGATGTCGTCGGGGCGCAGCGCGCCGGTCTCGACCTCGCGGGCGATGCCGCGCACGGCGTCGGTCAGCTCAGCGTGGCTGCCGTAGTTTAAGCAAAAGTTCACGATGCCCTTGGTGTTGTCCTTCGTCAGGTCCATCATGTAGTCCATGGCGTCCAGCACGCGCTTTTGCAGCCCGTCGCGCCGGCCGCTGAACAGCACCTGGCAGCCGCGCTCGTTCATCTCGTCGGCAATGGTGCGGAAGTTGTTGGCAAACAGGTCCATCAGGTAGCCCACTTCCTTGGCGTCGCGGGCAAAATTCTCAGTAGAAAACACATACAGCGAGAGCACATGCACGCCGCGGTCGCCCACGGCATAGCGGGTGATCTCTTTTAAGCGGTCAAACCCGGCTTTGTGGCCAAAGCTGGCGGGCATCATGCGCTGGCGGGCCCAGCGGCGGTTGCCGTCCACGATGATGGCGGCGTGGGTCGGGATGCGGGACAACGTTTCAGCAGGCATGGCAGGCTCCTTTACGGTTCGTCGGTTCGGGGCTGAGGCAGCACACAGTCGGGCGGGGTCTCGCCGGGGTGCAGGCTGCGCCAGTGCAGAAAACTTTCCAGAATGACGGCGGCCGAGACCGAGTCCAGCCGCTCTTTGCGTTTGGCGCCAAAGGTATCGTTGCCGGCCAGGATGGCGGCGGCCGAGACGGTGGTGCGGCGTTCGTCCCACAGCACCACGGGCAGCCCGGCAGCGTCGGCCAGGCGCTGGGCAAAGCGGCGGCTTTTGGCGGCGCGCGCGCCCTCGCTGCCGTCCATGTTGCGGGGCAGGCCGCACACCAGCCCCTCGGCCCCGCGCCGGGCAGCGGCTTCGGCGGCCGCGGCGGCCGCTTTGTTCATGCTTTTTTCTTCGATCTGCGGTGTGATGGGGGCGGTGACCGCCTCCGACGCGTCACAGGCGGCCAGGCCGGTGCGGGCGTCGCCGTAGTCCACGGCAAGCCATTTCATCGCAAAACCCTCCTAAAGCGTCATTTGCCCCAGTATACCATGTTTGGCAGGCGGGCGCAAACCCGGCGTCGGTCACAGCAGGCCGCGGGGCAGGCGGCGGTCCAGCTGGACGGTCAGCGCCGCGGCCAGCGCGATCTTGACGGCGTCGCCGGGCAGGTAGGGCAGCACGCACAGCCCCAGCGCCGTCCACAGCGGGGTGTGCGTCAGCAGCAAAAACCAC
>DXEI01000080.1 GCA_019115045.1 Candidatus Gemmiger excrementipullorum | reverse complement strand
CACAATTTGCCGGTATAATAACAACCGTATGCCGGTGCAGGGACAAGCCTGCCCCGGTGCGGGCGTTGCGCCCGCGGTCACTTTACAAGAAAAGGGGAGGGCGTACCACTTTGATCGAAGTCGAACATCTGACAAAGCGTTACGGCGGTCACGTCGCGGTGGATGATATCAGCTTCACCGTGCAGGATGGCTGCATCTACGGCCTGCTGGGCCCCAACGGCGCGGGCAAATCCACCACCATGAACATCATCACGGGGTATCTGTCGGCCACGGCCGGTACCGTGAAGGTGGACGGGCACGACATCGCCGCCGAGCCGATGCAGGCCAAGGCGTGCATCGGTTACCTGCCGGAACAGCCGCCGCTCTACCAGGACATGACCGTGCAGGAATACCTGCTGTTTGTGGCGGAGCTCAAGGGCGAGCGCAAAAAGGTCGCCCGCGCTGCATCGGTAGAAAAAGCCGCGGCCCGCGCCGGGCTGCAGGGCATGGAGCGGCGGCTCATCCGCAACCTGTCCAAAGGCTACCGCCAGCGCGTCGGCATTGCGGCGGCGCTGCTGGGCGCGCCCAAGGTCATCATCCTGGACGAGCCGACCGTCGGCCTGGACCCGGCGCAGATGATCGAGATCCGCGCCCTCATCCACGACCTGGGCAAGACACACACCGTCATTCTGTCCAGCCATATCCTCAGCGAGGTGCAGGCCATCTGCGACCGCGTGCTCATCATCGCACACGGCAAACTCATCGCGCAGGGCACGCCGGAAGAACTCGCCGGCCGCCTGGCCGCCAGGGGCACCATCTCGGCCACGGCGCAGGGCAGCCGTGAGGCCGTACTGGCCGCCGCCGCGGCGGTGCCGGGCCTCAGCGACCTGCGCGTTACCGCCGAAAAAGGCGGCGAGGTCAGCTTTACCGCTGTCAGCGAGGCCGGCACCGACCTGCGCGGCGCGCTGTCGCTGGCGCTGGCCCAGGCCGGCTGCCCGGTGCTGACCTTGAGCGCCGAGACCATGAGCCTGGAGGATGTATTCCTGCAGCTGACCGAAACGCCCGCCGCCGACCCCGCCCCGCAGGCGGACGCGGCGCAAACGCCTGCCGCCGAAGAGCCCGCCCCGACAGAACCTGCGCCGGACGACGCCGAAACACCCGCCACGGCCCCGGCTGCGCAAAACCCTGCCTCTGCTGTAGAGGACAGCGCCCCGGCGCAAAGTGCGCCCGCCGCCGCCGAAGAAACCGCCCCGGCGCAACAAGATACCCCGGCAACGCCGGAACCAATGCAAGAGAAAGGGGATGCACCGCATGGCAGCGATCTTTAAGCGCGAGACCAAAGCCTACTATACCGGCATGATCGGTTATGTCACGGCGGCGGTCAGCCTGTTTTTCCTGGGGCTGTACTTTGCCAACCGCAACTTGATGTACGCCTCGTCGGACTTTGCCATGGTGCTGTACACCACCACCATGATCTTACTGTTTTTGCTGCCAGCCATCAGCATGCGCAGCTTTGCCGAGGAACGCCGCAACAAAACCGACCAGCTGCTGCTCACCAGCCCGGTCAGCATCCCCGGCATCGTGCTGGGCAAATTCCTGGCCGAGTGCGTGATCTTTGCCGCGCCCACCGTGGTGGCGCTCATCATGCCGCTGCTGCTCACGGCGTTCGGCGATGTCTCGCTGGTGTCGGCGTACAGCGCGCTGTTCGTCTACTGGCTGCTGGGCGCGGCCTGCCTGGCCGTGGGCACCTGGATCTCGGCTTTGACCGAAAACCAGATCCTTGCCTACCTGGCCACCTTTGGCGCGCTGTTAGTAGCCTACCTGATGGACGGCATCAAGACGATGTTCACCAGCGGCAACCTGCTGGCGTTTATCGTGTTCGCCGTCGTGCTGCTCATTGCGTCGGTGCTCGTCGGCGTGCTGTGCAAAAGCCTGGCCGCGGGCCTGACGGTGTTCTGCGCCGGCGGCGCGGCGCTCATCGTGCTGTTTTTGCTGCGCCCGGCGTGGCTGCTCACGGCGTTTGACAGTGTATTGTCGGCGCTGGCGCTGTTCACGCCGTTCAATGGCGTCGTGGGCGGCATGTTCAGCCTTTCGGCCGTCGTGTACTATCTCTCGGTCATCGCGCTGTTCCTGTTCCTCACCGGGCAGGCCATCGAGCGCCGCCGCTGGCATTGAGAGGGGGCTGCAACGATGGATAAAACGCAACACAGCAGCAAAAAAACGCTGCACAACGGCCTGTACGCCGCCGCGCTGGCGGTGGTGGTGCTGGCGGCGGTCATCCTCGTCAACCTGGTGGTGCGGGCGCTGCCCAGCCAGTATACCGAGTATGACATCTCCACCAGCGGTATGTTCACTTTGAGCGATACGACCCAAAACCTGCTGGGGGAACTGGATACCGACGTGCAGGCGTATTACCTGGCCATCTCGGGCGAGGAGGACGCCAACGTCACCCGCCTTTTGGACCGCTACGCCGGTGCCAGCAGCCACTTTAGCTGGCAGCAGCGCGACCCCGTGCTCTACCCGACGCTGGCCGAGCAGTATGACGGCGCGTCCACCGGCAGCGTCGTCCTTGTCTGCGGCGACAAGTACGAGGTGCTGAGTTATTACGGCGACCTCTACGCCATGGACATCGAGGCCTACTATTACTACGGCACCCAGCAGTACAGCTTTGGGGCCGAAAACGCGCTGACCTCGGCGCTGGCCAAGGTCACCCGCACGGCCAGCTACCGGCTGTATGAGCTCGCCGGCCACGGCGAGACCGCCCTGGGCAGCGACTTCCTCGAGACGCTGGACGCCGCCGGCGTCACGGTGGATTCGCTCAACCTCGTCACGGCCGGGTCCATCCCGGCGGATGCGTCCGTCGTGCTCATCAACGCGCCGCTGGCCGATGTGACAGCCGACGAAGCCGCGCTGCTGCAAGCCTATGTGGACGGCGGCGGCAAGCTGCTGGCCGTGACCGACTTTACGCTGGAGACCCCCAACCTCGACGGTGTGCTGGCCTCCTGCGGCATGACCCGCCAGCCCGGCCTGCTGGTGGAGACAGACGGTGACCACTACCCCTACGGCATGTCTCCCACCTACCTGCTGCCCGACGTCGCTTCCAACGAGATCCTGGCCGGCATGACCGCCGGCATGATGGTCTACACGCCCATTGCGCAAGGCATCGTCTCGCAGGACGACAGTGCTTACACCCACACCGACCTGCTGACGACCAGCCTGGACGCCTACTCGCTGGAAAACTACGCCACGGCCGAGACCGCGCAGAAGGCCGACACCGACCCCGTGGGCAGCTTCGCCGTGGCAACGGCCGCCGAAAATGAGGCCACCGGCGCGCGCGTGGTGTGGATCAACTGCCCCAACGCGCTGCAGACGGCCGCCAACCAGAGCACCTCCGGCGGCAACGCGCAGTTCCTGGGCAGCATCGTCAACTGGTGCAACGGCCAGCAGACCACCGCCGTCATCAGCGCCAAGAGCATGAGCGCCGCTGCCCTCACGGTGCCGGCGGGGGCCATCATCGGCCTGGGCGTGCTGTTTGTCTTTGTGCTGCCCATCGTCTGCCTGATCGCCGGCGCCGTCGTCTGCCTGGTGCGCCGCCGCCGTTAACAGAAAGGAAACGCTATGACACGCAAAAAGATGCTGCCGCTGGCGCTGCTGGCGGCGGTGGTGGTGCTGCTGGCCGTGCTGCTGGCGGTGCTGCACAGCGCGGCAGAGGAGGAAGAACTGCCGGGCATCGCGCTGTGCCCCTTGACTGCCGCAGAGCTCGACACCGTAAGCTACAGCGGCGAAAACGTCGAAGTCACGCTGCAAAAAGGCTCCGGCGGGACCTGGCGGCTGGCGTCGGACCCGTCGCTGCCGCTGGATCAGGAAGACGTCGCCGCGCTGGTGGAGCAATACGCCGCCTTGCGGGCCGACCGCCGGCTGCAGGGCGATGAACTGGCCGAGATCCCGGCCCGCAGCGAAACGCCGCTGATGATCTTTACGCTGACCGGCGGCGAGACGACCCGCACGCTGACGGTGGACTGCGCCAACGACGTGGCCGAGATCCACTATCTCTACGACGAGACCGGCGCGGCGTACACCATCCCGCAGGACGACCTCATCGGCCTGTGCAAAGCGCCGCGGGACCTCTATGAGCCCCAGACCCTGACCGACAAGACGGCGGACGATGTGGCCGAGATGGAAGTCGGCGCGCTGACCTTTACCCATACCGACGGCGAGTGGACGCTGGACGGTGAGCCGGACTACCCGCTGGACCAGGACGCTGTGCAGAAAATGGCCAACACACTGTGCAATTTGCAGACGGAGTGGACCATCACCGCGCCGGAGGACGGCGGCTACGGGCTGACGCACCCCGACGTCGTCGCGGTGCTCAGCTTTACCGACGGCACGGCGCTGACGGTGCGCTTCGGCAACGAGACGCCGGGGGACGACGGCGCCTGCTACCTGCGGGCCAGCAGCGACCCCAGCGTCGTGTACGAGGTCAACGCCGACCACAAAAACGCCTTTGCCGTGACCAAACAGAGCCTGTACGACGCCGAGGCGACCGCCGAGACCGCCGCGGAAGACTGACCCCAAAAGACCCAAGCCCCGCTTTGCGCCAAACCGGCGTCAGGCGGGGCTTTTGGCGTGCCGCGCGGCTTGCCCCGCCCGGTTGCACGTGCTATAATACAAAAACAGACCCCACAAAGCAAAGACTGCGCACAAAAGGAATCTTATATGAGAATGAACCGACGTTTTGGCCGCCTGGCGGCCCTGCTGGCGCTGGCGCTGCTGTGCGGCTGCACGCCCGCCCCGGGCGCTGCCCAGCCGACGCCGCAGCCCGAACTGCCGGCGACGGAAACGCCTGCTTTATCGGGACCGGCGGAACCGGCCCCCACGGCTGCCCCCGCGCAGGAACAGACCCCTGCGCCGGAACCCGCGCCGGAGGAAGCCGACCCCGTGGCGGCGCTGCTGCAGCAGATGACGCTGCGCGAAAAAGTCGGCCAGCTGTTTATGATCCGGCCGGATTCGCTCGACCTTACCCTCCCACAGGAGGAGATCGACGACGAATACGCCGACGGCGTGACCGCCCTCAGCGATGCGATGCGAAAGACTTTGCAGGACTACCCCGTGGGCGGCATCTGCCAGTTCGGCAAGAATATCACCGGCCCGCAGCAGATCGCGCAGTTCAACGCCGACCTGCAGGCGGCCAGCAAGATACCGCTGCTGATCTCAGTCGATGAGGAGGGCGGCGCCGTGGCCCGCCTGGCCAACCACCCGGCGTTCGACCTGCCCCGGTACGAGAGCGCGGCCGCCGTCGGTGAGACCGGCGACCCCGAAGCCGCGCGCGAGATGGGGGCTGCCATCGGCGCGTACTTGAAAGACTACGGCTTCACGATGGACTTCGCCCCCGACGCCGACGTCTACACCAACCCCGCCAACACCGTCATCGGCACGCGCGCGTTCTCGCAGGACGCCGCGACGGCGGCTGCTATGGCCGGGGCGATGGCGCAGGGCCTGCAGGCGCAGGGCATCCTGCCCACGCTCAAGCATTTCCCCGGCCACGGCGATACGGCCGAGGACAGCCACAGCGGCCTGGCCTACAGCCACCGCACCAAAGAGGAAATGCTGCAGTGCGAGTTCCTGCCGTTTATGCAGCCGACGCAAGGGGAGGGCGGCATCGGCCCCCATGCCATCATGGTGGGGCATATCGCCGCCCCAGCGCTGGACGGCGACACGCCGGCTTCGCTGTCTTACCACATCGTCACCGGGCTGCTGCGCGGCGAACTCTTGCAGGGCGAGGACGTGCTGGTGGTGACCGATTCGCTGGCGATGGGCGCCATCACCGAACAGTACGCCCCGGCCGAGGCCGCCGTGCAGGCGCTGAACGCCGGCTGCGACATTCTGCTGATGCCCGACGGCCTGACCGAAGCGTTCGACGGCGTCGTGGCGGCCGTCGAAAACGGCACCGTCAGCGAGGAACGCCTCAACGAGAGCGTCGCGCGCATCCTGCGCGTCAAACAACAGTACGCGGGCCTGTAAGCGCCGCATAATTTTCCAGCAGGGGAGGGGGAACGCCCCATGAACACAGACGTATGGGCCGTAGACGGGTCCTTTTTTGGCCAGCGCATTTCCGGCATCCAGCGCTATTCCATTGAGCTGCTCTCGGCGCTCGACGCGCTGGTGCCGCCCGGCCGGGTCGAGATCGTCACCCCGCCCGGCGTGCGCGCGCCGGTCTACCAGAACATCCAAACGGTCACCTTCGGCACGCGCCGCGGCCTGGCCTGGCAGCAGCTGGACTATCCGGCCTACTTGCAACAGCGCGGCGCGCGCGGCCTGGCCACCTGCAACGTCATCCCGCTGTTCGGGTTCCGCGGCGTCGCCGTCGTGCACGACGTCTGCTACCGCGCCCGGCCGGACTTTTACACCGCCCCGCGGGACCTTGCCAGCGCGCTGTGGCACCGGCTGCAATACCGGCGCATCGCCGCCGTGGCCGACGCCATCGTCACGGTGTCGCAGTTTTCCAAAAGCGAGATCACGCGGTACTACGGCGTGGCGCCGCAGCGCATCTTTGTGGTGTACAACGCCTGGCAGCAGATGCAGCGCATCGCCGCCGACGAGCGCATCTTTGCCAAAGTGCCGCAGCTGCGCCGGGGCGAGTATTACTTCAGCATGGCCAACCTGCTCAAAAACAAAAACTTCCCCTGGGTGCTGCGCGCGGCCAAAGCCAAACCGGACGCCGTGTTCGCCATTGCCGGCGGCGGCAGCCTGCAGGGCGAGGCAAAGCGCCTGGGCCTGGCGGGGCTGCCCAACGTCGTCTACCTGGGCTATGTCTCGGACGGCGAAGCCAAAGCCCTGATGCACCACTGCAAGGCGTTTTTGTTCCCCACGCTGTACGAGGGGTTCGGCATCCCCCCGCTGGAAGCCGTCGCCTGCGGCGCGCCGCGCATCTATGTCAGCGACACCCCCTGCATGCGGGAAGTCTACGGCGGCTGCGCGGGCTACATCGACCTGGAAACAAACCCCGGCAACGTCGACGACGTCACCCCGCCGCAGCGCGACGCCGGCGAACTGCTGGCCCGCTACAGCTGGCAGGCCAGCGCGCAGGCGCTGTGGCAGGTGCTGGAACAGGTATAAACAAAACATATCGCCCCCGACCGGCTGCAGCGTGCCCGGTCGGGGGCGATTTCTTAGTGTGAAACTTCAGCGGATGCCGAACTTGCGGTCCAGGCTGCGGTATTGCAGCGCTTCCGAAAGATGCACGCTGTCCAGCACCTCGCTGCCGTCCAGGTCGGCGGCGGTGCGCGCCACGCGCAAAATGCGGTCGTAGGCGCGGGCGCTGTAGCCCAGGCGCTCAAACGCGCCGCGCAGCAGCTTTTCGGCGGCCGGGGTCATGCGGCAGTACTGCCGCAGCACGCTGCCGGGCAGCTGGGCGTTGCAGCGCACGCCGGGCAGCGCGTGGTAGCGCTGCCGCTGCAAAGCGCGCGCCGCCACCACGCGGGCGCGCACGGCGGCGCTGGGCTCGCCGCCCTGTTCGGCGGCCAGGTCCTCATATTCCACCGGCAGGGCCTCCACATGCAGGTCGATGCGATCCAGAAGCGGGCCGGAGATGCGCCGGCGGTACTGCTCAATGGCGCTGGGCGTGCAGGTGCATTCCCGCGTGGGGTGGCCCAGGTACCCGCATTTGCAGGGGTTCATGGCGGCCACCAGCATAAATTTGCAGGGGTAGGTGGCGGTGCCGTGCACGCGGCTTACCGTCACAGCGCCATCCTCCAGCGGCTGGCGCAGCACTTCCAGCGTGTCGCGCGCAAATTCCGGCAATTCGTCCAAAAACAGCACGCCGTTGTGCGCCAGGCTGATCTCGCCGGGGCGCGGCACCGTGCCGCCGCCGGCCAGCGCCGTGGAGCTGACGCTGTGGTGCGGGCTGCGGAACGGCCGCGTTTTGACAAGCCCGCCGCGCAGCAGCCCGGCTACCGAATAGATGGCGCTGGTCTCCAGCGCTTCGTCGTAGGTCAGCGGCGGCAGAATGCCCGGCAGCCGCTTGGCCAGCATGCTTTTGCCGGTGCCCGGCGGGCCCACCAGCAGCAGGTTGTGCCCGCCGGCAGCTGCTATTTCCAGCGCGCGGCGCGCTTCACCCTGGCCGCGCACGTCGGCCATATCCGGCCCCAGCCAGACGCCGTTTTCATCGTAGCCGTCGGCCTGCGCAGGGGCGATGGGCTCGGCCCCGCACAGGTGCAGCACCACGTCCTGCGCGCTGCGCGCCGGGTAGACGGTCAGCCCTTCGGCCACGGCGGCTTCGGCGGCGTTCTCGGCCGGTACGTACAACTCGGTCACGCCCTGCTGCACGGCGGCCAGCGCCATGGGCAGCACGCCGCTTACCGGGCGCAGCGCGCCGTCCAGGCCCAGCTCGCCCAAAAAGGCGCGCTGCGGCCCCGCCGCGGGCAGTTTGCCCTGCGCCGCCAAAATGCCAATGAACACCGGCAGGTCGTACACCGGGCCGGTCTTGCGCACGTCGGCGGGGGCCAGGTTGACCGTGATGCGGCTGGCCGGCCACTGGTAGTGCAGGTTTTTGACGGCGCTGCGCACGCGCTCGCTGCTCTCTTTGACGGCGGAATCCGGCAGGCCGACGAGGTTGAACTGCGGCAGCCCGCCCGAAAGATCGGTCTCGACCTGCACCAGATACCCCGCCAGCCCCGTGACGCCCAGGCTTGTCACTTTTGCAAACATACCGCGCCCCTCCCGCCCGGATCAAACTTTACCACCAGTATACCGCGCAAAGCGCCGTTCCACAAGCAGGGCAGGGCAAAAACCGTATATTTTGCCCAAAAATCATTTGACAGTGCCGCCAAGAGTTGGTATATTTAGTACATAGAGGAGCCCTTGGACTCTACAGCATCTATCGAAAGTGCAGGTGTCAACTTATGTATCAGGATATGTACGAACGCTGGCTGGCCGCCGACCTCGACGACGCCGACCTCAAACCGGAACTGGAAAGCATCCGCGGGGACGACGCCGCCATCCAGGACCGCTTTGCGGTATCGCTCCAATTCGGCACGGCCGGGCTGCGCGGCGTCATCGGCGCCGGTACCAACCGCATGAACATCTACGTCGTGCGCCAGGCCACGCAGGGCCTGGCCAACTGGGTCAAGACCCAGGGCGGCACCCAGACCGTCGCCATCAGCTACGACAGCCGCATCAAATCGGATCTGTTCGCCAAGACGGCCGCCGAGGTGCTGGCCGCCAACGGCGTGCATGTGCGCATCTACAAGGCGCTGATGCCGGTGCCTGCGCTTTCGTTTGCCACGCGCTACTACCACTGCAACGCCGGCATCATGGTCACGGCCAGCCACAACCCCGCCAAGTACAATGGCTACAAGGCCTACGGCCCCGACGGCTGCCAAATGACCGACGAAGCCGCCGACATCGTCTACGCCGAGATCCAAAAGACCGATGTGCTCACCGGCGCCAAGCGCATTGCGTTTGAGGACGGCCTGGCCCAGGGCCTCATCGAGTACGTCGGCGACGACTGCATCCGCGCGCTGTACGACGCCATTGAAGCGCGCTCCATCCGCCCCGGCATCTGCAAGACCGCCGGCCTCAAACTCGTGTACAGCCCGCTCAACGGCTCCGGCCTCGTGCCCGTAACCACCGTCCTGGGCGAGATCGGCATCACCGACATCACCATCGTGCCCGAGCAGAAGGACCCCGACGGCAACTTCCCGACCTGCCCCTACCCCAACCCCGAAATTTTTGAAGCGCTGCGCCTGGGCCTGGAACTGGCCGAAAAATCCGGCGCCGACCTGATGCTGGCCACCGACCCCGACGCCGACCGTGTGGGCATCGCCGTCAAGTGCAAGGACGGCAGCTATGAGCTGCTCTCCGGCAACGAAGTCGGCGTGCTGCTGCTGGACTACATCTGCGCCGGCCGTATCGAGCAGGGCACCATGCCGAAGAATCCCGTCATGTGCAAGTCCATCGTTTCCACCCCGCTGGCCGACAAAGTGGCCGAGCATTACGGCGTCGAGTGCCGCAATGTCCTCACCGGCTTCAAGTGGATCGGCGACCAGATCGCCAGACTGGAAGCCGACGGCGAGGTCGACCGCTTTATCTTTGGCTTTGAGGAAAGCTACGGCTACCTGGCCGGGCCCTATGTGCGCGACAAGGACGCCATCATCGGCAGCATGCTGATCTGCGAGATGGCCGCCTACTACCGTGCCAAGGGCAGCTCCATCAAAGAGGAGCTCGAGCGCATCTACGCCCAGTACGGCCGCTACCTCAACAAGGTCGACAGCTTTGAGTTCCCGGGCCTGTCCGGCATGGACAAGATGGCCGACATCATGGCCGACCTGCGTGCCAACCCGCCCAAGGACTTCGGCGGCGACGCGGTCGTCAAGGTCGTCGACTACAAAAAGCCCGAGGAGACCGGCCTGCCCGCCGCCAACGTGCTGATCTACACGCTGGCCAGCGGCGCCACCGTCGTGGTGCGCCCCTCCGGCACCGAGCCCAAGATCAAGACCTACTTTACCACCAAAGGCAAGGACCTGGCCGAAGCCCAGGCCAAAAAGGACGAGCTGGCCGCCGCGCTCAAACCGCTGCTGGCCTGATTTTTCGGATCCTGCCGTTCCCTGCGGCCCCGGCGCCTCTGACCGGAACCGCAGGGGATTTTTTTGCCGGTCCGGCAGGGGCGCGTTCGCGTCCCGCAAACCGCCGGAAAACGCAAGACCGTTCTGTAGGGGAGAGAGGCCTGTTATGAAAGAAAACAAATACGACGAAGAACGCTTTTTTGAAAAATACAGCCAGATGGACCGTTCCCGAAAGGGGCTGCAGGGGGCGGGGGAATGGCCCGCGCTGGAAAAGATGCTGCCGCCCTTTGCGGGGCGGGACGTGCTGGACCTGGGCTGCGGCTACGGCTGGCACTGCCGATATGCCGCCGAACACGGCGCGGCGTCGGTACTGGGAACGGACCTTTCCCAAAAGATGCTGGCCGTGGCCCGGACGCGCAACGCCCACCCGCAGGTGACCTACCGTCAGGCCGCCATGGAGGACCTGGACTTTGCGCCGGAAAGTTTTGACGTGGTGCTCAGTTCGCTGGCCTTCCACTATGTGAAGGAGTATGAAGCGCTGATCCAGAAGATCCGCCGCTGGCTGCGGCCGGACGGGTGGCTGGTGTTTTCGGCCGAACACCCGGTGTTTACGGCCTACGGCTCCCAGGACTGGTACTACGACACCGACGGCAGCATCCTCCACTTCCCGGTGGACCGCTATTTCTACGAGGGGCAGCGGGACGCCGTGTTCCTGGGGGAGCCGGTGGTCAAATACCACCGCACCCTGACCACCTATCTGAACACGCTGCTCAACAACGGCTTTGTTCTGCGGCAGGTGGTGGAGCCGCAGCCGCCGGCGTCCATGATGGAGATTCCCGGTATGCGGGACGAGATGCGCCGCCCGATGATGCTGCTGGTCTCGGCCCAAAAGGACGGCGCCGGGCTTTGATCTGACAAACAGAAAACGGACGTACTTTCCATCAAAAAGTACGTCCGTTTTCCTGTTCTGTGCAGAAGGCGGAAGAAATCACAGCGTCAGCTGTTCGGCGCGGTCGTCGGCGCGCACGATGGCCCCGGCCGCCGGCAGCGTGCGCACGCGGTAGCGGTGCGCCTCGCCCAGTTCCAGCCCGGCCGAAAGCGTCACCCGCGCGATGCGGGCGTTCTTTTTCAGCGTCACCACATTGACGCCGGCGCTGTCGCGCGTCGCCTTCTCGGGGATCAGGGCGCTGCCGGCCAGCAGCAGGCGGTTGTTGGTGGTAAAAATGGCCAGCTCGGTCTCCTCGGGCAGGTAGCGCATGGTGGCCAGTTCGGCCTTGTCGCTGTAGGCTTTCAGCAGCTTGCGGCGGTTCTGCTTGGTCTCGTAGCTGCGCAGCGGGATCTTGGCGCACTTGCCGTTCTGGAAGAAGAACAGCATCCAGCCGCGGTAGTCGGCGGTCACCACCATGTACAGCGGCACCTCGCCGTCGTCCATGCCTAAGGCAGAAGCCACGTAGTCGCCCAGCACGCTGGCTTTGCTGTCGGCAAAGTCGTATGCGTGCGATTTGTAGACCTGCCGCAGGTTGGTAAAGAACAGCAGTTCGGCGCTGTTGGTGCTCTCGCAGGTAAACAGCACTTCGTCGCCGTCCTTCAGCTTCTGCTCGCCGCTCATGCGCAGGCTCTGCGGTGTGATCTTTTTAAAGTAGCCGTCCCGCGTAAAGAACAGATGCACCGGGTAGTCGGGGATCTGCTGCTCCTCCTCGCCGGTGTCCTCGTCCGGCGCTTCGTACAAAATCTCGCAGCGGCGGGGCTGGCCGTATTTTTTGGCGACGTCGCCCAGCTCGCCCATGATGATGCGGTTGATGCGCGCCGGCCGCTTGAGGATGTCCTCAAGGTCGGCGATGGCGTCGGCCAGCTCCTCGATCTCCGCCGTGCGCTTGAGGATGTACTCGCGGTTGAGGTGGCGCAGCTTGATCTCGGCCACATACTCGGCCTGCGCTTCGTCGATGCCGAACCCGATCATCAGGTTGGGCACGACCTCAGCTTCCTCGGCCGTGTTGCGCACAATGTCGATGGCCTTGTCGATGTCCAGCAAGATCGCCTGCAGGCCCTGCAGCAGGTGCAGGCGTTTCTGCTTGCCCTGCAGATCGTGGTAGGTGCGGCGGCGCACACATTCGGCGCGGAACGCCGCCCACTCCAGCAAGATCTCGCGCACGCCCAGCACGCGCGGCTGCCCGGCGATCAGGACGTTGAAGTTGCAGGCAAAGCTGTCCTCCAGCGGGGTGGCCTTGAACAGGCGGGCCATCAGCTTTTCGGGGTCCTGCCCGCGCTTGAGGTCGATGGTCAGCTTCAGGCCGTTTAAGTCGGTCTCGTCGCGCATATCGCTGATCTCGCGGACCTTGCCCAGCTTGACCAGCTCGGTGATCTTGTCCATGATCGCCTCCACCGTCGTGGTGGGGGGGATATGCGTCACGTCGATGCAGTGGTTGGCTTTGTCGTACCGCCACTGCGCGCGCACGCGCACGCTGCCGCGGCCGTGCTCGCGCACGTTTTCCATCTCGGCCGCGTCGTACAAGATCTGCCCGCCGCCCACAAAATCCGGCGCCGGCAAAATTTCGGTCAGGTCGGCCTCGGGGTCTTTCATCAGCGCAATGGTGGCGTTGCACAGCTCGCCCACATTGAACGAACAGATGTTGGACGCCATGCCGACGGCGATGCCCAGCGTGTTGTTGGCCAAAATGGTGGGGAAGGTGACCGGCAGCAGCGTCGGCTCGGTGGTGGTACCGTCGTAGTTGGGCACAAAGTCGACGGTGTCCTTGTCGATGTCGCGGAACAACTCCTCGCACACCGGTTCCAGGCGGGCCTCGGTGTAACGGGCGGCGGCGTAGGCCATATCGCGGCTGTACGCCTTGCCAAAGTTGCCCTTGGAGTCGACGTAGGGCACCAGCAAACTTTCGTTGGAGCGCCCCATGCGCACCATCGTATCGTAGATGGCGGCGTCGCCGTGGGGGTTCAGGTGCATCGTGCTGCCCACGATGTTGGCGCTCTTGGTGCGCGGGCCTTTCAGCAGGCCCATGCCGTACATCGTGTACAGCAGTTTGCGGTGGGCGGGCTTGAAGCCGTCGATCTCCGGCAGCGCGCGGGAGACGATGACGCTCATCGCATAGGGCATGTAGTTGGTCTCCAGCGTCTCGGTGATGGGCGCCTCCAAAATTTCGCCGGCCGAAAGGATCTCTACGTTATCCCCCAGCTGCGGGCGGGCGGGGGCCGTCTTTTTTTCGCGTTTTCTTGCCATAACTTCTCTTTCCCTCAGCTTACGTCCAGATCGTCCAGGTATTCGGCGCCGTGCTCGGCAATGTGCTCTTTGCGGCCCTGCAAATTGTCGCCCAGCAGCAGGTCAAACACCTGCGCCGTGCGCTCGGCGTCGGTGGGCAGCACTTTGATCAGGCGGCGGCTCTCGGGGCTCATCGTCGTCAGCCACATCATCTCGGGGTCGTTCTCACCCAAACCTTTCGAGCGCTGGATCGTATATTTCTGCCCTTCGATGCGGCGCAGGATGTCCGCTTTCTCCGGCTCGGTGTAGGCAAAGTAGGTCTTGTTTTTGGTGTTGATCTCATACAGCGGGCTCTCGGCGATGTATACGTACCCTTTGTTGATCAGCGTCGGGGTCAGGCGGTACAGCATCGTCAGCACCAGCGTGCGGATCTGGTAGCCGTCGACGTCGGCGTCGGTACAGATGACTACCTTGTTAAAGCGCAGGTTTTCCAGGTTGAAGTTGGCCAGGTCCTTGTTGTGGCTGCCGCCCAGCTCGACGCCGCAACCCATCACGCGGATGAGGTCGGTGATGATGTCGGACTTGAAGATGCGCGCGTAGTCGGCTTTCAGGCAGTTGAGGATCTTGCCGCGGATGGGCATGATGGCCTGGAACTCCGAGTCGCGGCTCTGCTTGACCGCGCCCATGGCCGAGTCGCCCTCCACGATGTACAATTCCCGGCGGGCGGGGTCCTTGGTGCGGCAGTCGACGAACTTCTGCACGCGGTTGGCCAGGTCCATCTGCTGGGTCATCGTCTTTTTGATGGAGATGCGCGCCTTTTCGGCGTGCTCGCGGCTCTGCTTGTTGATGAGCACCTGTTTGCAGGCTTTTTCGGCCTCGTCGGGGTGCTCAACAAAATAGACTTCCAGCTGATGTTTGAGGAACTCGGTCATGGCCTGGGCCACGAACTTGTTGGTAATGGCCTTTTTGGTCTGGTTCTCGTAGCTGGTGCGGGTGGAAAAACTCGACGACACCAGCACCAGGCAGTCCTGCACGTCCGAGAAGGTGATCGCGCTCTCGTTTTTCTTGTACAGGCCCTTGTTTTTCAGCCAGGCGTTGATCTGGTTGACGAACGCCGTGCGCACGGCGCGGTCGGGGCTGCCGCCGTGTTCCAGCCAGCTGGAGTTGTGGTAGTATTCCAGCACCTGCACCGTGTTGGAAAACGCGAACGCCACGTTCATCTTGACCTGGTAGTCGGGCTGGTCGGCGCGGTCGCGGCCGCTGGCGGACCCGGCGCAGAAATGCACCGGCGTCAGCGCCTGGTCGCCCACCAGCTCGTTGGCATAGTCGGCGATGCCGTGCTCGTACAGGTACTCGTACTTTTTCGCTTCGCTGCCGGATTTGTCGGTGAACACCAGCGTCACGCCGTCGTTGACGACGGCCTGGCGGCGCAGCATGTTCTGGAACGACTCCGCCGGCACGGCGATGTCGGTGAACACCTCGGTGTCGGGCCGCCAGCGGATGACCGACCCCGTGCGGCGGCCGGTGTACGGCTGCTTTTGCAGGCCGCCGACGTTCTCGCCTTTTTTAAAATCGAGGTGGTAGTGGAACCCGTCGCGGTAGATGTCGGCGGTCATCCACTCGCTGGCGTACTGCGTCGCGCACAGGCCCAGGCCGTTCAGACCCAGGCTGAAGTCATAGTTGCCGCCGCCCTCGGCGTATTTGCCGCCGGCGTACAGCTCGCAGAACACCAGGTCCCAGTTCCAGCGTTCCTCGGCCTTGTTGTAATCCACCGGGATGCCGCGGCCAAAATCCTCGACCTCGATGATGTGGTCGGGGTACAGCGTGACGTTGATGCGGTTGCCGTAGCCGTCGCGCGCTTCGTCGATGGAGTTGGAGATGATCTCAAAAATGGAATGGGCGCAGCCCTCCACGCCGTCGGAACCAAAGATGACGGCCGGGCGCTTGCGCACACGGTCGGCGCCTTTGAGCTGGCGGATGCTGTCGTTGCCGTATTCCTGCTTCTTTTTTACCATGCGTCGGGTCCCCCTGCGGCGCCGGGCCGCGTACTGTTTCTTTGATAGCGCATACAAAATTATTTAAGCATAAAGCGCGTATGTTTGTCAAATCCTTTGCATTATACCACAACGTATGGTTGTTATGCAAGCGTTTTTTGCACGCTAGGCGCTGCGCTCCAGCCGGTTGCGGTCGCCCAGCAGCGCCGTCCAGTAGGACCCGCCGTTGTAGTCAAAGATCACCCAGTCGTACCCGTTGTACTTTTGGGTGCTGCGCTGGGTCACGCGGTAGCGCCCCAGCGGCAGGTAGCCCACGACGTCGTTGAAATTGGGCGTGTAGAAATACTCGGTGCGGGCGTTGAACACCACCAGCGTGTAGCGGTCGGTGTTCTGCATCAGCGGGCCGCCGGGGCCGTAGTTGTTAAAGCCCCCGGCGCGGATGTCGGGCAAAAAGTCCCGGTAGCTGCGGTTCAGGTCGCACGCGCCGGCAATGCCGTTCACGCGGCCGCTGCCGGAGTACTGCCACATCGCGTACCGCCCGCTGTAGCCCAGGCTGGCGCGGTAGTCGGCCACCCACAGCGGGTAGTCGGCCAGTTCGGCGGCGTTGAGGTAGCTGTTGATATAGTTGGTATAGCTGTACCACCCGCCGTACCACTTGCGCTGGTACAAAATATCCATCGCGTAGCGCACCAGCCCGGTCAGGCGGGTGCGGCCCAGGTCTGTCAGGCTGGCATCCTCCACGTCCACAAACACCGGGTATTCCAGCTGCAGGCCCTGCAGCACATTCATAAATGTCGAAAGCTCGTCGGCCACGGCGCTCTGCGTACGCGCGTAGGTATAATAGTACGCGCCGACGCGCAGCCCCGCCGCGTGGGCGCCGCTTACGTTCTGCAAAAAGTACGGGTCCACATACAGCCCGCCGCTGTTGCTGGAGCCGATGCGCACGATGGCAAACTGTTTGCCGGCCGCCGCCACCTGCGCCCAGTTGACGCTGCCCTGGTAGCGGGACACGTCGATGCCGTTCTGGTACACAGCCATAAAAAAAGCCCCCTTCCCCACAGGGGGCGGCAGCTGCGCCGGGCTGCTGCCCCCTTAGCGCATAGTATGCGGCAGGGCAGGGGGATGTTGCGCGGGGGCGGTCACACGCCTTCCAGGTCAAAGGGCGGGGTGTACTCCTCCCGCGCGCTGCTTTTTTCCTGCATGTAGCCCTCGGTCAGGCCCAGGCGGATGGCCTCGTCGACGACGCGGCGGTATTCATAGGTCGTGATGCGCCGGCCCAGCCCGTGCTCGGCGGCTTTGTAAAAGGGGGTAAACTGGCTCATCAGGCTGGGCACAAAGGGCACGCCGGTCTCGCGGCGCAAGCGGGCCAGCGTGCGCAGCACGGCGCGGCTGTCCTGCCACTGGCCGGGCAGCGCCAGGTGCCGCACAATGACCCCGCGCTGCAAAAAGCCCGCGCCGTCGTACACGGGCGCGCCGGTCTGCGTAAGCATCTGCCGCAAGGCGGCCTCGGCCACGGCGGGGTAGTCCGGCGCGGCCGAAAGCTGCGCCGCCAGCGCGGGGGAAGCGTACTTGAAGTCGGTCAGCCACACGTCCACATACCCGGCCAGCGCGCGCACGGAGTCCACCGTCTCATACCCGCCGGTGTTGTACACCACCGGCAGCGTCAGCCCGGCGGCTTTGGCGGCGTCCAGGGCTTCCACCACAAAGGGCAGGTACTGGGTGGCTGTCACCAGGTTTAAGTTGCGCGCGCCGTCGCGCTGTAAGCGCAGGAAAATTTCTGCCAGGCGCGCGGCGGTGATGGCCTTGCCCACGCCCTGCTGGCTGATGGGGTAGTTCTGGCAGTAGCAGCAGCGCAGCGCGCAGTGGGTAAAAAACACCGTGCCGCTGCCGCGCGCATCGTCGGGGCTGCCGCTCAGGCAGGGTTCCTCCCAGTGGTGCAGCGCGGCACGCGCGACGAGCAGCCGGCCGTCGGCCCCGCAGTACCCGGCCTGCCCGGCGGCGCGGTCGGCCCCGCAGGCGCGCGGGCACAGCGTGCAGTGGTGCGGCAATGGCATACAAACACCGGCTTTCCCAAAAAAATTCAGCCCTATTTTACCACAAACTTGCCAAATGTGGTATA
This sequence comes from Candidatus Gemmiger excrementipullorum, assembly GCA_019115045.1. Classification (GTDB taxonomy): domain Bacteria; phylum Bacillota; class Clostridia; order Oscillospirales; family Ruminococcaceae; genus Gemmiger; species Gemmiger excrementipullorum. Next base: position 18,922 of record DXEI01000080.1, on the reverse strand, counting down.
CTATAGGGACAAACCTATGATAAAGGAGCGTGTGACTATGTCTACCCCGCATAACCGCGCCGAAAACGGCGATTTTGCCAAGACCGTCCTCATGCCCGGCGACCCGCTGCGCGCCCAGTTCATTGCCGAGACCTTTTTGCAGGACGCCCGCCTCGTCACCGACGTGCGCGGCATGCTCGGCTACACCGGTACTTACCAGGGCCGCCCCGTCAGCGTCATGGGCAGCGGCATGGGCATGCCGTCCATCGGCATCTATTCCTATGAACTGTACACCCAGTACGGCGTCGAGAACATCATCCGCGTCGGTTCGGCCGGTTCCTACACCGGCAAAGCCAAGCTGTTCGACGTCGTGCTGGCCACCGGCGCCTATTCTGAGAGCAGCTACGCCCGCACCCAAAGCGGCAGCACCGACGACATCCAGACGCCGGACGCCGCCCTCAACGACGCGCTGCGCGCCAGCGCCGCCACGCAGGGCATCCCCCTCATCGAGGGCGTGATCCACTCCTCCGACGTGTTCTACCGCCAGCCCAGCGACGCCAAGCCGGCTTACTGGGAGCGCCTGCGCGACGAAAAAGGCTGCCTTGCCGTCGAGATGGAGAGCTTTGCCCTCTTCCACAACGCCAGGGTGCTGGGCAAGCGCGCCGCCTGCCTGCTGACGATCTCCGACAGTTTCGTCTCGCCTGAGATCACCACCCCCGAACAGCGCCAGACCAGCTTTACCGCCATGATGCAGGTGGCGCTGGGCGCCCCGGCGTATCTGGAGAAGTAAGATGGAAAAAGCACAGATCCAGGCGCTGATCCGCGACGCCTTTGCGGCCCAAAAGTTCGCCTACACGCCGTATTCCCACTTTAACGTGGGGGCCGCGCTGCTGACGTCGGGCGGTAAGGTGTATACCGGCTGCAACATCGAGAACGCCGGCTACACCGCCACCAACTGCGCCGAGCGCACGGCGCTGTTCAAAGCCGTCAGCGAGGGCGAGCGCCAGTTTGCCGCCATCGCCATCGTGGGCAGCCTGCAGGGCCAGACCAACACCCTCGTTACCGGCCCGTGCGGCGTCTGCCGCCAGGCGCTGCATGAGTTCGGCGGCCCCGGCCTGACCGTCATCATGGCCAAAAGCGCCGACGATTACATCGTGACGACGCTGGGCGAGCTGCTGCCCTACGGGTTCGGCCCGGCCAACCTGGAAAGCGCCGAACCAGAATCCCCAAAGTAAGGAGTTCCCGTTACCCATGAAAAAACTCATCGCACTGCTGCTCTGCCTTTCGCTGCTGGTAAGCCTGGCGGCCTGCGGGCGGGGCGGGCAAACGACGGAGACCGCCGCATTTACGGTGCCGCTGGACGATGCCTCCTACGTGTACCAGGCAGCGGACGACGCCGTGCCGCTGCCCGGCGGGGCGTCCATTGCGCTGGCGGCGGACGCCGCCGGCATCGAGTCCGGCCCCGACGCGCTGCTGTGGCAGGGCATCCAGACCTTTGCCGCCAACTTTGGCTATACCGCGCAGTCCTGCCTGTACGGCGAGGGTGCGAGCCTGGCCACGGCCGAGGACGCGCTGCGCGCCGCGGCCCAAAGCGGGGCGGCGCTGGTCGTCTGCCGCGGCGAGGCCATGGCCAAGGCGCTGTTCAACATCCAGGCCAACTACCCCAATGTGCACTACCTGCTGTTTGACAACGAGCCCCACAGCGAGGATTACACCAGCTATGCCACCGAGGCCAGCGTCCACTGTGTGCTCTTCCGCGAGGAGCAGGCCGGCTACCTGGCCGGGTACGCGGCCGTGGCCGAAGGCTACACCGCGCTGGGCTTTGTGGGCCGCGACGAGCTGCCCGGCATCGTGCGGTACTGCACCGGCTTTTTGCAGGGAGCCAACGCCGCGGCCGAGCGCCAGGGCCAAAACGTGACCCTGCGCGTGTGGTATACCGGCGACATCGGCGACCCGGCGGTGGTGACCCAGCGCATGATCGACTGGTTCAACGGCGGCACCGGGCTGATCCTGGCCGACGGCGATGCGCTGATGCAGAGCGCGCTGGAGGCCGTCAACCAGACCGGCGCCAAGGCGTTCGCCACCGGTTGGGACCAGAACGCCCTGGGCGAGCGGGTGCTGGGCAGCGCCATCCAGTGCTACAACGCCGCCGTGCAGCGCCAGCTGTACAAATTCTTCTCGGGCAATTCCACCTGGAGCCAGCAGGATGCCGGCCAGACCGAGCGCCTGGGCTATACCGACGGCAGCGTGGCGCTGGCAGGCTCTGCCTGGCGGTTCAACAACTTTACCCAAAACGATTACGAACGCCTGTACGAGCAGCTGCGCAACAGCGAGCTGGAGGTGGAAGCCTACGCCGATATGAACACACTGCCCGACACGCCGCTGGTCACCGTCACTGTGGAAAATTGAGCGGCTGTACAATTGTCAAAGTTTTGTAATGGAATTGTGTCGAATTTTTCATTGCAAAACCGGGGCAGATGGGCTATACTGATATTTATACCGGGCAGGGAACCGCCCTGCCCGGACCTTTTTTGGAACAAAGGAGAACAAAACCATGAAGAAATTGCTTGCACTGGTCATGGCGGCCAGCATGGCGCTGTCCCTGGCTGCCTGCGGCGGCAACGACGCGGCTTCCACGGCTGACAGCACGGCGACCGAGAGCACCAGCACCGAAGCTACGGCCGAGGAGGCCGTGGGCGAAGAGGCTTCCGCCGGTATTGCCAAGATCGCGCAGGTCTGCGACGTCGGCACCATCGACGACGAGAGCTTCAACCAGGGCTGCTGGGACGCCATCGTCGCCTACGGCGAGACCAACGGCGTTGACACCGACTACTACCTGCCGCCGGACGATCCCTCGGACGAGGATCGCCAGACCCTGATCCGCAACGCCGTGAATGACGGCGCCGACACCATCGTCTGCGTCGGCTACCTGTACGGCTCCTCCATCGCCTGGGCCTCCACCGAGTACCCCGACGTCAACTTCGTCGGCGTGGACATCACCGCGGCCGACATCGGCACCGAGGAGATCCCCGCCAACGTCTACTGCATCACCTTTAAAGAGGAGCAGGCCGGCTACCTGGCCGGTTACGCCGCCGTCAAGGACGGCTTCACCCAGCTGGGCTTCCTGGGCGGCCAGGCTGTGCCCGCCGTTATCCGTTACGGCTACGGCTTCGTGCAGGGCGCTGACGCCGCTGCGCAGGAGCTGGGCACCAACGTCAGCATCAACTACTGGTACGGCAACCAGTTCTTTGGCGATGCCAACATCACCGCCAAGATGGAGAGCTGGTACCAGAACGGCACCGAGGTCGTCTTCGCCTGCGGCGGTGGCATTTACACCAGCGCGGTCGAGGCTGCCGTCAAGAGCGAGGGCATGGTCATCGGCGTTGACGTTGACCAGCACTACGTTGGCGAAAACGGCGTGGCCGACGGCGCTTACAGCTACAACCCGTTCCTGACCTCCGCCATGAAGGGCCTGGGCGAGGCCGTTACCGACGCGCTTGACCACGCGGCGGCCGGCACCTGGGATACCATCGGCGGCACCAACGGCAACTACGGTCTGGAGGAAGGCGACTATGTCGGCCTGCCCACCGCCGAGACCAGCTGGTGCTTCACCACCTTCACCCAGGACGAGTACACCGCCCTGCTGGAGAAGATCCGCTCCGGCGAGGTCACCATCAGCAACAGCTCCGACACCGAGCCCACGGTCAGCGAGTTCACCACCGTGGATTATCAGCAGTGATCTGCACACCCGGGCGGGCGTCCGCGCAAGCGGACGCCCGCTTTTTGCTGCCATTTGGGGGCTGGGGCCGCCGCATTGTACATTTGTACAAACAGTTCCAGAAAAATCGGCCAAATAACTTGTGAAAGCCGGTAAAAAATTGTATAATAAGTCTAATCGAAGCAAGAAAGGAGCGTGAGCGGATTGGCAGAGGATTTCGTGATCGAAATGCTGCACATCACCAAGGAATTCCCCGGCATCAAGGCCAACGATGATGTCACCCTGCAGCTGCGCCGCGGCGAGGTACACGCCCTGCTGGGCGAAAACGGTGCGGGCAAATCCACGCTGATGAGCGTTCTGTTCGGTCTGTACCAGCCCGAACAGGGCACGATCAAAAAAAATGGCGAGGAGGTCCGCATCAAGGACCCCAACGACGCCAATGCGCTGGGCATCGGCATGGTGCACCAGCATTTTAAACTGGTCGAGTGTTTCAGCGTGCTCGACAACATTATGCTGGGCGTCGAGCCCTGCAAGGCGGGCTTTTTGCAAAAAAGCGCCGCCCGCAAGCGCGTGGTGGAACTCTCGGAAAAATACGGCCTGCGCGTCGACCCCGATGCGCTGATCAGCGATATCTCGGTCGGTATGCAGCAGCGCGTGGAAATTCTGAAAATGCTCTACCGCGACAACGAGATCCTGATCTTTGACGAACCCACGGCCGTGCTGACCCCGCAGGAGATCGACGAATTGATGGAGATCATGCGCGGGTTCAAAAAAGAGGGCAAGAGTATTCTGTTCATCACCCACAAACTCAACGAGATCATGGCCGTGGCCGACCGCTGCACCGTGCTGCGCAAGGGCAAGGGCATCGGCACGGTGGAGATCGCCAAGACCACCAAAGAGGAACTCTCCCGCATGATGGTCGGGCGCGACGTGCAGTTTGCCGTCGAAAAAGCCCCCGCCAAGCCAGGCGAGCCGGTGCTGCAGGTCAAGGACCTCAAGGTGCCGGGCCGCGTACACAAAAAGGACGCCGTGCGCGACGTCAGCTTTACCGTGCACGCCGGCGAGATCGTCTGCCTGGCGGGCATCGAGGGCAACGGCCAGACCGAGCTGGTCTACGGCCTGACGGGGCTGGAAAAAGTCACCGGCGGCTCTCTGACGCTGTGCGGGCAGGATATCACCCACGCCTCCATCCGCCAGCGCTCCAAAGACGGCATGAGCCATATCCCGGAGGACCGCCACAAACACGGCCTGGTGCTGGATTATACGCTGGAGAAAAATCTTGTTCTGCAGCGCTATTGGGAGCCCGCGTTCCAAAACCACGGCTTCATCAAACAGGGCGAGGTGCGCGCCTACGCCGACAAGCTGATCGAACAGTACGACGTGCGCAGCGGCCAGGGCAGTGTGACCATTGCCCGCAGCATGTCGGGCGGCAACCAGCAAAAAGCCATCATCGCGCGCGAGATCGACAAAGACCCCAAGCTGCTGGTAGCCGTGCAGCCTACCCGCGGCCTTGACGTCGGCGCGATCGAGTATATCCACAAACAGATCGTGGCCGAGCGCGACCGCGGCACGGCCGTGCTGCTCGTCAGTTTGGAACTGGACGAAGTCATGAACCTCTCCGACCGCATCCTTGTGATGTACGAGGGCGAGATCGTCGGCGAGTTTGACCCCAAGACCACCACGGTCGAGGAACTGGGCCTGTACATGGCAGGCGCCAAAAAACAGGGAAAGGGGGCGCAGTAAACCATGGCAAAGCAAAAAACGGCCAAAAGTCTTGACGCACAGGCCAGGCTGCGCCAAAGCGTCAACACGGTGCTGGCGGCGCTGCTGTGCATCCTCATCGGGTTGCTGGTGGGCCTTATCGTACTGCTCATCATCAACCCCGAACACGCCTGGGACCAGGGCTTTGTGCGCATCATCCAGGGCGGTTTTTATGACTTCCCCTACGGTGTCGGCCGCACGCTGGTCAACGGCGCGCCGCTCATCATGACCGGCCTTTCGGTGGCGTTTGCCTTTAAGACCGGTCTGTTCAACATCGGTGCGGCCGGGCAGTATACGCTGGGCGCCTTCGGCGGGTTGTACTGCGCGCTGGTGCTGCACCTGCCGTGGTTCATCTGTCTGCTGGCGTCGGCGCTGTTCGGCGCTGTGTGGGGGGCCATCCCCGGCATCTTTAAGGCCTACCTCAACATCAACGAGGTCATCACCTCCATCATGTTCAACTGGATCGGTCTCTACCTCGTCTGCGAGATCATCTATGGCCGCGGCTCCGGCGTGATGTACGACGCCAACAACACCCGCACCTGGAAGGTGGCTTCCACTTCGCCTTCCTCGGTCATCCCCTCGGCCGGGCTCTCGGATCTGTTCGGCACCACCTCCAACACCATCGCCATCTTCCTGGCCATCGCGGTGGCCGTCCTTATCTGGGTCATCCTGGAAAAGACTACCTTCGGCTATGAGCTCAAGGCCGTCGGCCTCAACAAGGACGCCGCGCGCTACGCCGGCATCAATGAGAAAAAGAACATCATCCTCTCGATGACCATTGCCGGCGCATTGGCCGGTTTCGGCGCGGGGCTGCTGTACCTTTCCGGCGGGGCCGAGTGGAACCCCCTCAACACCACCACGCTGCCGGCCATGGGCTTCAACGGCATTGCCACGGCGCTGCTGGCGTCCTCGCACCCCATCGGCACCATCTTCTCCTCGCTGTTCATCTCCCACATCACCATCGGCGGTTCCTTCCTGCCCACACGCTACTTCCCGGCCGAGATCGCCGATATGATCTCCGGCATCATCATCTACCTGTGCGCGTTCGCCATGCTGTTCCGCAGCCTTATCGGCCGCTGGATGCAGGGCAAGGGCAAACCTGCCGGGAAGGAGGGCAAGTGATATGCTGTTACTCATCAAATATACGCTGCTGTACGGCATCGTGCTGATGCTGGTGGCGCTGGGCGGCATGTTCAGCGAACACTCCGGCATCATCAACATCGCGCTCGAGGGCATCATGGTCATCGGCGGCCTGGGCGGCGTGCTCACCGTCGCCATGCTGCCCACCGGCACCGCGCCCTGGCTGGTGGTAACGCTTTCGGTGCTGGTGGCGGCGCTTTCCGGCATGGTCTACGCGCTGCTGCTGGCGTTTGCCTCCATACACCTAAAGGCCGACCAAACCATAGGCGGCACAGCGCTCAACATGCTGGCCACGGCGCTGGCGGTCATCCTGGCCAAGAATTATAACGGCTCCACCTCCTCCAAGGTCAGCTACACCAACAGCGCCTTCCTGTTCAAGATCGGCGACCTTGAACTCAACATCTTCATCCCGCTGGGCATCGCGCTGCTCGTCATCAGCTACATCGTCATGTACAAGACGCGCTTTGGCCTGCGCCTGCGCGCCTGCGGCGAGCACCCCCAGGCGGCGGATTCCGTGGGCATCAACGTCTACAAAATGCGCTACGCCGGCGTGCTGATCTCGGGCCTGCTGGGCGGCATCGGCGGCCTGGCTTATATCATCCCCAGCGTGCAGACCTGGAGCTTTGAGGTCGGCGTGGCCGGCACCGGTTTCCTGGCGCTGGCGGTCATGATCTTCGGCCAGTGGAAGCCTGTGCACATCTTTGGCGCGGCGATGTTCTTTGCTGTCTTCAAGAGCCTGGCCAACATTGCCGACGCCACCGTGCTCTCGCAGCTGGGGTGGTCGTCCAACATCTACAACATGATGCCGTTCATTGCCTCGATGGTCATTCTGGCCTTCACCAGCAAAAACAGCATGGCCCCCAAAGCCGAGGGCATCCCCTACGACAAGGGCAGCCGCTGACGGCGCCGCCCACACAGAAACTTGTACAGAAATGCCGTCCCCGGGCGGCATTTCTGTGTTTGGCGGTCCCCGCCGGAAAGGAGGCGCATTGCGATGCGCATGTACGATATCATTGCCAAAAAACGGGACGGCGGCACGTTGACCCGCGAAGAACTGGCCTTTGCCGTAAACGGGTATGTGGCCGGCACTGTGCCTGACTACCAGATGTCGGCGCTGCTGATGGCCATCTACCTGCGCGGCATGGCGGATGCCGAGACCGCGGCATTGACTGAGGTCATGGCCCGCTCGGGCGAGATGGTAGACCTCTCGGCCATTGCGGGCATCAAGGTGGACAAACACTCCACCGGCGGCGTCGGCGACAAAACCACGCTGGTCATCGCGCCGGTGGTGGCGGCCTGCGGCGTCAAGATCGCCAAAATGAGCGGCCGCGGCCTGGGCCATACCGGCGGCACCATCGACAAGATGGAGGCCGTGCCCGGCACCCGCACCAGCCTGACGCAGGAGGAGTTTTTCCGCCAGGTCAACGAAATCGGCATCGCGGTCATCGGCCAGAGCGGGCAGATCGCCGTGGCTGACAAAAAGATGTACGCGTTGCGCGACGTGACGGCGACGGTGGGCTGCATCCCGCTCATCGCGTCCTCCATCATGAGCAAAAAACTGGCCGCCGGCTCAGACGCCATCCTGCTGGATGTGACGATGGGCGACGGCGCGTTTATGAAAACGCTCGACGACGCCATCGAGCTTGCGCGCCAGATGGTCGCCATCGGCACGGCGCACGGGCGCAAGGTCGCGGCGCTCATCACCGATATGGACAAGCCGCTGGGCCGCAGCATCGGCAACGCGCTGGAAGTGGCCGAGAGCATGGCCGTCTTGCAGGGCAAAGGCCCGGCCGACCTGACCGAAGTCTGCCTGCAGCTGGCCGCCAACATGCTGATGCTGGCCGGCAAAGGGGACGAGGCCGCCTGCCGCGCCATGGCGCAGCGGGTGCTGGCCGACGGCTCCGCCTTTGCCAAGTGCCGCCAGATGTTTGCGGCGCAGGGCGGCGACGTCGCCTGCCTGGACGACCCCGGGCGGTTTCGCAAGGCAAAATACAGCCACGACGTCACGGCCGCGCAGGCCGGGTACATCGTCAAAAACGACGTCGAAAAGATCGGCAACGCCAGCGTGCTGCTGGGGGCGGGGCGCCTGACCAAAGAGGACGCCATCGACTTTGCCGCCGGCATCATCATGCACAAAAAACTCGGCGATGCCGTGCGCCCCGGCGACGCCATCTGCACGCTGTACGCCGACGACCCGGCGCTGTTCCCGGCGGCCGAAGAGATGTACCGCGGCGGGCTTGTCATCGGGGCCGAGCAACCGGCCCTGCCGCCGCTGGTCTATGCCCGCGTGACGCCCGGCGGCGTCGAGCGCTTTTGAGGCAAGCGGGGAGGCCCCTATGTGTAGTTCCTTGTGCTGCGCCTCTCCCTGCGGATGATCTTGTACTATGCGATGAAACACTCGCGCTAACGGCAGCTGCCGGAACCGCTGCCGGCAAAAAACGCCCCGCCGCTGCAGATACGCAGGGGCGGGGCGTTCTGGGTATACGGCAGGGGCGGGGCCTTACAGCCAGGCGATGGGTGCCTGGCCGTGCTGGCGCAAAAAGGCGTTCACCTTGCCAAACGGCGCCGAGCCAAAGAACCCGCGGTACGCCGAAAGCGGGCTGGGGTGGGCGGATTCCAGCACCAGCACCGGCCGGTGCGCGGCCGCGGCACGGAACAGCGGCGCATAGCGCTGCGCCGGCTTGCCCCACAGCACGGCGGCCAGCGGCGTGTCGGCCTGCGCGGCTGTATATTCCAGCGCGGCGTGGGTAAAGGTCTCCCACCCGTGCCCCGCGTGGGAGAAGGCTTTGCCCGCTTCCACCGTCAGCACGGTGTTCAGCAGCAGCACGCCCTGCCGCGCCCAGGGGGTCAGGTCGTTGTGCGGCGCGGGCGCAGGGCCAAACTCGGTTTCCAGCTCTTTGTGGATGTTGCGCAGACTCGGCGGTGTTTTGCAGCCGTCCGGCACCGAAAACGCCAGCCCCATCGCCTGGCCGGGTTCGTGGTAGGGGTCCTGCCCCAAAATCACCGCCCGGATGCCGCGCGCCGGGCAGGCGGCAAACGCGGCAAAAATATCCTGCGGGGCGGGGTAGACGGTGCGGGCGGCGGCCGCCTCGCTCACAAAAGCGTCCAGTTCGGCAAAGTACGGCTTGGCGCACTCGGCGGCCAAAAACGGCGCCCAGTCGCTGGCGGCCAGGGCGGCCAGTTGGTCTTGCAGCAGCATGGCGTTCACACTTTCACAGTTTTTTCAGCACCTACCAGTATAGCACGGTGCGCCGGGGCTTGCAATGCACGGCCAAACGCGGTATAATACATTCTATGTTGCGGCCTGGGCCGCACAAGTGTTCAGGGGGGGCGCACACGTTGCCGCACCCCCCGGCAGAGGGGAGCTTATCACATGCGTTCGATCAAAACCAAACTGTTCAGCCTGGGCCTGGCGGCGTCGATGCTGCTGGCGCTGGCGGGCTGTAACCTTTCCACGCCTGCGTCGGTGGGCAGCATCGGCGGCGTAGACATCCCGGCCGGCATCTACCTGCTGGCGCAGTACAACGCCTACAATACGGCGTCCGGCCTGGCGGACCTTGCCACCGGTGAGACGGCCAGCGACGTCAAGACCGTGCTCAAGGCTGAGTGCACCGGCACCATCGGCGACGAGGAAGTCACCGCTACCGGCGAGGAGTACGTCCGCCAGCTGACGATGCGCGCCCTTGAGTATTACGCCGCCGTCGAAAAGCAGTTCGCGGAACTCGGCGCCACGCTGGAGGATGCCGCCACGGCCGAAGCCGCCGACAGCGCCGCCAGCCTGTGGGCGTCCAACGGCGACCTCTACGCGGCCAACGGCATCGGGCAGGCCAGCCTCGAAGCGTTCCTGCTCAACGCGCAGAAAGCCGAAGCCATCGAGCGGCTGCTCTACGGCCCCGACGGCCAGCAGCCGGTCACCGATGACGAGTACACGGCCTATATCAACGATTCCTGCTATTATATCGAGAGCATCGAGCTGCCGCTGGTCGACTACACCACCTACGCCATGGCGGATGATGACCAGCGGGCCGAGATCCAGGCCCTGGCGGACGACTGCGCCGCCGAGCTGAACGAGACCGCGACCGGCGAGACCGCCGGCAGCACGGCGGTGTACGCTGCGGCCCAGACCTATGTGCCGCAGGCGATGGAGCTGATCGGCGCTACGATGGAGGATGCCGCCCAGGCTTTGTACTACGCGGGCGCGCAGCTGTTTACGCCCGATACCCTGGCCAGCTACGGCGGGGAGGGCTACAACGACCTGACCGACCCGCTGGATGCCGCCGGTATGAACCGCTGGACGACCATCGACCTGGGCACCTCGCTGCTTGTCGCGCGCCGCGTCGACCCGCTCAAGAGCGATACGCCCGCCGAACTGGCCGAGCGCTACGACCTGCTGACGGCCATGAAAGCCGAGGAACTGCAAAACCAGTTCTATGCCGACGGCGCTGCGCTGGAGCACGCGCTGGATGACGCCGCGCTGAACACCTACAGCGCCGGCAAGATCAAAAAGACTGTGTAACACACCATAAAAGAACGTCTAAGGACCACTTGGCCGGGAGCATCAGGGTATGCCCCGGCCTTTTGTTTGCCCTGGGGAGGGGGCGCTGCTATGACCCAGAACAAGACCGTCAACCTGCTGCTGGAAGTGCTGGGCTGCTTTGTCTCGGCGGCCGGCATCTACAGCTTTGCCGTCGCGGCCGAGGTACCGGTCACCGGCGTCGCCGGCCTGTCGGCCATCCTCTACCGCCTGTTCGACGTGCCCATGGGCCTCAGCAACGTGCTCATCAACATCCCCATCATCCTGTTCAGCTACAAGCTGCTGGGGCGGGCGTTTTTCCTGCGCAGCGTGCGCTGCATGGTGCTGTTCGCCGTCTTTACCGACTATCTGCTGCCCCTTCTGCCCGAATACCGCGGCGACCGCCTGCTGGCAACGCTGTGCGGCGGCGTGGTGTGCGGCATCGGCGACGCGCTGATCTATATGCAGAACTCCAGCACCGGCGGCTTGGATTTCGTCACGATGGCCATCAAGGCCAAACACCCCTACCTGCCGTTCGGCAACCTCACGTTCGGCGCGGCGCTGGCAGTCATTCTGCTCAACGGCGCGGTGTTCCGGGACGTTGACTCCATCATCTACGGCCTGCTGTTCAACTTTTTGGTGGCGGCGGTCATCAACAAGATGATGTTCGGTTTCTCCTCCTCGATGCTGGCGATGATCGTCACCGACGACGGCAAGTCGGTCTGCGATGAGATCGACCGTGTGGCCGACCGCGGTTCCACCATTTTGCAGGGGCGCGGCGGCTACGCCGGCCAGCCCAAGGACGTCGTGCTGTGCGCCTGCTCCAACAAGCAGCTCTATGAGATCGAGCACGCCGTGCGCACGCTGGACCCCGGCTGCTTTATCGTCATGCTGCAATCCAACGAAGTGCAGGGCGAGGGCTTCCGCCGCCTGGAACTGGGCAAAAGCGAAGAGCCGCGCCGCTGAAACAGCGCCCCGCCGCCGCGGAATGATCCGCGGCGGCGGGGCGCTGTTTGGGCAGGATACATTTCTATTGCGGGGGCTGCGGCTTGTCGGGCGGGTACTCGCCCTGGGCCTTGGCCTCCATGCGGCTCAGGCGGGCTTCCAGCTCCGAAATGCGGATGCTGACGATATCGGGCAGCGCCTGCTGGTCCAGGTCGTCGGCCGGGCAGCACTTGATATTGCCCACGCGCACGACCTCGGCCGGCACGCCCACGGCAGTGGCGTTGGCGGGCAGGTTTTTCAGCACCACGCTGCCGGCGCCCACGCGCACATTGTCGCCAATGTACACCGGCCCCAGCACCTTGGCCCCCGCGCCGATCAGTACGTTGTCGCCCAGCGTGGGGTGGCGCTTGCCGGTATCTTTGCCGGTGCCGCCCAGCGTCACGCCGTGGTAGATCGTACAGTTGTCGCCGATCTCGGTCGTCTCGCCAAACACGATGCCCATGCCGTGGTCAATGAACAGCTTGCGGCCGATCTTGGCGCCGGGGTGGATCTCGATGCCGGTCAGATGGCGCGAAAGCTGGCTGACGAGCCGCGCCAGAAAGAACAGCTTTCGGTTGTACAAAAAGTGCGCGATGCGGTGGGTGAACAGCGCGTGGAAACCGGGGTACAGCAAAATGACCTCGGCCACGTTGCGCGCCGCCGGGTCTTTGTCCCGGATATTTTTTGCATCTTCCCAAAGGCCCATGGGGGACCGCCTCTCTGTTGCAGTAAAGTCGAAAAATACACTACCAGTGTAGCACACCCGCGCGCAAAAGGCAACGCCCCGCCCGGCGCGCCGGCCCGGCAGGCGGCCGCCTTGGCAAATTGTCCAAAAGTCGGCGCAAAAATCCATAAAATCCCTTGCAGGGCAACGGTGCGCGCCGCATTGACACCCGCCGCGCGGCATGGTACAATAAGTAAAATCTGTGTAAGGGGAGGGGCGCCGCCATGCCGGGCTGTGGGACCAGCTTTAAAATGTACGGTGGGGTGTTCTTTCCTGGCACTGCACAGGGTACCGTTTTTTGACTTTTCCCTTTTTGGGAAAAGTTTTTTTTTGCCCGCGCGCCGTTTTGCGCGGCGGGTCCATCTGCAAACAGGAGGTCTGGCCATGCTGATCCGCAACGCGAAAGACTGCGCCGGCAACCCCATCGAACTCTGGCTGCGCGGCGGCAAGATCGCCGCCGTCGGCACGGGGCTGCTGACGCCACAAGGGGAGGAAGTGCTCGACGCCAAAGGCCGCACGGTGCTGCCCGCGTTTATCGACACCCACTGCCACTGGCGCACGCCCGGCTTTGAGTATAAAGAGGATGTCGCCACCGGCTCCGCCGCGGCGGCCGCGGGCGGGTACACCTTCGTCAACCTGATGCCCAACACCAAACCGGTCTGCTCCTCGGCCGAGATCGCGCACGCCGTGCAGGACGAAGCCAAACGCATCGGCCTGTGCGACGCCAACCAGACGGTGTCCATCACCCAAGACTTCGACGGCAAGACCATCGACCACCTGCTCACGCTGCCTGACGACGTCAAGTTCATCACCGAGGACGGCAACGGCGTCATGAACAACGCCGTCATGGCGCGGGTGTTCGCCATCGCGACGGAGCGCGGCCTGACCGTGATGTCCCATGCCGAAGACCGCGAGATCAGCCCCTGGGACTACCGCCTGGCCGAAAACATCGAGACGGTGCGCAACTGCCACCTGGCCGAATACTACGGCACCCGGCTGCACATGTGCCACGTCTCCACTAAAGAAGCCGTCGACACGGTGCGCCGCAGCCGCCTGCGCGGCGCGCGCGTCAGCTGCGAGGTCACGCCGCACCACCTCTGGTTCGACGACAGCCGCCTGCAATACAAAGTCAACCCGCCCATCCGCAAGGCGGAGGACGTCACGGCGCTCATCGAGGCCATCCAGGACGGCACCGTGACCTGCATCGGCACCGACCACGCGCCCCACACGGCCGAGGATAAAGAGAAAGGCGCCGCCGGCATGGTGGGGCTGGAGACGGCGTTCGGCGTCTGCTACACCAAGCTCTGCCGCGAGCAGCGCCTGCCGCTGGAACTGCTGAGCTTTTTGATGAGCGCCGGCCCCGCCGCCGTGCTGGGCCTGGCCGGCCGCAAGGGCCTGCTGGCCCCGGGCTACGACGCCGACGTGGTGCTGGTCGACCTTGACCATCTGTACCAGGTGGACGCCGCCGAACTGCACAGCAAAAGCAAAAACTGCCCGTACGACGGCGCGTATTTGTACGGCAAAGTCGTCACCACCATCAAGGGCGGTACCGTGACCTTTCAGATCGAAGAATAACAGCAAAACGGGGGAATGAACATGCTGACCAACATGGACAAACTGTACGAGAGCGTGGCCGCCAACGGCCCTGTGTGCGTGGGCCTGGACACCGAACTGAGCTACCTGCCCGCGACCGACGCCGCCAAGACGGCGGGGGAGAACGTCGTCGCCTTCAACCGCGCGCTGATCGACGCCACCAAGGGCGTGGCGGGCTGCTACAAAGTGCAGATCGCCTACTATGAGTCGCTGGGCCTCGACGGCCTGCGCGCCTATGCCGAGACGCTGCGCCTGGCGCGCGCCACCGGCCTGCCGGTCATTGCCGACATCAAGCGCGGCGACATCGCCAAAACGGCCGAGATGTACGCCAAGGCACACTTCACCGGCGATTTTGAGGCCGACCTCATCACGCTGGCGCCCTACATGGGGCTGGATTCCATCAGCCCCTACCTGCCGTACTGCAAAGAGCGGGGCAAGGGCGTGTTCGTGCTGTGCCGTACCTCCAACCCCGGCGCGAAGGACTTTGAGTACCAGACTCTGGCCGACGGCCGCCACGTCTACGACCTGGTGGGCGACAGCCTGACGGCCCTGGGCAAGGACTATAGGGGCGAACACGGTTACTCCAGCATCGGGCTGGTCATCGGCGGCACCCATACCGAGGAAGCCACCGCCATCCGCGCCGCCTACAAAAACACCTTCTTCCTCATCCCGGGGTACGGCGCGCAGGGCGGCAAAGCGGCCGACATCGCCCAGTACCTGACCAAGGGCAACGGCGGCGTCGTCAACTCCAGCCGCGGCATTTTGCTGGCGTGGAAAAAACAGCCCGGCGTCGCCTTTGACGAGGCCGCCTACAACGAATGCGTGCGCATGCGGGAGGATATCCAGGGTGAATGCGATAAGCTGTAAGTTACAGGTGCTGGCGCAGGACGCGCCCGCGCCCGACATCCGCCGCCTCGTCGTGCAGTGGCAGGACCCCCGCCACGAACCCCACGCCGGGCAGTTCTATATGCTGCGCGCCTGGGCGCCGGAAGCGACGCCGGTGCTCTCGCGCCCCATCAGCGTCCATGATTTTGACGGCCAGACCGGCGCGCTGACCTTTTTGTACCAGCTCAAAGGCGAAGGCACGCACAAGCTGGCGGCGCTGCGCCCCGGCGATGTGCTGACCGTCACCGGCCCGTGCGGCAACGGCTTTGACGCCGCCGCGCTGGCGCAGCGGTACAAGCGCATCGCCGTCGTGGGCGGCGGCATCGGCACTGCGCCGCTGCTGCTGCTGTGCAAACAGCTCTGCCGCGCCGGCGTGCGGGCGGACCTCTACGCGGGATTTCGCGACGAGCCCTATGGGCTGGAAGCTTTTGTGCCCTGGTGCCACACCATTCACCTGGCGACCGATTCCGGCGCGCAGGGCCACCATGGCCTCGTCACCGACCTGCTGGACGCCGCCCGCTATGACATCGTGCTGACCTGCGGCCCCATGGTCATGATGCGCGGCGTGGCCAAGCTCTGCGCAGCGGCCGGCAAACCCTGCCTGGCCAGCCTGGAAAAGAAGATGGCCTGCGGCCTGGGCGCCTGCCTGGGCTGCACCTGCCACACCAAGGTGGGCCCCAAGACCGTCTGCAAGGACGGCCCCGTGTTTGCAGCCGAGGAGGTGTTTGACTGATGGCGGACCTGCATGTAGATCTTCTCGGCAAGCGGCTGGCCGGCCCGGTCATCGCGGCCTCCGGCACCTTCGGCTTTGGGCCGGAGTATGCCGAGATCGAGGACCTGCGCCTGCTGGGCGGCATCTCCGGCAAGGGGCTGACGCTGCATGGCCAGCCCGGCAACGAGGGCGAGCGCCTGTATGAGACCCCCGCCGGCCTGATGAACTCCATCGGCCTGCAAAACCCCGGCGTGCAGCATTTTATCGACAATGAACTGCCCGCCATGCGCCGCTGCGGCACCACGGTGTGGGCCAACCTCGGCGGCCATACCATCGAGGAAAACGTCGAGGGCGTGCAGATGCTCTGCGCGGCCGGCATCGACTTTTTGGAACTCAACATCAGCTGCCCCAACGTCAAGCAGGGCGGCCTTGCGTTCGGTATCCGCGCGGCGGATGCCAGCGAGGTCGTCAGCGCCGTGCGCAAGGTCTGCACAGTGCCGCTCGTCGTCAAGCTCAGCCCCCAGGCTGAGAGCATCCCCGAGATGTGCAAGGCCGTCGAGGCTGCCGGTGCCGACGCCATCAGCCTGTGCAACACCTTCCAGGCCTGTGCCATCGACCTCGAACAGCGCCGCCCGGTGTTCAACAACACCTTTGCGGGGCTTTCCGGCCCGGCGGTGCGGCCCATCGCGCTGCGCATGGTCTGGCAGGCCGTGGGGGCCGTGCAGATCCCCGTCGTGGGGCTGGGCGGCATCCTGACCGGGCGCGACGCGATGGAATTTATCATGGCCGGCGCGGCGGCGGTGCAGGTGGGCACGGCCAACTTCCTGGACCCGCAGGCCTGCGTGCGCATCACGCAGGAGATCGGTGCCTGGATGGACGCCCACGGCGTGGCCACTCTGGACGAGATCCGCGGCTGCGCCCGCGCCTGAGCGAATTTATATACAAGAAACTTGTAATAATATACAAAATATGCTACGATACCAGCAAGAACATACAGGAGGAACGTACCATGGCAAGAGAAGCGATCGAAGTTTTGAAGGAATGTGAAGCCTTTTTGGAAGGGCATTTTCTGCTGTCGTCGGGCCGGCATTCCGGCGCGTACTGCCAGATGGCCTTTTTGCAGCAGTACCCCGACAAATGCGCCGAGGTCATGGCCCCGGTCGCCGAAAAACTCAAAGCGCTGGACGTCGACGTCGTTGTCGGCCCGGCCATGGGCGGCATCGTCTATGCGTATGAGCTGGGCCGCCAGCTGGGCAAGCGCGCCATTTTTACCGAGCGCGTCGACAACGTCATGACCCTCAAGCGTTTCAAGATCGAGCCGGGCCAGCGCTGCATCATTGCCGAGGACGTCGTCACCACCGGCGTCTCCAGCCTGGAGACCAAGCGCGTCATTGAGGAGGCGGGCGGCGTCTGCCTGGGCATCGCCTGCGTCGTCGACCGCACCCGCGCCGAGGCCCCGTCCCCGATCCCCATCGTGGCCAGCGCCCTCAAGCTGGACCTGCCCAACTACGTGCCGGAGGAATGCCCCCTGTGCAAAGAGGGCAAGCTGCCGCTGGTCCACCTGGGCAGCCGCAAAATGAAGGAAGCCGCCAAACAGACCCTTTGATGTGCAAAACAGGGAGTTTTTGATCTATGCAGGCATATCTGATATTGGCAAACGGCCGCGTGTTCCGTGGGCAGAGCATCGGCTGCCCCGGCACGACCATCGGCGAGGTGGTGTTCGCCACCGGCATGGTCGGCTTTGAGGAAACGCTGACCGACCCCAGCTACTACGGGCAGATCATCACGCAGACCTACCCGCTTATCGGCAACTACGGCATGAACCACGAGGATGTCGAGAGCGGCAAGGTCTGGGCGCGCGGCTACATCGTGCGCGAGGCGTGCAAGACGCCCTCCAACTTCCGCAGCGAGGAAACGCTGGACGCCTTCTTAAAAAAGCAGGGCGTCATCGGCATCGAGGGCATCGATACCCGCAGCCTGACGCGCACGCTGCGCGAGAGCGGCGTCATGAACGGCGCCATCACGACGGAGTTTGACCCCGCGGCCGAGCCGGAAAAGACCGCGGCGCTGCTGCCCCAGATCCAGGCCTACGCCGTCACCGAGGCCGTCGCCTCGGTGACCTGCCGCGCGCCGCAGACGTTTGAGCCGACGGCCCCCGGCGCCTGGGGCGATGCGCCGCTGCATGTGGCGCTGCTGGACCTGGGCTGCAAAAACAACATCGTGCGCTGCCTGCAAAAGCGCGGCTGCCGCGTCACGGTGCTGCCCGGCGGCACCACGCCCGCCGAGCTGGCGGCGCTGGCCCCGGACGGGCTCATGCTCTCCAACGGCCCCGGCGACCCGGCCGAGAACGTCGAGATCATCCGCAACATCGCCCAGATGCTCGACACCGGCATCCCGGCGTTCGGCATCTGCCTGGGCCACCAGCTCACGGCGCTGGCGGCCGGCGCCCAGACGACCAAGCTCAAGTACGGCCACCGCGGCGCCAACCAGCCGGTCAGCCATGTCAGCGGCCGGCGCACCTTCATCACCAGCCAGAACCACGGCTACGCGGTGGTGGGGGATACCCTGCCCGCCGGCGTCGGCGCCGTCAGCTACACAAACGCCAACGACGGCACCTGCGAGGGCATCGACTACCACAAGTGGAACTGCTTCACCGTGCAGTTCCACCCCGAGGCCAACGGCGGCCCCAAGGACACCGAGTTCCTGTTTGACGAATTCATCAGCCGCATGCTGGCTGCGAAGGGAGTGACCAACGATGCCTAAGGATCCCAGTATCAAAAAGGTGCTGGTCATCGGTTCCGGCCCCATCATCATCGGCCAGGCGGCAGAGTTCGACTACTCCGGCACGCAGGCCTGCCGCGCGCTCAAAAGCGAGGGCGTCGAGACGGTGCTCATCAACTCCAACCCCGCCAC